>NZ_KI912434.1:43686-416976 GCF_000518425.1 Pseudoalteromonas sp. 23_GOM-1509m
TGGCGGAGTGGACGGGACTCGAACCCGCGACCCCCGGCGTGACAGGCCGGTATTCTAACCAACTGAACTACCACTCCGCATTTTCGTTGCTGTCTGAGTCTCCCCTGACAGCGGCGTGAATAATACGAACCAGCCCCTACTTCGTCAAGGGCTTTTTTGTTTTTTTACAGGTTTTTTAGTCATCTGACATCGAAAGGTTTAAAATTTCACCTGTTTTGTCATTTTTTGAGCCATTTTCTGCATCAGTTGTTTTTTGCTGATCTGATTTTTTTGCCTCGGTTGCTTTTTTTTTCTTTAAAAAAGCAAAATTCAATTTAAGTTTTATCGGTTTATTCTGCACAAAAACACGAATACATAACCAACCAATAAATAATATGGCCAAATTCCCACCAATAATTAAACTAACCATTAATCCCGTGGCCATTACTTTTGGTTTTATAACAGGCTCTGGAATATTTTCTTCCTTAATGATGCTCGCTTTTGGAATTTCAGGAATAACTTCTATCGGTCTTTCTATTTCAAATAAATAGGTTGGCAACGTAGCCATAAACTCTCTGTCATTTACTGTTGAGCCAAACACAGAAATTTCAATGTTGTAACGTCCCCATCCGTAATCTTGTAAAGCCAGTTCTCTTACTGCGGTGTTATTAGTGTCTAAGTAAAATACTTGCTCTTCATTATTGGGATAATAAATTTTCCCTTGCATGATCACGGTTTCAGGCTTTAATAACTTTTCATCAATATTTATAGTAATACGGTGATCGTCCCCCTCATCGGTTGCTTCAACTGAGGTAAAACTAAAAGGCGGCTCATGCACAACTATAGTGTCTTGAACAACTCGTCGCTCAAGGACGTCGGTGGTAATATAAAGTTCTGGCCGCCACTCGCCTGGAGTAAAATTTAAAGTAAACTCACCCGTAAACACACCGTCTTTTGCACTTTCATCAAATCCGTAGCCATCGTCTTTAAATTCAGTAACTTGCTGTATGCCTGCTCCAAAATTTTCAAAATTTTCATTATTAGTACTCACAAAACTCACATTGAGCGATACCGCATCTTTGAAAAGATTAGCGCGAATGGGCTCGCCATCATTTAAAATCTCACCGGTTACCTTTACAGTTTCACCCTGAAAAAGAATCTTAGGGAGTGGATCAACCTTAAGCGATAGCTCACCAATTACAACAATACGGCTCTGTGGCATTATTTGGCCAATAACTTGCCATGGCCCAGGCATAGGGTTGCGAATAACCACTAGATCGTAATTTAATTCGTCGTACCAATCTAGGCTGGTGTTTCTTACCGCATTGGTTGCAAAGTACTTAGTGCCATCGGGTCTAACTAAAATAACGGCAGGCGAGCCAGGACGTCTAAAAAATATTAATTTTATTTCATCAATTTTGTCATCTATACGAAAACGGTTATCCAGTAACGGTATTTCATTTTGTTTTCCGCTGCCTTTTAACTCTTCAACTTGTTTAACGCTGTGTGCATCGGGAATGAAGCACGCGGCGATTAAAAACAGTGAAACTACTAATAGCGTTTTCATAATAGTGCCTTATTCAGCGCGCCATAAACAATGGCCGCCCTCCTTTTGTACAATGTCTAAACGTGATTGATGTGCGCTTTGCTCTGCTTCGCTTGCTGCTACAACAACCAATGGGGCTCTATCGCTGTTTAAGCGCCTAATACCGCCCTTTTGATCTTCACTTGAGTCATCTTTATTTTGATTAAGATTTAGCTTTACTTGTCCCCCGGTCATTGCCAAGTAAACATCGGCTAAAATCTCAGAATCCAGTAAGGCGCCGTGTAACGTACGCTTAGTGTTATCAACATCGTAGCGACGGCAAAGCGCATCTAGGTTGTTCTTTTGTCCTGGATGCAAGTCACGCGCCATTTTAAGGGTATCAAGCACGCCACAAAAATCATGGGTGTTTTGATAACCTTGATTTAATAACGCAAATTCATTATCCATATGGCCAATATCGAACGGCGCGTTATGAATAACGAGTTCTGCGTCTTTAATATAGTCAAAAAACTCTTGGGCAATGTCTCTAAAAAGCGGTTTGTCACGTAAAAATTCGTTGGTAATACCGTGAACGTCGATTGCTTCTTCTTCAATGCTGCGTTGTGGATTTATGTAAACGTGAAAATTATTGCCGGTTAGCCGACGATTCATTAGCTCCACACAGCCTATCTCAATAATACGGTGCCCTTGTTTAGGGTCGATGCCGGTGGTTTCTGTATCTAAAACTATTTGTCTGCGTGCCATATCGAATTAAGCCTGACTCTGGTATCTTTCTATAATCACTTTATTGTACATAATATCAAGGTAAAACAGTGCAAAAAACCGTAGAGATTTACACCGATGGTTCGTGTTTAGGTAATCCAGGCCCCGGTGGTTATGGTATTTTTATGATTTATGAAGCCCACGAAAAAAAATTAAGTCAAGGTTACAAACTCACAACAAACAACCGCATGGAAATGCTAGCTGCCATTGTTGCGCTAGAATCACTTAATCGTTCATGCCCTGTTACCCTGACTACCGATAGCCAATACGTAAAACAAGGCATTGAGTCGTGGATCACCAATTGGAAAAAACGCGGTTGGCAAACCTCTGCTAAAAAGCCGGTTAAAAATGTCGACTTATGGAAACGTCTCGATAAAGCCTGCGCCGAGCACGATGTTACTTGGAAATGGGTAAAAGGTCACAGTGGCCATAAATATAATGAAATTGTTGACGACCTTGCCCGTGATGCGGCCAGCGGCAACAACTTAATTGATGATGAAGGTTACCAACCGTAACCCTCAATATCGCACTATTTTTTATTTTGCTGATAATGTTGCTTTGAGGTCTGCCTAAGCCCTACCCCTTTTATTGGCGCAAATTGTGGCCGTGCATGCCACTTAGGTTTTATTGGCGTAAGTGGCGCAACACGCTTTCGTGCCACCAGCAAATATACACTGCCCATAGGTTTTAAATATTGCTTGGTAAAGCTGCGCCAAAACGCAAACCGCGACAACCGGTTACCGCGTGCCAACGATGAATAAATAAAGCGCTCATCGGCCACAATTTCAAACCCAAGTAAATTAAGCCAGTCTTTAACGCGTGCAGGGGTAAAAAAGCGCCCTGTCCACGGTAATTTTTGACCACTAAATGGCAGTAATTGCGCTAACCCACAAAAGCTAAAAGGATTAAAACCGGTAATGGCAATATAACCGCCGGGAATAAGCGTACGATGAGCCTCACGTAATATATGATGCGGATCTGAGTGATACTCTAAACAATGGCTCATAATGCACGCATCTATACTGTGCTCATAAAAAGGCAGTTCGTCTATGTCAGCCACCACTCCGGTATAAGGGCCTGGCTCTGCAACGCATACTTGATGCTTAATGGAACTCTTGCTGGTATCTAACTCGCCACTTAAATTACCCAATTTAAGCATATGATAGCCAAACATACGTGGTAACCACGGCGACAATTTGCGTTCTATATCACAACGTAAATAATCACCATGCGGAAACTGTTGCCATGACAACGGTTTGGGGCCTTCTTGAAAACTAAGGGCTGGTTTCATTATATAAGCTCGTTATAATATTAATTAAATACCACTTTATAGAGCAACGATACATGGTGCAAGTCAAAGCAATTAAAGCCTTTTCTGATAACTACATTTGGTGCTTAACCACCGAGCATAATAATCAAGCGTGGGTGGTTGACCCTGGCCAATCTGCGCCGGTCACTGAGCATTTAGCACAGTATAATTTAACCCTAGGCGGTATTTTAATAACGCATCATCATTATGATCACACTGATGGCGTTGCCCAATTAGTAAAACAGTATCCAAACGTTGAGGTTTACGGCCCAAGTAACAGTTCATTTAAAGGAATAACAGAGCCTTTAAATGAAGACCAAACGATTACCGTTTTAGGCACCTCATTTAATATTATCACCACGCCTGGCCACACACTCGATCATATTTGTTATGTTAATGATGCACTTGCCTTTACTGGCGACACATTATTTAGCGGTGGTTGTGGGCGCTTATTTGAAGGCAGCCCAGAGCAAATGTGGCATTCATTTAATAAACTTAGTGCACTACCGAGTGATTGCAAAGTGTATTGCACTCATGAATACACCCAGGCGAATTTGGCGTTTGCAAAAGCGGTTGAGCCACGAAACCCCGAGTTACTCGCTTACAGCCAGCAAGTGGATGAATTGCGTAATAAAGATGAAATAACGTTGCCAAGTACCATAGGCCATGAGCTGAAAATTAACCCTTTTATGCGTAGTAATTTGCCAAACATTACAGAATTAATACCAAAAGAATATTGTTTAGTTACAAAAAACAATGAACCTTGGGAAAACTTTGCTAGTCTGAGAAAGTTCAAAGATCATTTTTAATTTGGGCCTGTTGACCTTTCAAGGTTAAACATGCGCTAACAACAATAATAAAACGATTAGTTAATAAACAATAAGTTAACATTTTCTAATCATATTTGTTTGGAACTTTTAACGGTCATAAGTGGCAATGTTGACTCATTATGGGTAGTATTCGCCGAGTTTTTTACCCTATGTATTGGTATTTATGAATAAATCTCCTCTTTTATTGGTCTTAGCGATGACGCTAAGCGGTTGTCAAACACTGACAACGTTAAACACAGATTCACAAAATCAGGCACTAGACCAGCTTGAAGGCGCAAGCCCAAACGATATTAGCACGGCGCTGATGATGAACGCGCAATATCAACAAGTGAACGATATCGAAGAGGAAGCCCCTGTGTTTGACGATGTTTGGGAGCGTATTCGTTACCAATTATCCATCGATATTCCACAAAACCGCCCAGTGGTCGCTGAGCGTAACTATTATGCGCGCCATCAAGCATACTTAGATCGTATTTCTAAACGTGCTGAGCCGTATTTGCATTTTATTGTTGAAGAAATTGAAAAGCGTGAAATGCCAATCGAAATTGCACTATTGCCCATAGTAGAAAGTGCTTTTGACCCTTATGGCTACTCACACCGCACCGCATCGGGTATTTGGCAATTTATGCCAGCAACCGGCGAGCGTTTTGATTTAAAACAAAACTGGTGGTATGACGGGCGTCGCGACATTGTGCAATCAACTCGCGCAGCGCTTGATTATCTCTCATACTTACACAAAACCCTTGAGGGTGACTGGCTGAACGCAATTGCAGCTTATAACTCAGGTGAAGGCCGCTTACTGCGTGCGATTAAAAAGAATCGTAAAAAGCATTTACCTACCGATTTTTGGTCACTTGATTTACCTCGTGAAACCACTGCCTACGTGCCTAAATTATTAGCATTAGCCGATTTATTAAAGCGCGCTGATGATTTTAATGTGTCATGGAAGCCTATCATTAACGCGCAAGTGGTTGAAGTGGTCAATATTGAGTCACAGATTGATTTAGCGCTGGCAGCCGATATGGCTGACATGACCCTTACCGAGCTATACAGACTAAACCCTGGATTTAACCGCTGGGCAACAGACCCTGATGGCCCACACTTTTTATTAATACCCACCGATAAAGTAGAGCAATTTACAGAAAAATTAGCTGCAACTGACATTAAAAATCGTCTTCGCTGGCAACAATACAAAGTTAAAAAAGGTGATAGCCTGTCGGTAATTGCCAGTAAATTTACCACTAGCACCAATGCAATAAAGTCATTAAATAAGCTTAATTCAAACGTCATTCGTGTTGGCCAACAAATTTTAGTGCCGCTAACAGATGGTAAAATTAACAGTGAACATTTACCTCAGCAAGTACGTGCGGCCGCTAATAAAAGTTTGCGTACTAAGCTCTCACACACGGTAAAAAGTGGCGACACATTGTGGGACATAAGCCGCGAATACGATGTCACTATGGGTGAATTAGCTAAGTGGAATAAGCTGAAGAAAAATGCAGTACTGCGTTTAAATCAAAAATTGGTTGTTTATAAATCAGCAAATCAGCCTAAAGAGTCAGCGAATAACGCCAATCGCACTATTACTTATAAAGTGCGTCGGGGTGATTCATTAGCGCGTATAGCCTCTAAGTTTAATTTAACCGTGAGCGATATAATTAAATGGAATGACTTGGCTGGGCAAAAATACTTACAGCCAGGCCAAAAGCTTAAACTCAAGGTTGATGTGAGAAGTAGCTAATAAACATAACCAATAAATAAAAAAAGAGCGCATGCGCTCTTTTTTATTTGGCTTAGCTTACAATGCCCAAAGGCTGTGCGGTTTGCCATGCCCCGCGAGTAAAATCGGGAATATCTATTGAGCGGCTACGCTCACTCACAGACTGGGCTGATAACGGCGAAATAACCGACCATGCCGCCCCGTCATAAACGTCTTGATCTAGCGGTTCACCATTTCTTAAGCAGTAAATCATCCGCCAAAACATTAAAAAGTCCATGCCACCGTGGCCACCATTGCGCTGCGCCTCTTCACCCATTTTTGTCCATAAGGGATGGTCGTACTGCTCATACCATGCGCTCATATCATAATCCCACTCATGAAAACTTTTTGAGCCACCAGTTTCAAGGGCAATACGATTAGGGAAACCGGCAAACACGCCATTCGTGCCTTGTATTAAGTTATGTCGTGAGTACGGGCGAGGGGTTGTCGTATCGTGCTGCACCATAATACTGCGCCCTTTGAGAGTTTTAATCAGCGTCGTGTTCATGTCACCAGCAATATAATTGAGCTGGTTACGGGGATGATCGGCAGCAAATTCACGCTGTGCATAGGCGCTTCGGCCAAGTGAAGGTGAGCTCATTGAGGTTAAAAAATCAAACCGATCGCCACGGTTTATATTCATGTATTGCGATACCGGCCCTAATCCATGCGTAGGATATAAATTACCGTCACGTCTTGCATGCCACTGCGTTCGCCATGAGCCTGTTTTGTGCTCAAGCTCTTTCATTTGCCAGCGCAGTTCATGAATATACGCCGCTTCGCCATGTAACAGCTCCCCAAATACACCTTGGCGTACCATGTTTAATACCATTAACTCGTCGCGGCCGTAGTTAACATTTTCCATCATCATGCAGTTTTTTTGCGTACGCTCTGCGGTATCGACAATTTGCCACATTTCATCAACAGTCAGTGCCAGAGGCACTTCAACAAAAGCATGTTTTGCGCTGTTCATGGTATCGATAGCCATTGGCGCATGCCATGCCCATGGTGTTGAAATAATAACAATATCAATATCTTGTCGTTCGAGCATTTGTTGATAAGCGCGCTCACTGCCACTATACAATGCAGGCTTTGCCACTCCCGTATCAACTAAATAATTAGCGGCACGTTCTAAAACCTCTGTATGAGTATCGCAAATAGCCACTATTTGAGTGCCTTCAATGTGGCTCATACGCTTTACATGGCCATACCCGCGCTGACCCACACCAATAAACCCTACTCTCACCACATCCATTTTAGGTGCGACCAAACCGATAACGGAGCGCCCTTGTTGCATAGGCGCGCTAGTATGAACACTGCCACTAGATGCACAGCCACTAACCACACCAGCAGCGGCAGCTACACTGGCTGCCTTTAAAAAATCCCGACGATTAAATTGCTTCATTACTTATCCCTTTTGTTATTATTTTTAACTTACCTAATGGCTGTTAATGGGTAAAGGGCCAAAGAGGTAAGCTGCATAAAAATAGGTTTAAAAGGGATAAAAATTCGCATTGTGTTATTGTTTGGGGTTATAGTCGAAAAAAATATTATTTCCTAACTTATTATGTCTTATATAAAAACCATCACATTTTTTTTAGTTATTGTACTAACGGGTTGCTCAGAGTCTGCAACCCCCACTTCCTCGCTCGAAAACAGTCCGGGCGTTAGTTTAAATAATATAAAACAGCATATTAAAACCCTTGCCTCTGATGACTTTGAAGGCCGCGGTCCATTAACATTGGGTGAAGTAAAAACCGTTGGCTATTTGAGTGAACAATACAAAGCCATAGGGTTAACTGGTGCCTATAACGGTGATTTTTTACATCCGGTTAAAATGGCCATGATCACCGCAGATCAAAACATGCAATTGACCATGGGTGATTTAAGCTTTAAAGCGGGTAAAGACTTTACTGCTCGTACTAAACAATTACAGCCTGTTATTGATGTTCGCAATTCTGATGTGGTCTTTGTCGGTTATGGTATAAATGCCCCTGAATATAACTGGAACGACTACGCCAATATTGATGTAACCGGTAAAACCGTTATTGTGCTGGTAAACGACCCAGGCTTTGCCACTCAAGACGATACGTTATTTACTGGTAATGCCATGACTTACTATGGTCGTTGGACTTATAAATATGAAGAAGCCGCGCGCCAAGGCGCTAAAGCGGTATTTATTGTTCACGAAACAGCTCCTGCCGCATACCCTTGGGGGGTAGTTGAAAGCTCAAATACCGGCACTAAATACAGTCTAATGGATAACAACCTCAATGCATCTGAATTACCCGTTATGGGCTGGCTAACACTCGATGCCACCGAGCAAGTATTTGCATCAGCACACTTAAATTACCAACAATTAAAGCAACAAGCACTTAGTGAGCAATTTCAAGCTAAAGCGTTGAATTTAAAAGCAACCCTTGCATTTAAAAACGAAGTGTCACATGCAAAATCACATAATGTGGTCGCAAAAATCACAGGCAGTGAAAGCCCAGATGAATACATCGTTATTAGTGCCCATTGGGATCACTTTGGCACTAAACAAACCGACAGCGGTCCTAAAATTTATAATGGCGCCATTGATAACGCATCAGGCACCGCGGCCACCCTTGAGATTGCTCGAATAATGCAAAAAATGCATCAGCAAACACCGTTTAAACGCTCGATTATTTTTGCCAACTTCACCGCCGAAGAAACCGGTTTAATTGGTTCAGCGCAGTTTGCCTCTGGTGACGTGATCCCAACAAAGAATATGGTTGCCCTACTAAATATTGATGGGATGAACGTACTCGATAGCACCGACTATATTTTACAGTACGGTAAAGACCTCTCGACTATGGAACACTATTTAGCTAAAGCCGCAAACGCGCAAGGACGTCAAGTTAAACTGGATCCTCGTGCGCAAAATGGCTTATTTTTTAGATCGGATCATTTTTCACTCGCCAAACAAGGTGTGCCAAGCTTACTGTTTATGAGCTTAGGTGATACCGATCCTGACTACATCACTCATAAATACCATAAAGAAGCTGACGATTACTCAGCTGATTGGTCATTAGGTGGGGTAAAACAAGATATAGAACTGATTGTTGATATAGCCTCACAACTGGCGAATAACGGTGATTGGCCAAAATGGACAAGCGAGTCTGACTTTAAAACTAAACGCACCGCTGACAAACAATAAATACAATTAAACATTACTATTTAAAATCCTCCTACTCGGAGGATTTTAGTTTTACCCGTGCCTGTGTAAGCAATGTTTCAGCTTTTGCACCTAAATACACATATATCGCTAAAGCAATTAAAAGTCCCACCACTGCAAGCATCATCGCTATAGCTGGCATTAAATACTCTGATTGCCCTAATGCGGCTTTAAACATAGTGAGTAGTGCTTCAATTGATATAGCAATTAACACGGTAGAGATAAACCGGGTAATGGTTCGTCGTGTTGATGAGTGTCTAAAAATATCTTTATGCATGAGGATTTCTTCCTCAAGAATTGTTTTGCCTAGATCAAAAACAGCCAATGCTAACGTGATATAAATAATGATGCTAAAGGGTTCTAGGGGATCGGACGAACTATTTACGTGAGTTATTAATTCATAGATGTCGATAAATACGATGTTGAGTAAAAAAAGCACCAAACTAAATAAGCACGCCACAATAATGCCATAACCTGCTTTAAAATAAGGTGACATAGTCGCACGAGCGGTATCACCCATCACAAACTCAATAAGCTGCGTTAAACTTACATCAACAACTAAATAATGTTGATTATTGATAGGTTTGTTTAATTCTTTAATCGCAGATATACATAAATGGTTGGTCGCAATAGAAATATAAGGCGCAGTAAAACAAATAGCATTACAGGCTTTTACATTTAAAAAATAAGGCCGCTCACTTAAATCCTGATTATTGCCTCTCTGTGCCAATTTTTTATTGTAGGCACGTTTAAAACAAACGTTATTGCCCTGTTGTGAGCCCTTCTCGTCCAAACAGTATTGTAATTCTAAAAAAGGATAATGCTTTGTTAAATAGCGCATATCACGATTATTAGCGATGCCGTCATCTATACTCATTAAAATTGATTCTAATAAGCTATGTATTATCTGCTCATATTCGTTATAGCGCTCAACACTACTTATATAACTCATTCTCGCCATAGTTAGGCTCCTTAAATACCCTAATCAACAGCTAAGCAAGTTTAAAACCAAGAATTAAAGAATATAAAAATCAATAGATTAAATTAAATACATTGATGCCATTGCACTATTTTAGTGACAACTGCACACACTATTTCCCGCCACGCACAAAAAAGCAGCTGAGTATTTACTACTTAGCTGCTTTTTATGTCTCGTTTATAAATTACATAAACGCTTTCATCCGTAATGTAATTACTGAACTTTTGCGAACTCTTCTTTTGAAAGCTCACCGTTGCCATCAACATCTAAATCATCAAATAATTGAGCTAGTTGTGAGTTAGCTTGTGCTTCAGACTGGCTAATAACACCGTCGCCATCAGTATCGAAAGAATCAAAGTCAACCGCAGCAAAAGCCGCTGAAGATGAAGCAAGTGCAATTAAAGCGAGTATTTTAGTAAATGTTTTCATAATTAATCCTTAGGCTAAATGCCTTAATTAAAATGGTAAGAAGTCCTTTTCAAAGATCCTTAAGGGAAACTAGTACGCTGAAAATTCGTCTTTAGAAAGTTCACCATTACCATCTACATCTAGCTCTGCAAACTGCTCCATAAGCTCAGCAGCAACCGATGCCTCTGCTTGGCTGATGGTGCCACTGCCATCTACATCAAGCGTTTCAAAGTCTGTGCTTGCAAATACTGCAGATGAAGAAGCAAGCGCCATTAATACCAGTGTTGATTGTAACTTTTTCATAATATAATCCTTCAAAGTGTGCAATGTTCGTCAAATAAAAAATAATTGGCTCAAAACTATCAACCTCATATCCTTGCGATTCTTTGTCATAGGCTCCCTTGCCTATTTAGGTTGTCTTGGGCAACTCAGAATCAGTGGTAGTATTGAGCACTAAAGCTGGTTACGCCTTAGAAAACTCTGCTTTAGATAACTCACCGTTTTGGTCAGTATCAAGCTCAGTAAACTGGCTCATAAGTGAGGCGTCAACTGATGCTTCAGCTTGGCTAATAGCGCCGTTGCCATCCACATCGAGTGTGTCAAAATCGGTTGCTGCAAAAGCCGCTGATGAAGAAGCTAAAGCCATTAATACCAGTGTTGATTTAAGTGTTTTCATAATGTAATTCCTTCATTAGGTTGTGCGATAAAACCGATATGCTTTATCACGTTTTTTGCTAAATACAGCTTAGGTATTACAACTTCGATGCCATGTTTTTAAAGTTATTTAAAAACATGCAGTTAGAATGATTTTGAAGCATTTTAATAAAAATAAACCATGATTTTGTTGCTTTTTAGCAACAACCACTGAGGCTGAAATAAATAAACATTTAAAATCAATAAGTTAAATTATAATAAAAAGAGACATGGGAATGAAAAAACCGGAAAAATCATGTTTAGAGCAGTTATGAGAATAAACCGACTCTGAACACATCCGACATACTTACTTTAACGGTATAAAATAGTACGCATAACACATTGAAATATAAAACTAAAATAACCTTTCTATTATTTTTTATAAAAACGTTTGAAGAACGATTTAAAAACTATCGTTTTGTTGCCAAATGGCGAATTGGGATGAAAACAAGCTGTAATAGAGGAGAGTCGCTAGCAATGTGTTGCTCTAAAAATCAATAAACTAGTCGCTCATACTCATAAGGGCTATGAGCATGAGCAATGTATTTTACAAAGTCTGCTTTATTTCCAACCTTGCAGCCATTTTTGTTGATCTTTTAAATCGCGCCACTGGATTGGGTATTGGTTTTTTGACATTACCGCCTCAGTGATACATTCAATGACGTTGCCGTCTTCATCAAACTCAACCTCAACAATAATAAAATGTTTTTCCTTATTAATTGCTGGGATCGCTGTCCATTTACTATTAAGCAGTTTTTTAGGATTTAATTTATTCATACTACGCCTTATAAGTTTTCTGCTTGAACATACGCATCAGAGCCATTTTTAGTTTTATTAATCTAATATTCAAGACACTAATAACGTGCCTTTATACATTTGCATTTGGCAATGAAAAGCATATTCACCCACTTTAAGTGCCGGCAGCTCAACAGTGTTATTCTCACCCATAGCGAGCGTTTTACTGATATCGAGTGAAGGAAACACCACCGTTTCGGCGCATGGGGCGCTGTCTTGTCGATTAAACGTCAGCGTTATTTTTTTATCAGCAGCCACTTTAATATGGGCAGGAGAATAAACGCCGTTATCAACCACTATCGTTATTTTGTTATTATTACTCTGCACTTGCTTAGGTTTGTATAGCCAAAACCAGTAAATAATAACCGCAATTAACAACGCGCCGAGTATATTGATCATCAACATAATGCTACTCCTATTTATAAAATTACGATTTACTGGGTTTAAAAAAGCGCAGGCGATTGGCGTTTGTGACCACAGTTAGTGATGACAACGCCATAGCAGCACCTGCAACAACCGGGTTGAGTAATATACCAAAGAATGGATATAACAGCCCCGCAGCAATTGGAATACCTGCCACATTGTAAATAAATGCACCAAATAAATTTTGCTTAATATTGACTATAGTGGCGCTACTAACCGCAATGGCATCGCCAAGACTCTGTAATGAACCACGCATTAAGGTGATATCAGCGCTCTCTATCGCCACATCGGTGCCAGTGCCAATAGCAAACCCAACATCAGCCTGTGCCAGTGCCGGCGCATCGTTTATACCATCACCCGTCATACCGACTATTTCACCTTTAGCTTGGCGTTTAGTTACTTCACTGGCTTTGTCATCAGGCATTACTTGGGCAATAAAGTCCTTAATACCGACTTTGTTAGCGACGGCTCTGGCGGTAGCTTGGTTATCACCGGTCAGCATAACAACATGGATACCTTTTTTTTGTAGACGTTTAATGGCCTCTGCTGAATCGTCTTTTATCGGATCGGCCACCGCTATAATGGCTTGTAGTTGGGTATCAATTGCAAAATACATTGGCGTTTTAGCGGCGCTGGCTAATTGCTCAGCTTGCTCTTTTGCCTCTGCAATACTGATATTGTGTTGGCTCATAAGCGCTTCATTGCCAAACAATAAAGTTTGCCCATTTAATCTGCCTGTAACACCTTGCCCCGTCACAGCGTTAAAATCGCTGACTTTTTCAATCGTGATATCTTCATTTTCAGCATAACTTACAATAGCTTGCGCTAAAGGATGTTCAGAGCCGCTTTCAAGACTAGCGGCAAGCTTTAGCACGTGTACTTTATCGCTGTCATTAAAATTAATGATATCGGTAACGGTGGGTTTTCCTTCTGTGATCGTGCCAGTCTTATCTAAAATCATGGTGGTTATTTTAGAAGTGGTTTGCAGCGCTTCTCCATTACGAATAAGTATTCCCGATTCAGCGGCTTTACCTATCCCAACCATAATTGACATAGGGGTTGCTAAACCCAGCGCACACGGACAGGCAATGATAAGCACCGTAGTCACGGCCACTACCGCATAAGCAATGCTCGGCTCGGGGCCAAAATTAAGCCAAGCAAGGCCCGCGAGCACTGCAATAATCATTACCGTAGGAACAAATACGCCGGATATTACATCGGCTAAACGCCCTATGGAGGGTTTAGAATTTTGTGCTCGTTTAACCATATTAATAATAGCGGCAAGTGTGGTTTCACTGCCAATATGGGTGGCTTTAAATAGTAACGTGCCACTTTTATTAATGCTGCCTGCAACAATGGTATCGCCCTCAATTTTGTTCACTGGCATAGGCTCACCCGTGAGCATTGACTCATCCACTGAGCTGCTACCTTCAATGACTTCACCATCCACAGGGATTTTTTCACCGGGGCGTACACGCACAGTCTCGTTTTTTAGTACCTCACTAATAGCTATATCTTGCTCTTTGTTATCACGCACTACCCGAGCGGTTTTTGGCTGCAAACCGATTAAGCGTTTTATCGCCTCAGAAGTACGACCGCGGGCTTTTACTTCAAAGGCAAGGCCTAGGCTAATTAAACCAATGATCATCGCTGAGGCTTCAAAATAAACATGCCTAGCCACCTCGGGTAACACGCTTGGCGCAATGACTACCACCATAGAATACAACCACGCGGTACCTGTGCCCAATGCAATCAGTGTATCCATATTGGCGGTGTGGTTTTTAAATGACTGCCATGCGCCGTTGTAAAACTGTTTACCCGCAATGGCCATAACCACTAAAGTGACTATACCAACAATAAACCAGCCAATACGCTGCGCGTTAGTGGTAACACTCATATCAAAAATAAGCCCATAAAGCATAAGCGGAGCGCCAACGCCTAGCGCCAATACCATATTACGCATTAGCTTTTTATAGTGTGCGTTATCGGCTTTGGCTTTTTCATCTAGCGCGTCTTGCTCCGACTCGCTATTCATTGGCTTAGCCTTGTAACCAATATTTTCGACTGCTTCAATCAGCTCAGCTGATGGCGCATTGCCTTCAACTTGCACACTGCGATCAGCAAAGTTCATTTCAACACGCTGCGCACCTGATACGCTTTTTAGCGCTTTTTCTATTTTTGCGACGCAGCTGCCGCAATTGGCACCTTCAATTATAAAATTTTGCACTGTGTCTTTATTGTTGCTCATTTTGCTTCCTCGGAACTCACTTGTTCGTTAAGGGGATCTACAAAGGTCTCAATTAAACTACATATATCGGCACTTACAGCACCATCGCTTGAGTTTTCCCACTGTTTTACCGCAGCTTGCATACGCGTTCTTAGTTTGAGTGTTTCTTGAAATAACCGCTCTGTTTCTTCAAGTCGCTTTGCTATTAATTGTCGTGTCAGTGGGCATGGGCAATTCCCTTGCTCCGACTGAGCAACTATTTGCTGAATATCTTTAATAGAAAAACCAAGTTGCCGTGCACTAATAATAAACTTTAAACGCTGTTGATCGGCAGCGGTATACACTTGATAGCCATTGCTTTGGCTACGAATGGGGTTAAGTAGCTTTATACGCGTGTAGTGCCGCACAGTGTCTTGGGTTACACCCATAGCGTTAGCTAATTGCTTTACGTACATCACTAAATCTCTGGTTATTTAATGACAATATAATAAACCTATGTGTAACACACAGGTCAACCGCTATTTTAAAACTCAGGGAATGCGTTATCGGCACATTAAATAAGTGATTACGTTTGCTTAAAGAAGAGGAAGAATACAGCAGTCACAAAATAGTGACTGCTAGAAAATGTAGACGTTATTTTGCTACGAGTTAGGTTAACTATAGTTTAATTAGCTTCGCTACGCGATTGTTTAAGTGCTTCACCTAGCTGCCCAGCAATTGCTTGGATCTCAGGCATGGCTTCTTGCACTAGAGATTGTGACATTTGCATAGATGCTTGCATCACCTGTGGCATTTTTTTCAAAATAGCTTGCCCTGACTCTGTTTTATAAAAATCGAGCATATCGCTAATCTCTTGCTCACTAAATTGCTTATCATAAAGGTTAACCATCATAGGCTGCATTTTTTGCCAGCTCATTTTGGTTTTTAGCACCTTAGTCATATCGGCATAATATTTGTCAAATATTGGCTTTTCATCTGGCTTTACCCCCATTTGCACCGACATATTTTGCATCATGCCCTCAACTTGAGAATACATAGAGTCAACCATAGCGTCCATATCCATCACCTCTACCAGCTCATCAATTTTTTGTTGCTTAGTAGTTTCCGCTGCATATAAGTTAGTTGAAAAAATAAGTAGTGATAAAAGTAATACCTTACCCATATTAATATCCTTTTTGTATTTGAATTTACGCCATACTCACATGTTCAATAAGTGTTGTAAATGGGAACAACCAAAAAAACAAAAAGCCGAATAACTACCATTATTCGGCTTTTTGTCGTTTGTTAGGGTTAATCTTTTTCGATATTATCGAGTCCTTTCGTTCCATCTTTGGCTTTTAACTTATGATGAATAGCGGTTTTAATTAGCATATAACCACTAATGGGCGCCGTGATTAATAAAAATATAGTGATTAATATTTCTTTTACGCTTAAGCCACTAGCTGAATTGGCAAAAAATACCATCGCAGCCGTGAGTATACTTGCCATCCCTAAAGTGGTTGCTTTAGTTGGCCCATGTAAACGCATAAAAAAGTCCGGCAGTTTAATTAAGCCAATAGAGCCAATTAAAATAAAGAGCCCACCTAACAACAGCAATATTGATACGATCCATTCACTTATCATTTTAATACCTTACTCAATTATATCGCCACGAAGTAAATACTTACATACTGCCACCGTACTTATAAAGCCTAACATTGCGATAAGCAAAGCGGCTTCAAAATATAAACCTGTTCCCATACTGATGCTATATAAAATAATCAATGCAATAACGTTAATGTACATTGTATCGAGCGCCAAAATACGATCTGGTACTGATGGACCAATAATAAGTCGCCATAAATTTAGTAGTAATGACAATCCAACCATTGAAAAAACAATCAGTAATACTGTATCTAACATTGAAATATCTCCTTTAGGGGAGCTTCGTAGCGTGCTTTAATTTGTTTGATAAGTGCTTGCTCATCATCTAAATCCAACACGTGAATTAATAAATATCGCTGCGCTGGTTCATCATCTTCATTAAGTGACTTAATAAGAGGATAAACCTCAGCACTTACTGTACCCGGCGTTAAAGACACACAACTAGCTAAAATAGTAATTGGCATTTCATGCATTAAATCGATAGGCACTTTAACAAAACCTGGACGTAAATTTTTTGAAGGGCCCAGTATTAATAAGGCCACTTGTAAATTAGCCACAATAATATCGTAAAGCACAATAAGTAACTGCTTAAACGCCAAGCCAGGCTTTAATATGAGTGGTTGTGGATCTCTAAATGACATACTGAATAAAGGAATAAGCAGTGCTAACAATGCACCCAATATAATATGCCCTACAGACACACTGTTATTTAATAATAGCCATACTATAAATAAAAATAGACTACGAAACGGTGTGGGTAACCAACGAAAACGAGCTTCTAAGCGCATTACAGACCTCCCTTGAGTACCGCATTAATACCACCACTAATATCGTGAAGTTGTGTTGCTGTTTCAAGTGCATATTGCGTTGCCAAATCACCAAAAACAACCAACAGTATTGAGCTTGTGAGCAGGCCAACAAGTACGATAACTTGCAACGGATGTGCATTAGCAACATCAGCAGCCTCACCGCCTTTGTCTTTATGCTCCCAAAACAAACTCGTGCCTGCACGTGATATAGCAACAATTAACGCTAAGCTCATAATTAAGTAAACAGGCCAAAATACCAGTGCTTGCTCACTGTTTAAGGTGGTTTTTAAAATCCAAATTTTACCTACAAAACCTGAAAGTGGCGGCATACCTATGACGGTTAGTCCAGCGATAATAAAACACGCTCCCAACAAGAATGGTTGTTTAACTGCGCGTCCGCCAACTAATCTGTCGCCGGCTTTGCCTCGCTGAGTTGCAATTAAATCAGCCAGTAAAAATAGTGCTGCAGTCACTAACGTTGAGTGCACCAAATAATACAATAGTGCAGCTGTGGCGTTTATATTTTGAAGTGCAACCAGTGCCACTAAAGTACCCACAGAAACCAGTACTAAGTTTGCGGTAAGCTTACGTAAATCTTGTGCTGCCAACACCCCGATTGCCCCAATCACTATGGTAGCAATGGCCAACGCCCATAGCCAAGACTGCGCCATATGCTCAAGTTCACCGGCTTGCTCACCAAATACCACTGTATATACGCGTAAAGTGGCGTAAACACCTACTTTGGTCATAATCGCGAATAATGCAGCAACCACAGGTGTCGCACTTGAATAGGCATTTGGGAGCCATAAATGCAGTGGTAATAGTGCACTTTTAAGGGCAAATACTACAAGCAATAGTAACCCGCCCGCTTTAGCTAAATAAACATCATCACCGGTTAACTGCGGTACTTTATTAGCCATATCAGCAATGTTTAGGGTACCCAATACCCCATATAAAATACCTAAGCCGATTAAAAATACACTTGAGCCAACCAAGTTTAAAATAACGTAATGCAGTGCTGCACGTGTTTTTGGTTTACCGCCGCCGTGCATTAATAGCGCATAAGAAGCAATTAGTAACACTTCAAAAAAGACAAAGACGTTAAATAGATCACCCGTTAAAAACGCACCATTTACCCCTAATATTAAAAAATGAACCAAGGGATGGAAAAAGCTGCCTTGCTCGTCATCGCCGGCACACCCATATAAAACCACACCAAGACCTAAAAAGGCGGTTAAAGTAACCAGTAAAGTTGAGAGCATATCTGCTACCAGTACAATACCAAACGGCGCTGACCAGTTACCGATTGCATAAACAATAATCCCGTTATCTTTAACCTGAACCAGCAGTAATACTGTAATTACAAAGGTTAAAATAGCCATTAGGCTTGAAGTTAATCGCCGTGCAAATAAACTTTTGCCACACGGTGGCAGTAGCAGAATGATTGCCGCTAGCATAGGCATTAAAACAGGCAAAGATGCTAAATGCTGAATCATTTTCTCTCCTTGCGTTTACTTCTGGTTAGGGTGCCATCAACATGATCATTCCCTAAATCTGCTCGCCCTCGTATCGATAAAATAACCACAAACGCAGTCATGGCAAATCCTATCACAATAGCTGTTAATACTAAGGCTTGTGGCAGCGGATCGGCGTAATCAGCGCCAGTTCCAAGTACCACCGCTTTATTGATAGTTAAGCGCCCTGATGAGAATAAAAACAAATTAACCGCGTAAGAAATCATTGTCAGCCCCAATACCACTGGGAATGTGCGCGCTCTCAATAATAAGAACACACCACAGGTGACTAGCACGCCAACGCAAGATGCGTATAACAGTTCCATTAAATATTTACCTCTTCTTTCTCTGCGTTCGCTGTCATATTACCTAAGCTCGCAAGGATCATTAGCGTCGCGCCAACGACGGTTAAGTACACGCCCAAGTCAAATACAATGGCGCTAGCTAGCTCTGTTTTACCAACAAACGGAATATCAAAGTAATCAAACCAGGTAGTTAAGAATGGTTTATCGAAGAACCAACTTCCGACACCCGTAAACATGGCGATAGCGATACCTGATGCAATAATTTTTCGATAGTTAACATCAAAACGTTCATTAATCCACGCAGTACCATGGGCCATATATTGTAAAATAAAGGCAATAGAGGTCACGAGGCCGGCAATAAATCCACCGCCCGGTAAGTTATGACCACGTAAGAAAATATAAGCGGATACTAATAGCGCCAATGGTAATAAGCTTTGTGAAATACAAGCCAATAAAATAGGGTGACGGTCTTTAGACCATGGGCGCCCTTCACTGTCGCTTGCTGGCATATAAAGCGGAATTCTTGATAACAGTTTAAATATACCCAGTGCTGCAATCCCTAACACGGTGATTTCACCTAAGGTATCAAAGCCCCTAAAATCAACTAAAATAACGTTAACAACGTTAGTACCCCCACCGCCTGTTTTAGCATTAGCAACAAAGAATTCAGAAATTGAATTAAGAGGACGAGTCAGTAAGGCATAACAAATACTAGCAATAATTACCCCCACCGTAGAGGAAATAACCACATCACGTAAAATACGCAACGAGCTTGACTCTCTTGGCGTACTTTGCGGTAAGAAAAACAGTGCCAACATTAATAATATGATGGTCGCAACTTCTACTGTAAGTTGCGTTAAGGCCAAGTCAGGCGCTGAAAAACGTGTAAACGCTACCGAAACCATTAATCCCACAATCGACAGCATTAATAACGACACCATCCGAATTCGATGCCAAATAACGGTAGCAATAGCACCAATAATCAGTAGCCCTGCACCTATAGCATTTTGAATATCAACTGGGGTGTTAGGTACACTGCCAGCTAGCTGTTTCATTTCAAATAATGGCCAACCTGAGGCAAGTAATACAACGCCTAACATAATAAATACATAGCGTTGTAATGAGCCATTTTCTGTTGATTGGATTTTGTTTTGACACCAATTAACCACAACTGCTAAAAAACGCTCGAAGATTTTTTTAGCGTTAAAAGGAGGTAACGACGCCTGAAACTGGAACAAGTACTTACGATTAACGTAAATAAATAAACCACCAATCACCGCCATACCACTCATAAGTAGAGGTAAATTGAAACCGTGCCAAATAGTTAGCTTGTACTCAGGCATAGCTTGACCAAGTACGGCCAATGAGGCAGCCGATAAAATACCATCTACTGCAAAGTGCGGAAAAATACCCACTAAAATACATAGCACCACTAAAATTTCGATAGGCACACGCATATAACGTGGCGCCTCATGAGGGGTGCGTGGTAAGTCTATCGGTTCACCATTAAAGAACACGTCATGAATAAAGCGAGATGAGTACGCTACCGACAGCGCACCTGCAACGGTTGCCAGCACAGGAATTAACCACGACATAGAGCCAAGTACTTGCTGATGCAGTGTTTCAGCAAAAAACATTTCTTTAGATAAGAAACCATTTAATAGCGGTACACCCGCCATAGCGGCAGCGGCCACCATCGCCAATGTGGCCGTATAAGGTAAGTAGCGCCACATGCCATTGAGTTTGCGCATATCACGCGTGCCGGTTTCATGGTCAATAATACCCGTGGCCATAAATAACGACGCTTTAAACGTAGCATGGTTAATAATATGAAAAATAGCGGCTACGGTTGCAAGTTGTGTGTCTAGGCCGAGTAATAGAGTAATTAGGCCTAAATGACTAATTGTTGAATAGGCTAATAAGCCTTTTAAATCATGTTTGAATAGCGCGATGTAAGCGCCAAATAAAAGTGTAGTTAAACCCGTCAAACCGACTAATAAAAACCAAGTGTCAGTTCCCGCCAGTGCTGGATAAAAACGCGCAAGTAAAAAGATACCTGCTTTTACCATAGTCGCAGAGTGTAAATAGGCACTAACAGGCGTAGGTGCTGCCATGGCGTGGGGTAACCAAAAATGAAACGGAAATTGTGCAGACTTGGTAAAGGCGCCTAGTAATACTAGCACCAGCGCTAATTCGTATAAATCATGTGATTGAATAATCGCTTTGCTAGCTAAAATAGTGTCTAGGTTGTAGCTTCCAACAATATCACCTAGCAGCATTAAGCCGCCCAGTAATGCTAAACCACCCGCACCGGTTACCGCCAGTGCCATACGCGCCCCCTTGCGCGCCTCTGATTTATGCCACCAGTAACTAATCAACAAGAACGAGCTAATACTGGTTAGCTCCCAAAATACCCATAACTGAATCACATTGTTTGACATAACAATGCCCAGCATGGCGGTCATAAATAACATTAAGTAACTAAATAGCTTTGGCAGTGAATCGTTTTGACTTAGGTAATAACGGGCATACAAAATAACCAGCAGCCCTATTCCTAAAATCATAAATAAAAACAGTAAACTCAAACCATCTAAGCGTAAGGAAATATCCAGCCCTAAAGCAGGTATCCACTGCGCGCTAAAACGAATGGTTTCTCCCGCGAGAACCGCAGGCGCATGATAAAGTGTAATTGCAAGCGCGGCTAAAGGCGCAATAGCCGTTAGGCTCGTTGCCTGATTTCGAGAAAGTTTGCCGGTGCATGCAGAAATAACACTGCCTAATAAGGATAACAGGGGTATCCAGAGCAAAGTCATAATGAAGGGCCTTTTTGAATCATAAAGTTTATCAATTCGCTACTTGTTATTATTAAATACCAAAGTGACTTGGGTATACGTTTTATATCTGTTTTTTAACAACATTAATACGTACAGTTATACTGATAAACACGGTTTTTGTCTATAGAAAGCGCTTCTAGCGGGGCAATAATCAAACAAAAAAGTCTATAAATTAATGAACTGGGATAAAACCGGCTCAGCTTTTAAGCAGTTTTAATAGGCTCATATAATCATTGGTTAAACAACCTAAAAGCACTCTATTTAATGATTAAAAGCGCGGGAATAAATCTGCATGTTGCTCTATATGAGTTTGCCACAAAGCCCGATATTGCTCTGAAAGTCCAACCTGTTGATATTGCATAATAGACCACTGTGCGCTTGGCTTATAAGCAACACCTCCTTGCTGACAGCTTTTGCTTTTGTGCCATCCTTTTGGCGCATCAGTGTTATGAGCAATAAACAAGTTAGGGGCAACCAACCCCTCAAGCTGACAAAGCCAAGCTTGTTTTTTTGCTGGTAAAGCATATTCATCTTCAAAACCATTAAAGTGCATTAATTCATGTAAAAAGACTGCATAATTAGCCTGCGAGTTAATATGCATTAAGCCCTGATGCACATTGGCAGTACCTTGCTTGGGCATCATAATCGCAAAATCGAATCCTTTAGGAAGCCGCTGCTTAAGTGATGACTGTTGCCAATCGCACTGCGCAAGCGTTGCTTTAGTGCTGTTACAAGCAATTGCATTACCAACATATATAGGCTTTGAAAAACAAAATGCATTACTACTAGGCTCTGGGTGTTGTGCGTATTTTTTCACAAAGTGGTTGAGCCTATATAAACCATCACGGTGATCGCTCAGCATTAGCACATTAAATGTGCATTGCTTTTGTATCTCAATTTGATCGCTCGCTACCAAAAACCCTAATTTATTCATAAAGGAGTGGTTTAATGCATCGAAGGGAGCATGCTGTTGTAACTGTAAATGATAAAAGGCATCCCCTTTAGGTAACTTATTGTGAGCTTTTAATAACGCTAAATCTTGCCAACGCTGTTGAGCAAGCAATGAAGCTGCGAGATGTTTTTGTTGTTTAATTGTTATCTCATCGAGGCTTGCTTGCCAAAAGAGCTTGGCGGTTTCAGTTTGATTATTGGCTATTAATGATAACCCATAGCCGTATTGTGCATGGGCTATTTTATTGCGTGCTAAGGTGGCTAATGAGGTCGGGGGGAGTTGTAAAATATGCGATGCAAAGTAACTAGGGAATTGCCAATAACTATCAATCACATTGGCTTTGGCGTGCAATACTTGCCAAAAGCCAATGCTATTTTGTTTATTACTGGAGCCACTAATTAAGCTAGTGCACAGTAATAAAATACTTAATTTAAAAAAATTAGCCCGCGCTTTCACTAGCCATCAACTCAAGCTCTAAACGTGCATATTTATATTCTATAAATTCATGAACGTTCGTTGCCAGCGCCAACTTAAAGTAATCTGTTGCAATTGAAAGCTCACCTGCGGCTTGGTGCTGTTTAGCTAAGTAAAAATAAGCTTCACATAAACGTTGAGCATATTCTTGTTGTGAACTCACACCATCGGCTATCCCTGAAAAAAATGCTTTTTCACTCATATCACCTACATACAAAGCAATAAGCTGATATGCCCATTCGTTTTCATCAAGGGCCGCCGCATTAGCTTTTAACGAAGCGAGTGCCTGAGTTTTATCTTGTGCCGCTTGCGCTAAATAAAGCCACAGCACACGATAAGGATCGTTAGGAGAGCGCTCCAAAAACGTTTTAAAGTCATCCTTTGCAAGCGTGGCTCTATCGCCATAGTACAAAGCAATACCGCGATTTAAATACGCATATTCATGTTCTTGGTCTAACTCTATGGCTGAATCAAAGTACTCGTATGCTTTTTCGTATTGCTGCATCAAGGTATGTTGAATCCCCAAAAAGTTATACACCTCGGCTAAATCAGGCTTCAGTTTAACTGCTCGGTTAAAATCAATTCGCGATAAAGTGGTCATGCCTAAGCTATCAAAAAGCACACCACGGTCATAATACAGCTTTGCTTGTTGCTCTGTACTTAAGTCTGCTCTATTTAATAGTTCTGAAAAACGAGCAATGGCAATTTCATTTCTAAAGTCTGATGCAAGTGGCGCAGTAAATGGCACATTAATAATAGCAGCGGGTTTAGTAGTAGCCTGACAAGCGCTTAAAGACAAAATAGCAAAAGATGCCAAGGCTAAATGTTTAAGTCTCATTAAAATCCTTAATACCGAGGTAAGTAGCAAATAGATAAGACATAAGCTGTCTTGTAAGGTTCATTCTTGTTATATGTTACTTAACGTCTTGAACATAATAGGTTGCTAACATTAAAGCATAAAAAAAGGGGCTAAACAGCCCCTTTTTATACTATCCAGTAATTATCTGGATGAAAGATTAGCAATTACGCGTCTTTAGACTCGTCAGCTGCAGGTGCTGCTGATTCCATTGCTTCTTTAATACTTAGACGTACACGGCCTTGGCGGTCTACTTCTAGCACTTTAACTTTAACTTCTTGACCTTCACTAAGGTGATCAGCAACGTTGTTAACACGCTCTGTGCTGATTTGTGAGATATGCACTAGGCCATCTTTTCCAGGAAGAATATTTACAAACGCACCAAAGTCAACGATACGTACAACTTTACCTTCGTAGATAGTACCAACTTCAAGCTCAGCAGTTAATTGCTCAATACGGCTAATTGCATTTGCTGCACTTTCACCGTCTGTAGCAGCAATTTTGATTGTGCCATCATCACCGATTTCAATCGTAGTACCTGTTTCTTCAGTAAGTTGACGAATAGTTGCGCCACCTTTACCGATTACTTCAGCAATTTTCTTCTGTGGGATTTGCATCGTATAAATACGCGGAGCAAACATAGATAACTCTTCAGAAGGTGCAGAAATCGCTTCGTCCATCACACCTAGAATGTGTAAACGAGCTGCTTTAGCTTGCTTAAGCGCGATTTGCATGATTTCTTGCGTGATACCTTCAATCTTGATATCCATTTGTAGTGCAGTGATACCGTTAGTTGTACCCGCTACTTTAAAGTCCATGTCACCTAAGTGATCTTCATCACCTAAGATATCTGAAAGTACTACAAAGTTTTCTTCTTCTTTAACTAGACCCATCGCGATACCCGCAACAGAGGCTTTAATTGGTACACCCGCGTTCATAAGCGCTAGAGACGTACCACAAACCGATGCCATTGAAGATGAACCATTTGATTCAGTGATTTCAGATACAACACGAATTGAGTAAGGGAACTCAGTTAATGTTGGCATTACAGCTTGGATACCACGCTTAGCTAGGTTACCGTGGCCGATTTCACGACGCTTAGGAGAACCTACAAAACCCGTTTCACCTACACAGAATGGAGGGAAGTTGTAGTTAAGCATAAAGTGGTTTTTGTGCGTGCCAGTTAAATCATCGATTAACTGTGAGTCACGTTCTGTACCAAGTGTTGCTGTTACTAATGCTTGCGTTTCACCACGTGTAAAGATTGCAGAACCGTGAGTACGTGGAAGTACGCCCGTCATTACATCTAGTGCACGGATCATATCTGGTTCACGACCATCGATACGTTTTTCGCCAGCAGCGATACGGCCACGAACGATTTTCTTCTCAAGTGAACCGAATACTTTACCTACTTCTTGCTTATCAAGCGTTTCGCCTTCAGCAAGTTCGCTAGTAAGCGCTTCAACTACGGCATCTTTTGCTGCAGTTAATGCTTCTTTACGCGCTACTTTATCAGTAATACGGTAAGCTTCGCCTACTTTATCAGCAGCAAGTGTTGCTACTTTCTCTTCTAATGCAACGTTTTTCTCAGGTGCAGTCCAATCCCAAGTAGGCTTGCCTGCTTCTGCTTTAAATTCGTTGATTGCCTTGATGATAGACTGTGATTGCTCATGGCCGTATACAACTGCGCCTAGCATTACGTCTTCAGCAAGTACGTCTGCTTCTGATTCAACCATAAGTACGGCGTTATCAGTACCAGCAACAACTAAATCAAGTTGGCTTTCTTCAAGCTCTTTTAGTGTTGGGTTAAGTACGTATTCACCGTTGATGTAACCAACACGTGATGCACCAATTGGACCGCTGAACGGGATACCAGAGATAGCAAGTGCTGCTGATGTACCAATCATCGCAACCATATCAGGTTGGATTTCAGGGTTTACAGAAACAACAGTCGCGATAACTTGTACTTCGTTTACGAAACCATTTGGAAAAAGTGGACGAATTGGACGGTCAATAAGACGTGCAATTAGCGTTTCGCCATCGTTAGGACGACCTTCACGCTTAAGGAAACCACCTGGGATACGACCTGCAGCGTACATACGCTCTTGGTAGTTAACTGTTAGTGGGAAAAAGTCTTGGCCTGGTTGAGCTTCACGCTTACCAACAACCGTTACTAGCACTGACGTGTCGCCAATGCTTGCTAGTACTGCGCCATCTGCTTGACGAGCGATAGCACCTGTTTCTAGCGTCACTGTGTGTTGACCTAGTTGAAATTCTTTTATAATTGCTTGCACTTAAAATATTCCTTAAATGTATTTTTAGTATTAATTAAGTTTTCATCAAAGTACCAATTACAGTACATAATTGTATTCAGTTGGAAATCAATTAAGTACTACAATTGGCAATGATGTAAATAACCGTAGATAAACCTTTTTATCTACGCGCCATAGTATATAACAAAGTCAGGTAAAATTGCGAGCTTAGCACCGAGATAAAATAGTGCTTGCAACAATGCCAAATACATTCGCTTTGTGAAAGATAATAGTATGGCTTTTATTCGATATTTCAAGGGGTTTACTGAGAAGTACTGGGGAAGACGAGAAAATTTAAGCACAAAAAAAGGAGCTAAAAAGCTCCCCTTTTGATAATCAAGTTCTTAGCGACGTAGGCCAAGCTCTTTGATTAACGCAGTGTAACGCGAGATATCTTTACCTTTAAGGTAATCAAGCAGTTTACGGCGAGTGCTTACTTTACGAAGCAGACCACGACGTGAGTGGAAGTCATGCTTGTGATCAGCAAAGTGACCTTGAAGCTTGTTGATATCAAAAGTAAGTAATGCTACTTGTACTTCAGGTGAACCAGTGTCGCCTTCAGCGCGTGCGAATTTAGCAATGATATCGATTTTTTCTTGATTGCTTAGTGACATAATAACTCCAAAAGTTAAATTTAATAGGTGCTTTAGCCGATCACTAATTCAGCCAAAACGATTAAGCGGGCGTATTCTACCAATTATCAGCATAACTACAAGTTAAACTTTACTCTGGTTGCTGATTAGACAAGCCACGTTTTGATTTTAGATGGCCATCAGGATTACGTTCACCAGTACCAATAAAAATTCCGTCAGCCAGAACTTTTATTGCACCTTCAGGTAATTCTTTACCTAGCACCACAGCTTGACCATGGCTAAATGCTATTCCCTGCTCTTTAGTAATTTCCACAACAGGTAAATCAACTAACGCGGTATCCATTGGCAATAATAGTTCGTCAAGGAAAGTAGAAGGCGCAACGTCTTGTTCTTTCGCTTGATTTAATAACGTTTCTAACTGCTCAAGTGTGACCATTTTATCTGCTGGGTAATGCCCTACAGCACTACGATGCAGCATAATCACATGCGCGCCGCAGCCAAGGTTTTCACCTAAGTCATCAACGATAGTACGAATATATGTGCCTTTAGATACATGGGCAGTCATTTGTATTTCGTTGGCTTGCTCATCAAACTCATCAAGCGTTAAGCTAAATACGTTAATTTTTCGACATTTGCGAGGAACTTCTATGCCTTCACGCGCATATTTATATAAAGGCTTGCCTTCATATTTAAGCGCTGAGTACATTGATGGATATTGGTCTGACTCACCTAAAAACTTAGCAATTTCCTGTGTAAGCAGTTCAGCAGTAACATTAACATCACGCGTTTCGACCACTTCACCATCAGAGTCTGACGTGGTAGTACGCTCACCCAGTTTTGCTCGCACAACATAGGTTTTATCTGTATCGAGTAAAAACTGGGTAAACTTAGTGGCTTCACCAAAACAAATAGGCAGCATACCGGTCGCAAGCGGATCGAGCGCACCAGTGTGCCCTGCTTTTTGCGCAAAATAAATACCTTTCGCTTGCTGCAGTGCTTTGTTTGATGAAATACCTTCTGGTTTGTTTAACAACAAAATACCATCAACTGGACGGCCTTTACTGCGTCTTGCCATTAGTCTTTAGTGCCTTCTTCGCTATCTTTTTCATCATCAACATGCTTAGCATTATCTTCACGAATGATAGAGTCCACTAAGTTAGAGATTCGCATCCCTTCCATTAATGAATTATCAACCACAAATTTAAGCTCAGGCATGATTCGCGCACGAATACGTTTACCTAGCAACGAGCGGATATAACCGGTTGCTTCGTTAAGTACTTTGGCACTTTGCTTGGCTGCATTTTCATCTTCGGTGTTAAACACAGTAATGAAAACTTTGGCATAAGATAAATCGCGCGATACTTCTACCGCAGACACTGTCACCATGCCCAAGCGTGGATCTTTAATTTCGCGTTGTAAAATCACCGCAATTTCTTTTTGAATTTGCTGAGCAACACGATCAGTGCGAGAAAATTCTCTCATTTCACTTTCCTAAAATTATAACTTATTGAAAAATAATAATAAGCTAACTAAATAATGGATACACAAATGGGGGCTGAGCCCCCATTTAAAATCTTAGCATAGGTTATGTTGGGCTATCGAGGTACAACCTTGAATGTCCAACACCACCTAATAACAATTAAAGAGTACGTTGTACTTCAACTGTTTCAAATACTTCGATTTGGTCACCAACGCGAACATCATTGTAGTTCTTAACGCCGATACCACATTCCATGCCGTTACGAACATCAGCTACGTCATCTTTAAAGCGACGTAATGACTCAAGCTCGCCTTCGTAAATAACCACGTTATCACGAAGTACACGAATTGGTGCGCTACGCTTAATTGTACCTTCAGTAACCATACAACCGGCAATTGCACCAATTTTTGGAGACTTAAATACGTCACGTACTTCAGCAAGACCAATGATCTCTTGTTTAAACTCAGGCGCAAGCATACCAGACATGGCTTGCTTAACTTCTTCGATTAGCGCGTAGATTACGCTGTAGTAACGAAGATCTAGGTTTTCAGAGTCAATCACTTTACGCGCTGATGCATCAGCACGAACGTTAAAGCCAACCACAATCGCGTTAGACGCTGCCGCAAGGGTTGCATCAGTTTCTGTGATACCACCAACACCAGAACCAACAATCTTCACTTTTACTTCATCAGTAGAAAGCTTAGTTAGTGAGTCTGAAATTGCTTCGATTGAACCTTGAACGTCTGCTTTAAGTACCACGTTAACTTCAGATACGTCGCCTTCAGTCATGTTCGTAAACATGTTTTCAAGCTTCGCTTTTTGTTGACGCGCTAGTTTAACATCGCGGAATTTACCTTGACGGTAAAGTGCAACTTCACGCGCTTTACGCTCATCTTTAACTACAGTTGCTTCATCACCGGCAGCTGGAATACCAGACAGACCTAAAATCTCAACTGGAATAGAAGGACCGGCAGACTTAATGTCTTTACCGTTTTCATCGCGCATTGCACGAACACGGCCGTATTCAAGACCACATAATACAATGTCACCTTGATTAAGCGTACCTGACTGAACAAGAATAGACGCAACAGGACCACGGCCTTTATCAAGACGTGATTCAATAACAACACCTGCAGCCATACCTTCGGTCGGCGCATTTAACTCTAAAAGCTCAGATTGCATTAATACAGCTTCTAGCAGGTCATCAATACCTAAACCTGTTTTTGCTGAAATGTGCACGTACTGTGTATCGCCGCCCCACTCTTCTGGGATAACGTCTAGCTGAGCTAGTTCGTTTTTAACGCGATCTGGATCTGCGCCTTCTTTATCCATTTTGTTAACAGCAATAATTAAAGGAACGCCAGCTGCGCGAGCATGCTGTACCGCTTCTTTAGTTTGTGGCATTACGCCATCATCAGCTGCAACTACTAGGATTACGATATCAGTCGCTTTTGCACCACGAGCACGCATTGATGTAAATGCGGCGTGACCCGGAGTATCTAAGAAAGTGATCATGTTGCCGTTAGTTTCAACGTGGTATGCACCAATGTGCTGTGTAATACCACCGGCTTCGCCTGATGCAACTTTAGCTGAACGAATGTAATCAAGCGTCGATGTTTTACCGTGGTCAACGTGACCCATAACAGTTACTACTGGCGCACGTGGCTCTGACTTACCATCTTCATGGCGGTCATTAAGTACTGTTTGCTCTAATTCGTTTTCTTTAACGATGATAACTTTATGGCCCATTTCTTCTGCTACAAGTTGCGCAGTTTCTTGGTCAATAACTTGGTTAATAGTAACCATGTCACCCATTTTCATCATAGTTTTTACAACTTCAGCACCTTTAACCGCCATGCGTGATGCAAGCTCAGCAACTGTAATTGTTTCACTAATACGCACTTCGTTTTTAACATCAGCCGTTGGTTTTTGGAAACCGTGCTGTAATGACGCTGGCGCTTTTAGCTTACCTTTTTTACCTTTAGACGCTGCAAATTTATCTTTTGCTGGCGCTTTTTTCTTTTTCTTCGCACGGCGAGAGCCTTGCTCTTCGCGAGCATCAGCTACATCTTCTGCTTCACGTGCGTATGTTGAAGTCGTAAGGTGGTGATCCGCGGTTTCTTCGCGTTTCTTACGTTCTTCTTCTTCTTTCTTCCAGCGTGCTGAGTTCTCTTCAGCTAGCTTTCTTGCCTCTTCTGCTTGACGTTTCGCTTCTTCTTCAGCTTTCTTCAATGCGGCCTCTTCTGCTTCTTTTTGCAGACGCTCAGCTTCGATGCGATCTTTCTCAGACTTAGCACTTTGCTCAGGGGTCATCTGCTGTTGTTTCGCTTTACGCTCAGCATCTGCTTTGCGTTTAGCTTCTTCTTTGGCTTTACGATCAGCGTCTTCTTTTGCTTTACGTTCTGCCTCTTGTTTTGCCTTTAATTCAGCAGCGGCTTGTTCAGCTTTTTGCTGCTCTTCAAGACGTGCTTTTTCTTCAGCGGCTAGACGTTGCTGTTCTTGTTCTTGCTCAACAGCACTTTTTTTCACATAAGTGCGTGTTTTACGAACTTCAACTTGCACAGCTTTTGCTTTACCCGTAGAGCCCGTCACACTTAATGTGCTTTTGCTCTTACGTTGCAATGTCATGCGAGCAGGGCCTTCAGAGCCCGTGCCACCATGTTGCTTGCTTAGGTGATCAAGTAACGTCGCTTTTTCAGCTTCAGTTACATTATCGCCTGCTTGTTTAGTAATACCGGCTTGTGAAAACTGCTGTAGTAATTTATCAACAGTTGTACCTATATCACCGGCTAGTTTTTCAACATTTACTTCTGCCATAGTCTCTAATACCTCCGTTAATAAATTACTCGTCTGCAAACCAACAAATATTACGTGCAGCCATAATTAGCTCGCCCGCTTTCTCTGAAGATAGCTCTGTAATATCTACAAGCTCATCAATGCCTTGCTCAGCTAAGTCTTCAAGTGTTACTACACCCTTACTTGCCATAACAAATGCTAAATGACGCTCTAAGCCTTCAAGCGCAAGTAAGTCTTCAGCAGGCTCAGCGCCTTCTAAGCTTTCTTCCGTTTTAAGGGCTTTCGTTGTTAATGCATCTTTTGCACGTGAACGTAATACGTCCACTGTTTCTTCATCTAAGCCGTCGATTTCTAAAAACTCTGAAGCCGGAACATAAGCAACTTCTTCAAGTGTTGAGAAACCTTCGTTGATAAGTAATGATGCAAATTCGTCATCAATATCTAAGTTTTCAGTAAATAAGTTAATTAACTTATCTGACTCAGCTTCGTTCTTAGCGCGCATTTCATCAACGGTCATTACGTTTAATTCCCAGCCAGTTAATTGGCTTGCTAAACGTACGTTTTGACCATTACGACCAATAGCTTGTGCTAAGTTATCAGCTTCAACAGCAATATCCATTGAGTGTGTATCTTCATCCATTACGATTGAAGCCACTTCTGCTGGTGCCATTGCGTTAATAACAAACTGTGCAGGGTTGTCATCGTAAAGTACGATATCAACACGCTCACCGCCAAGTTCTGACGATACCGCTTGAACACGTGCGCCACGCATACCAACACACGCACCAACAGGGTCAATACGCTTGTCGTTAGATTTAACCGCGATTTTAGCGCGTGAACCTGGATCACGTGCTGCAGCGCGTAATTCAATCATTTCTTCGCCAATTTCTGGCACCTCAATGCGGAATAATTCCATCAGCATTTCTGGTTTAGAACGGGTTACAAATAATTGTGCACCGCGTGCTTCAGGCTTCACTTCATATAAAAGACCGCGGATACGATCACCCGGGCGGAAGTTTTCACGTGGCAGCATGTCGTCACGATAAATAACCGCTTCTGCGTTGTTACCTAAATCAAGTACGATTGCATCACGGGTTGCTTTTTTAACAACACCCGTTACCAGCTCGCCTTCTTGATCTTTATATGCTTCAACGACTAAGGCGCGCTCTGCTTCACGTACTTTTTGTACGATCACTTGCTTAGCCATCTGTGTTGTTATGCGGTCAAATTTAATTGATTCAATCTGCTCTTCTACGTAGTCGCCCATTTTCAAGTCAGGTTCTTCAACTTGAGCAGCTTCTAACGTGATTTCGCTGTATGGATTCTCTAAAGAACCATCTTCTAAAACTTCAGCTATTTGCCAGCGACGGAAGGTATCGTAATCGCCGGTTTTACGGTCAATTGCAACACGTACATCAATTTCACCATCATGCTTTTTCTTTGTCGCTGTCGCTAATGCGAACTCTAGAGCTTCAAAAATCTTTTCTTTTGGAACCGCTTTCTCATTGGAAACGGCTTCAGCAACCAATAATATTTCTTTTGCCATGGGTAATGCCTCGCTTGCCCTATTCCTTCGCACTCGAATTAAAACTTTGCGATTATGTTCGCACGTTCAATGTTACTAAGCATGATTAAATGCTCCGCACCATCGCTAGATAGTGTGATCATATCGCTGCTAACTGCTATTAAGTCGCCTTTAAAATTACGGCGACCATCTTGTGGAAGCTTAGTACGCACGCGTACTTCCTCTCCTTGCGCCTGCTCGTAGTGATCTTGTTTGAATAATGGACGATCAACACCAGGAGACGACACTTCCAAATCGTATTCGTTTGTAATTGGGTCTTCGACGTCTAAAATCGCACTAATTTGACGACTTGCATCGGCGCAGTTGTCAACTGAAATCCCATCCTCATGAGCAATGTATACTCTTAAGGTAGAATGGCGACCCGCTTGTACAAACTCAAGCCCATGTAATTCAAAGCCTAACATTTCTACCGCAGGCGTTAACATGGTTACTAAATCTTGTTCAAGTTTTGTCACGAAAATCCTCCATACAAACAAAAAAAGGGCTTATAGCCCTAAAATACTGAGTTTAAATTTTGATTTAATCGATAAACATTAAATCAAACGGTGCAGATACAACAACGCCCCGAACCAAGCGGGGCGTCACACCAAAAAACGCAAAACTGTGTGGCCTAGGGCCAAGCTTGGTTGCGAGTCAGTACCCTGACCAAATTAAACTTCATTAGCTTAAACGCAAAACGCGCATTACTTAGAATGCGCGATATAAAGTAGTAAGTATAAACCTACTATTAAGATTGGTTGCGGGAGCCGGATTTGAACCAACGACCTTCGGGTTATGAGCCCGACGAGCTACCAGACTGCTCCATCCCGCGCCAATAGATAAAAAGTTAATAACTTAATATCGCTGTTAGTAAATTTTATAACCTACTAAACAATGGCCGCTATTATAAAGATGTACACCTAAATTAGCAACCACAATAAGTAATAAGTTGATAAAAAAAGCAATGCTGTTTATTGCTTTGCTCTATGATTAAAACGACATGTAGAAATCGATCGCTTTTTAAAATACAGCGTATAAAAATAATTTTGGCTCATTATGAAAAAATTCAAAACCTTAAAACTAATTTTAGGTGACCAGCTAAACCCCGCTCATTCTTGGTTTAAAGATAAATCCGATGACACCGTGTTTGTTATTGCCGAGCTCATGCAAGAAGCGCAGTACGTAAAGCATCACGTGCAAAAAATATCAGCATTTTTTAAAGCCATGGAAAACTTCGCTAACGCCTTAAAAGATGCCGGCTTTAACGTGTTGCATTTAACGTTAGATGACACCAAAGACGATGATAACTTACCCGCTCTTTTAACTCGATTAGCTAAGCAGCATGAATGCACCTCAATTGAATATCAATACCCAGATGAGTACCGTTTAAAAACACAACTGCACGACTTTGCCACTAACAGCGAATTAGCTGTGACTGCCTGTGACAGCGAGCATTTTTTATTAGCATTTAACGATATAGACAAACGCTTTAAAAAAGATAAACACGTCACTATGGAGCATTTTTATCGGGCAATGCGAAAGCAGTTTGATATTTTAATGGACGATGACAAACCTCAAGGTGGTCAATGGAACTTTGATGCGAATAACCGTAATAAGTTTTCAAAAAGCGATTTAGCCGATATCCCCAAACCCAAGTTATTTAAAAATGATGTTAGCACCATCATTGAGCGTTTAGATAAACATAAAATAAAATACTTTGGGCAAATAGAAACCCAATTAAGCTGGCCAACAACCCGTAAACAAGCAATAAGCGCACTTGATCACTTTTGTGCACATTTACTCCCCCGCTTTGGTCAATTTCAAGATGCGATGACAGATCAATGCCCTGATAAAGATACCTTTTATCACAGCCGGTTATCATTTGCGTTAAATGCCAAAATTTTACACCCTCGCTATGTTATCGACCGTGTGGTCAAAGAATACCAACAACGCCAAGATGAAATTTCTATTTCTCAGGTTGAAGGCTTTATTCGTCAAGTACTGGGTTGGCGCGAATATGTGCGTGGCGTGTATTGGAAAAACATGCCCGATTACGCTAACAAAAACCAGCTTAATGCAACCCGTGCACTGCCACGTTATTTTTGGAATGGTAAAACAAAAATGAACTGCTTAAGCCACTCATTAACACAAAGCTTAGACAGCGCGTATGCCCATCATATTCAACGTTTAATGGTAATAGGTAATTTTTGTTTACTAACCGCTATTAACCCTGATGAAGTGGATGAATGGTATTTGGGTGTTTATATCGATGCTATTGAATGGGTAGAAATGCCTAACGCACGAGGGATGAGCCAATTTGCTGACGATGGCATCATTGCTACCAAGCCTTATGCGGCTAGCGGCAACTATATAAATAAAATGAGCGACTACTGTAAAAGCTGCCAATATAAGGTGAAAGAAAAAGTAGGAAAAGACGCTTGCCCGTTAAATAGCCTCTATTGGCAATTTATGCAAACACACCGAGAGCGGCTTGAAAAAAATCCACGGATAGGCATGGTTTATCGCAATTGGGATAAACAAGATGAATCATTACGCCAAGAAACCTTAGAGCAAGCTAGCCACTATTTAAATAGTATTGAAGAGCTATAAATACAAATGCCGTCAATTGGCGGCAACATCCTTAATAGTTAATATTAAAGTACCAAATACAGGTAATATTGTTAATTAAATGTTTAATCTGTTTGTCATGTCAGTGTAATGAGCTTATTTTTTAATTGCATCTCTTACTCCAGACTATGATGAGAATAAAATGAAAAAACAATTAATGGCAGCGACACTTTTACTACTGAGTACAAGCCAAGCTCAAGCTTTTAGTCAAGAAACTCACAAACGTATTGTTCTTGATGCTGTTAACTATATGCAGCAGCACCCAACTAGTACTGAATATGCAGCCCTACGACAGTACGCCGAACAAAACAATCTGACTATCTCTGAATTAGCCGAGCTGCTGGGACAAGCTGCTTATGATGTAGATGACTTTGAAGACACTTTTTTCTGTGGTGCAATCACAGGTTCGTGTGTTCAAGCGCCTGTATGGGGAGCAGCGCAAAGCATAGTTAAATATACAAGCTATTGGCATTTTCAAAATCATACTCAAGGTGCAGACCAACATGGTAACGATTTTGGTGGTTATAATTATGAGAAACTCACTGTTTGGGGCACTATTGATAATCTTGCGTCTGCTTGGCTTAAAGGTGACTACCTTGATGATGGTAAAGGGGGTGAAACAGGTTGGTTTAATGCCGATTCTTCAAAATATAACAGTTATGGTGTGACAGAATCTCACTATAGAATCGATAGCAACTCAACCTATTCTATGTACGATGACTTTGAAGAAATGCCATTTCAACCTATCGATAATTTAGGGCAATATTGGTATCAAAGTTACTTACAAAGCGGCAATCCGCAAGTATTAGGGTTTGTGTTCCATACTACTGATTTATTACAACCTCACCACACATGGACCACATCAGATCTAAATCATTCTAGCTGGGAAAGTTGGGTAAACGATTACTATGATCAAGAGCAGCTCAACGATTTATCACTCGTTACTCAAGCAATGCAAACGTTCTCGCCTTTAGATAAAAATAGCCAAGATGTTCGCCCATTATTAACTCAAGGCGGTTCATTTTCTTATGCACAAGGTGGGATTGTACTCAACTCAGAAGATCATTTTGATCGCCTTAATGTAGCTAAGCAGGTCGTGCCCCATGCAATAGCAATGGTGGTGCACTTATTAAACCACGCCATGGTTGCTCGCTAATGAAAAAAATGGCTATTTTAGTGATTACATTACTAGGTGTGTTTTACCACTCCCTAGTAATGGCATCATTTACACAATACAGCAGTGATGAAATTAACTTTATGCATCGTGCTTATTTAAAGCACAACCCTGATATTACAGTCAATGAAGTTAAAACTCGTCTGTATGAGAATCAGTTTTTATTACAACAAGCTGCGCTAAAAACACCTGCGATAATAAAACGACAATCTGCCGTTGGTTTTAGTACTCAATACCATGTTGAACGTTACTTAAAAAATCTGTTCGATTCACAATTAGCTATAAGCGCACGGTCAAGCCCGATAAAGCTTGAAACTTATGATAACCAATGGCTTAAACACACATTAGGGCCCTACCCTAAAAATGGCCAGTATGTGCAAAGCGCCATCAAAAAAATGCAGCAGTTTGATTTAACCCCTCTTTTGTATAACGCTATTAATTTATATGAATTTGTCGATTCACTATCAATGCAGGTACGCTTTAAACTCCACAAAGGAGATAGTGAACTATTCAAAAGTGAATTAATAAAAAAACGGCAATTCAATATAGCGTTTTCAAAAGCCAAACCGATTTTGGCAAAACAGAATATTGATATTGAACATCTGTATGAAATAGCTAAAGGAGATATTCTGCGCCCCTCCATTCAAAGCTGGCTAGGCATAAATACAATGATGCATATGCAAAGCCCCGTTCTTGAAAAACTAGAGAAACAAGTAAACAAAAACGAAATTAAAGCGTTTTATCAAGCCAATAAATCGCAGTTTAAATTTTTAAGCCACGTAAAAGCACATGGAGCTCAATTTGCTCATCGAGCCAATGCTGTAGGTTTTCGCACCTTGGCCGGTAACAAAACGCTAAAACAAGCATTAGTAATATCAGGAAAACAAGATATATATGCTCAATACAACAGTGAATTAAACCGTAAAAACAAAAGTAGCTGGGTTGTACAACTTGCGTTCACAACTAAAGAAAACACCATTTCTCCTGTTATACGTACACCCAGTGGTGAATGGGTGGTGATACACAGTTATGAGCATCAGTTTGAGTACTTTTCGCCAGAAGATGAAACCGTTCGATACCAAGCAACAAAGGCCATCGCAAAACAAAAAGCGGTACAACAGTATGAGGATACTTGGCTCAAGTGGCAAAATAAGACAGGAGTAATTTTATGAGCAAAAAAGTTTTCGTTTCTGTTGTTGTAGCTTGTGTTGGTATGTACGCACTTTTTACTCAATATACTAGTAAACCAACGATAAAGAATATTGATTCCCTTAACCAAGCTAAAAGTGTTAAGCAAATAACGTCACTTGAGCTGACTACTGCTGACATGACCCAAGAGCTGAAAAGCACGCAATTAAACACGGTTACAACTAACAATACGAGCCCTCAGCCTTTGCCACCAATAACCTCTCCTGCCTATTTACCCAACATAGTAAAAAATACTCAGCCAGTTGCTCAGTACAGCGGTGATTTAAATAATCACCAGGCATATCAAGATTTCCACCTTGAACAGCAAAGACAGCTAGAGCAACGTTTTGTTATTGCTGCACAAGCCAAAATATTAAAACTTGAAGAATTACTGGCTAAAGGCCGACAAAAAAAGCTTTCACAAGAACAACTGCAAGTTGCGATAGATAAAATTAACGCTTTAAAACAAATGCAAATAAACTTAAAAGACTAACAACGCAAAAAGCCGCCAAATGGCGGCTTTTCACAGGGAAAATACATGTGCTAGCTTAACTATTTGCTTTCTAGCATATTGCCTGAGCCAATCTCGATTTTACGTGGCTTAAGCGCTTCTGGGATCTCACGTTCAAGGTCGATGCTTAGTAAGCCATTGGCTAAGTCTGCACCGAGTACTTTAACGTGGTCGCCTAACTGGAACTTACGCTCAAAGTTACGCTCGGCAATCCCTTGATGAATAAATTTGCGCTCATCATTTTGCTCTTTACCTGCTTTAGTGCCTGATACAACCAAAGTGTTGTTTTCAGATTGTAAGCTTAACTCGTCTTCACTAAATCCAGCGACTGCCATAGTGATACGGTACTTGTCTTTATCAAGCGCTTCGATGTTATAAGGAGGAAAACTTGGCTGCTTATCAGTTCGTGCAGCGGCATCCATTAATGATGCTAAATGATCGAAACCAATGAATGAACGGTATAGGGGTGATAAATCTACTGTACGCATAATAATATCCTCATATTTAAGCGATATATTGCTGCTACTTTTCGTTTGAACAAGTAACGGCAAAAGTTAATTAATAATATAATTTTCAAATAGTTCTGATTTACTGAAGACCCATCAGGCGTCCTCAAATAACTATTTATGGGCGGGCAATTTTATTTCAAGATTTTTTTATAAAATATTTTTATTTTTTTACAGGCCCTAAAAAAAGCGAACGCAATAATCGTTTTTTTGCACTGTAATAAAAAATGAAATTAGTTACACTAGGGTCAACTAATTTGAGGAGAGCGTTATGTTAACAGTAATTTTTGGCCGTGAAGGCTGCCCTTTTTGTGTTCGCGCTAAAGATGTTGCAGAGCAACTTGCTAATGATCGCGATGATTTTAAATACCGCTACATTGACATCATCAAAGAAGGTATCAGTAAAGAAGATTTAGAGAAGTCTGCAGGCAAACCATGCCCAACCGTACCGCAGATTTTTGTAGACCAAACTCATATTGGTGGATTCACTGAATTTGAAGCTTATGCTAAAGAAAACCTAGGCCTTTACCAGTAATTTTGTAGACAGAGTGTTAACCAGCTCAATTAACGCACAATTGAGACTGGTTAAATTTCGACCAACATCAAACACATATAAATTAGTTGTAATTTATACAAGCATTTGCCTCGCATTTCCTATACAATGCGCGCCTCTTTAAATTCGTTGAGGCGTATTAATGTCAGAACCAGTCACGTTTGAATCTCTAAATCTTTCTCCTGCAATTTTAAAGGCAGTTGAAGAGTTGGGTTACAAGACACCATCTGAAATCCAAGCTCAATGTATACCGTTATTGCTAGAAAGAAAGGACGTACTGGGACTAGCACAAACGGGTACAGGTAAAACAGCAGCATTTGCACTGCCATTACTAAATAATATTGACCCGTCTGTGAAACAGCCACAGATCCTTGTACTCACACCTACCCGTGAGCTTGCGATCCAAGTAGCTGAGGCATTTGAACAATATGCAAAACACACTCGTGGTGTTGAAGTATTGGCACTTTATGGTGGCCAGAGCTACAGCATCCAGCTGAGCGCACTTCGTCGTGGCGCACAGATTATCGTTGCTACACCAGGTCGCTTAATCGATCACATAAACCGTGGCACTATCAAGTTTGATGCTTTACAAGCACTTGTACTTGATGAAGCCGATGAAATGCTACGTATGGGCTTTATCGATGATGTAGAAAGCATCATGGAAAAAACACCGCGTGAAAAGCAAACATGTCTTTTCTCTGCGACTATGCCTAAGCAAATTCAAAACATCAGCAGCAAATATATGAATAACCCTGAACAGGTTCATATTTCTGCGCGCAACTCAACTGTATCATCAGTTGAGCAAGTGTTTTGGAATGCACACGTACATAAAAATAAAGCGATTGTTCGTTTCTTAGAAGCTGAACAATATGAAGGTGCTATTGTTTTCGTACGTACGCGTAACGACACAGTGCAACTTGCTGAGTTATTAGAGCGCGAAGGTTTCTCTGCAGCGCCACTTAACGGTGACATGAACCAGCAAGCGCGTGAGCGCACGGTTGATCGTTTAAAAAGCGGCATGCTAAACGTTGTTATTGCAACAGACGTAGCGGCACGTGGTCTTGATGTAGACCGTTTAAGCTTAGTTATCAACTACGACATTCCACAAGACTCTGAAGCCTACGTTCACCGTATCGGCCGTACAGGTCGTGCTGGTCGTACTGGTAAAGCGATTCTTTTCGTTAAGCATAACGAGCGTTATTTACTTAAAAATATCATTCGTCATACTAAATCTGAAATCGCACAAGTTGAATTACCTACAGCTAAAGTTGTTGAAGAAAAACGTATCAATGCCTTACAAGAAAAGCTTACGCTTGCTCTTGAAAACAAAGATATTACTTTCTTCAATGAAGTGGCTGCTAACATGGCACAAAAACTTGAGCTTGCTCCTGAAGACTTAGCGGGTGCGTTACTGTGTTTAGCACAGCAACAATCACCAATTAAAGTTGAAGAAGTTAAGATTCAACCGCGTGAGCGTAACGAACGTAATGATCGTAATCCTCGTAGCAATGACCGTGGTCGTCGTAACGAACGCCCTGAACGCGGTGGTGAGCGCGCTGAGCGTAAACCACGCGAGCGTAACAGCCGTGATGCAGGCCCTATGGATACATACCGTATCGAAGTAGGTCGTGAGCATGGTGTTCAGGTTAAGAACATTGTTGGCGCAATTGCTAACGAAGCAGACATTTCAAGCAAGTTTATTGGTGACATTCGTCTTCACGACAGTCACAGTACGGTTCAATTACCGCAAAACATGCCTAAAGATGTACTTGATCACTTCCAAAAAGTGTTTATTTGTAAACGCCCAATGGGTATGACATTAACACAAGATCAAGGCCCTTCTGAGCCACGCGGCGAGCGTTCTGAACGCCCTGCTGGTGACAAGAAGCGTAGCTTTAATAAAGATGGTCAACGCCCTGATAAGCGTAGCGGCCCTCGTAAAGAACGTCGCCCAGTTAGCTTTACCGCTAAGTAAGCAACGACTCTTTAGAAAAAAAGCCTTGGCATGAAAGTGCCAAGGCTTTTTTGTGTCTGGAATTCAGGTATCAGCTTAATTTCCGTAACTTGAAGCCGCAAGTCAGTATTAGGCACTTAACTAACAGATTGAATTAAAAAATATTTTTTTGTTTTCTCTAACCAGAGATTGCAGTGAAAACAAGGCGAAATTACGCGTCAATAGCTAGCCTATTGTAAGTAAATTCAACGCAATTAGCGTTGAAAAAGCTGATTGAGATAGCTTTATTATCCAAAACTCAGATTACTTAATGTGTATAAACATGTTTTCTTTGATTTTTAAAACAATAAAATTTATGTAAACTAAGCAAAGGCTATAATTCATGGACGAATTAAAAATTGAAAAGAAATTACGACAACTTACTCTTTGTAGCAATAATGTTCCCTATTTTATTATGTATCATTATTCCTATCTTAATGGACTTTACAGATCCACCATTTATCACAAATGAAATATACGACGTTATTTTCTTTATAGCACTCCCTATTATTTGTGGCGCATCATTCATCTATTTAAATATACTTGTATTCAATAAATATAGACGCTGCAGTAAATACAGGGAGCATCTTAAATATAGTTTCTCAGATACAAAAACGAAATTATCATTAATATTCACGTATCCATTAATCCCTTTTTTAATCTATGGAACACTCTATATTTTTATCTCTGAGCCCATTAAGTTATGGGCTTACTACACGCAAGGCGACTATTGGTATAAGGAATATATCCTAACTGATGTACAAAAGTGTGGTTCTGATTATGAAGATAGTTGTACTCGTTTATATTTTAAAGATCCTAAAACAAACGAAACTCATGATTTTAGATGGTACGAAGATAAGTCTACAATAATCAATAACAAAAACGATTATGTTTATATTTTTGGTGAGGCCAGTTTGTTTGGCTATATAGTGAGAGATTTAGAAAGGTAACTTAGACTTACTTTGAATATTACAGCACTTTTGTATAAACCTCACTCGAGTGAGTGAGGTTTATGAATCAAGATTTAAGTTAAGGCGCTACTGCTGGGTACACGTAGCTGGCATCAAGCCCTAATGGGATACCCAGTGCCCAGTAGCCTAGCAAGAAGATACTCCAGCCAATCATAAAGGCGATTGAATACGGTAGCATCATCGCGATAAGCGTACCTATGCCTGTACCTTTAACGTATTTTTGACAGTACACCACAACTAGTGGGAAGTATGGCATGAGCGGAGTGATAATATTAGAGCTAGAATCTCCCACACGGTACGCCGCTTGCGTTAAGTCTGGCGAAATACCGAGTTGCATTAGCATAGGAACAAATACCGGACCTAATAGTGCCCACTTAGCCGAACTTGAACCAACAAATAAGTTTACAAAACCAGTTAAGAAAATAATCCCTACGACCGTTACAGAGCTCGGTAACTCCATTGCTTTTAATACTTGAGCCCCTTCAATTGCCAGCAATGCACCTAGGTTTGATTTACTAAATGCAGCAATGAATAATGAACAAAAGAATGCCATAACAATGTAATACGCCATACCATTCATGGCTTTGCTCATTGCATCTATCATGTCTTTAGAGGTTTTAAAGGTGCCTACGGTAAAACCATATACTGCGCCTGGGATCCAAAATAACAAAAATATCAGCGGTACTATTGATTGCATTAGTGGTGAGCTAAAGTTTGTTAAAGAGCCATCGCTGCTGCGCATCGCTGAATCAGCTGGTGCAGATACATACGCTAATAATGCAATACCTGCAATCATTACGGAACTAGCAATAAAAAAGGCGCGCTTTTCGTCACTACGCGCATCTTCAAATGCTGGTAGGTCTTGAGTTTCGCCATCAACGGGTGAATTTTTTAAACGTGGTTCAATAATTTTATCGGTGATATACCAACCTAGCATCACAATAAATAAACTTGATGCTGAAGCAAAGCCCCAGTTATTAAGCGGGTTAATGCTCATTGTTGGATTAATAATTTGTGCTGCACTTTGCGTAAAGCTTTGCAGTAACGGGTCAATTCCAGATGGAATAAAGTTAGCCCCAAAGCCACCACTTACCCCAGCAAATGCCGCTGCAATACCGGCAAGCGGATGACGACCTGCTGCAAAAAATATTACCCCAGCAAGTGGAATAACCAGCACATACCCTGCATCGGTCGCCGTATGGCTCACAATAGCCACTAAAATAATTGAGGGTGTTAGTAATTTTCTAGGCGTTACTTTGAGCATTAATTTAAGGCCGGTATTAATAAAGCCCGAATGCTCTGCAACGCCCACACCTAGCATTGCAACCAGCACTACACCCAGTGGTGCAAAACCGGTGAATGTTTTTACCATAGAAGATAAAAAAGTGGCCAACGAATCGCTGGCAAGCATGTTATTAATGATAATGGCTTCGCCAGTACGAGGGTCTATTGCATCAAATGTGACGCTTGAAAACCACCAAGACAAAAACCAGATTAATAACATGGCAAACAAAAAGATAATTGCTGGATCAGGCAGCTTATTACCTACCCGCTCAACAAAATTTAAAAATCGCGCAACTATGCCCGTTGGCATTGTCGCATCATTATTGTTATTCATTTCACTTGTTCCCTAGAATTTAGACTGTGCTACTTTAGCGTATCTAAGGAATGAGGTAAATTTTAACTGAATAAACAAGTTCTTTTTTAGGCACAAAAAAACGCGGCTCAGTGGCCGCGCAGTTATAAATGAATAAAAAAGCTTATGCGAGTGCTTTTACTTCATCCCATATTCTTACTACGAGTGCTTTATCGTCTTCATTAAGTTCGCCATTGCGATAGGCTTTTACTAGGCTTTTTTCAACGGTGTCGTTTAGCTCAGTAATTTCTAAATTTAGCTCCTCAACTTGGGCATACCCTACCGCTAAATCAAAGTGACCACGTAAATAACCGCCGGCAAATAGCTCATCATCAGTGGCTTTTATCACTAAATCATCAAAATATTGCTGCGCAGCATCTATGTAATTTACTAAACTCATGTGTTACTTCTCCTCAAGGTGCAGCCCATCTTGATGACCTACTGCATACATAATATGGTCGTTAAACCCACTGGTTACACGGATATAACCGCTTAATTCATCATCTAACTCGCTATCGCCGGTGTCACAAATTAGCGGTCGGCCATTTAAAGCCTGTAATTTGGTTTTTGTTGCCACGACAATAATATTGTCGCGGCCTATCGCTTTAATTAACGCAGGACTGAGTTGTTGATTGCCTCGACCAAAAATATGCCCTTGACCGCCAATTAGAGTGATCACTAATTTTGTCTCACGCCCTGTCGTAAGTTCAAGTAATTGTTGAGCTGTTAAGTCTTGGCCTACTAAAGCTTGATCTTCAACTAAATCAACACCGAGCAGCGTATTCTCAAGCCCCATTTCTTCCATCACCGCGCCAACGGTAGAGCCACTGCCCATTACATAGAGGGTATCGGCATCCATTTCACTAACGACATAAGCAGCTATATCTGCTAGCACCAGCTCATCAGTTTCTTTACCGCCATTTTTAACCGCTTGTACATAGCGCACTTCACTGGGTACTTGCATTTCGCCATAACGTTTTGCTTTTACTGTTCCTTGGCGAAAGGCGACTTCATCAATGTCCATGACATCGGCATCGCTTAGCGTTACCAACTCACCTTTAACTAACATTTCAACTACGCGGCCTGCAGCTTTTGGCGTTATGGCATATACTCCAGAGTGAATTTTACACCCTGCAGGAATGCCCAACACAGGTACAGAATCTTCTACCGCATGGCAAATATTACGTGCTGTGCCATCGCCACCTGCAAATAAAATTAAATCTACACCTTGCTGCTGTAATAAACGTGCTGCCGCTTCAGTATCGTCACTGGTTGTGGGTGAGCTACTTTGATAAACCACTTGCGTATTAAAGCCGAGTGATTTTGCTGTTTGCTCCCCCATTTCATCATTAACAGTATAAATAGTAATATTTGACTGATGAGGTACAAGCACTTCAAGTGCAGCTTTAGTGCGGCTATTTGATTTAGGCTCAGCGCCTAATGCAATGGCTTTAGCGGCGGTGTCTTCGCCGTCACTGCCTTTTAACGCCACGCTACCGCCCAATCCTGCAACCGGGTTTACAATCAGCCCTAACTTAAACTGCATCTTTTAGCTCCTCGGGAGAATGCCATGAAAACTGCGCAGCATTTAAAGGCCACGTTGTGTTATAAAATTTACACAGTGCTTTTAATAGTAAGGTTGTTCTTGGGTTAAACCCGTTTTGCAATAACTCTAATAACTTTGCATGTACACGCGATTGAAACGCAAATCGACAAGTTTGCTCACCATTTAAATTATCTACCGATACGTTAAAATCAAACCCGGCAGCCACACTCAATGCCCACTCTATTGCTTGGGGTTTTACCTCTACAGATTCAAACTCTGCTTGCTGTGTAGCATCGCGCCCGTCGGGGCAATACCAATAACCATAATCTTCAACTAAGCGGCGCTGAGAACCTGCCACTAACCAATGGGCTATTTCGTGCAGCGCACTGGCGTAAAAACCATGGGCAAATACAATTTGATGATAAGGCGTTGTATCATTTGCGGGAATGTAGATAGGCTCGTGCTCACCTTTTACCAAACGCGTATTATAGCTTTGGAAAAAAGTGTGTTCGAAAATAGAAATTAAATCCGCTATTTGATGCATAAATATTTCGTATACTCGTTTGAACCCGATGCTTTATAGCCATATAAAACTAATATAAAGCGCACTAAAAACGAGGCGAATTGTACGTACTTTTCTGCACAAAGTAAAAAGCTAGCGATTTAAAGCGATGTTCACATAAATCTCTTTAAGTTTACACACGCTAAGTCATGCTCATTGTTGTTATGACAAGTATTGAGAGATATCTACCTCATCTATTTGTTCAGCACTGAGGTAGCGTTTAGCGTAATCAAGATAAATACCTGAACTTAAAAACAGTTCAAACACGGCTTTATCAACATGATGATCGGCCACCATTTTGGCTAATATACTCATCGACTCGCTGAGTGTTTTTGCCTTTTTATAGGGTCTGTCGGCCGCCGTTAGGGCTTCAAAAATATCAGCTAGCACCAATACTCGTTCTGGTATCGATAAGTCATCCGCATTGAGTTTACGCGGGTAGCCAGTTCCTTTTAATGTTTCATGGTGAGTAGAGGCATAACGCGGTACGCGCTCAAGTTCTTTAGGGAACGGCAGTGTATCGAGCATACGTATCGTACTTATCATGTGCTCATTAATTTTAAACCTATCCTCTTTAGTAAGAGTGCCTCTTGAAACTGTTAAATTATAAAGCTCCCCTAGGTTATATTTATATTTACATGGGGCAATTTTAATCCCTAAACGCTCATCATATTCAATCGGCTTATCATGAGGAATTAAGTGCCAAGGTTTATCACTGAGTAATTTTTCTGTGATGGGAAGCGTGTCATCAGTCCCTTCATAGCGATACATTTCTACTGGTGAAAGCCCCAACTTATCGTCAAAATGACGCTGCCAAGTAATATTACTCAACGCAGTTAAACGCTCAAGGGCAGCTTCTGTGATTTTTTCGCCGCCAATATTACATTGTGCAATAAAAGCAAAGTCGTCCAGCAACTGTTGCTGTTTAGCTGCCAACTGCTTGGTTAAGTCGAGCTGATTTTGAGGACTGTGTTGCAATGATTTATAGTAATCAAGTTCGGCATCTCGCCAAAGTACCTCAAAACGCGTTCTAATTTCATGAATACGATTATAAATAGTCTCCAGCTTAGTGCCTTTATCAACTATGTGCTCTGGAGTGGTTATTTTACCGCAATCATGTAGCCAAGCGGCTAAACTAAATTCTTCAACCTCATCATCATTTTTAAACTTAAACCCTTTAAAAGCGGGTAACTCTGACTCTGAAGCGGCCTTAGCAAGCTCAATACCGAGCTCAGGTACGCGCTCGCAATGCCCCGCTGTATAGGGAGATTTATCATCAATGGCTTGTGCTATTAACTCGATAAACGACGCCATGAGTGCTTTTTGACTGTCTTCATGTTGCTGTATCGACTTACTCATATCAACCATAGAGTAAGCTAACGTATTAATTTCTTTAATATGACTTTTTAAAGTCGAGACTTGTTTAAACTGCCGATTTTTAATTTTATTGTTTTCACCCACCAGCGTTTTAATAGGACCGACAATGGGGGATGCAAAAAACCACGACACTGGTAACATCATAATTAAGCAGGCAACCGTAATTATTATTGAAAGCTTTATTTTTTCTCTTGTGGAGCTCAATACATCTTCTTTAGAAACCATAATGGCTAAATAGCCCGTACTAGCTAGCGCTAAATAATCAGATAGTGGCTTAATAAAAACATACTGTTCTTTACCATTAATGTTCACTAACTGTAGCTTAGAGAAATTACTATCATCATCCAATAAAGTGATTAATTGCTCATCAGGAACAGTGCCTACAATTTTTGATTTTTTCCCTGAGTTAGTATTGAGCCATTTATCACTAAGCTGTTGTTTAAATTGCAGAGGAAGTTGCGTGGCTGCGTAATCAAACAAAGCTTTTAATTGCGCGTCTTGGTTTTGAAACAATAAATGGTAGTCATTTGAAAAAAGCGCGGCACTGTCTTCATCAAGCGGATTGTATTGGATCCCCTCAATAAAAAATTGCTGCTGTATATATTGCAATACGGCTTTGCTGTCTATTCCCGCATAAGTATCACCATTGGCAACATGCATTAACAACGCCTTTGTGTTGGGAACTTCCACGAGGTTAATTTCTGGAAATTGCGCTCGTAATATTTTTACAATTGACCAGCCCTCTCCCACCGCAACTGACTTACCAGCAAGTTGCTGCATATGGGTAATTGGTGGATTGTTTTGTTGATTAACAATACTTAAAGGCAAAGTTACCATGGGTATACTGAGCATACCCAATGCATTATTCGATGCTGTATTAAGTACCGGATGAATCACATCTATCTGCTTATTTTCAAATAAATTAAGTAATTCTTGCCAACTGAGTCCATTAATATAATTAACCTTAATACCCAACAGTTCAGCAATCGCATTTATATATTCAACACTGTAGCCTTTAGGCTTACCACTGACACTAAAATCCATAGGTGCCCAATTGGTTTCATTTGAAACTGTGATAGTAGGATATTTGGCAACTATTTTTTGCTGTTGCTCATCCAGTATCAACCGATTTAGCCTTGCCTCAACCGTTGAGCTAAAGGGCTGATTTGATGCAATAATTTCTCCTTCTCGGTTATAAATAAGTAACTGTGTTGAGCTGTGCATCTCCAAACGCTGTTGCTGTTCGATTAAATAATTAGACATGTTATCAACGATAATCCCTAAGCCAAGCACATGGTTTTTACCCGCTATTTTAATCGAATACGTTTGCCCAGAGGTTTGTAAATGGGTAAATAGATAAGGCTTGGTTTTGTTTACTTGCTGTGAGTTTGCTTGCTTAAACCATGCTTGCTCGCGGGGATCAAAATACGTCGGTTTTTTGGTTTTTTCTCTTAAGCTAAATGACGCATCAAAATAAAGCGTTTGCTGTATTCTTTGCCCTTCTTCAGATTTTATTTGAATAACGACCCAGCGGTCATTATCCGTTGCACCAAGGCGCTGACGAACCATCGCACTACTTTCAAGATTAATAACCTCAAAAAAGTCACCATTGTTATAGCCCATATAAAAAGCATAAAACAAAGGGTTCAAATCCATCATTTCACTTAATACATTTCGTAGCTCTGTTTTATCTGAAAGGTTTTCACCGACTAACGAGGTGTTTTTTACCATCATATATAAAGTATTTTCAGATTTTTCATTAATGCGTGTTAGGTAATCAGCAACCGATTGAGTGGTCATATTAAAGTGTTGCACATTCGACTCGAGCGCCATTTTTTCACTGAAATAATACTGTAAGCTCGTGGCTATAATAGCGGTAATAGACGTTGCCAACACAAATACTGCCACAACCGTTAAACGAATAGAAAAGCGTACTGTTTTTGTTAACTTTTTAAGCGCTTTAAATATCATTGAACGTTCCTTGCGACACTTTTAAAAGCAGTAAATATACGTCGTTGAAAATTGCAATTTAGCAATATTCAAAGCCTATGAAGTAAGTTAATCATTAATTGTTTGAGCTAAAATAATATTAGTCACAAAATCAGAAATTTAAAAACTTTATGCCATTATTTACTGAACACCTAATTGCGCTTACCATATGCAAACTAAAAACCTAAATGAATACACTCTTATGGTTAAACAACACACCACTAAAGCATGGCCAGTTAGCATTCTTACTTTTTTAGCGCTACTGAGTGCCTCTGCCAATAGTTATGCAAAAAGCGTGAGTATTAACGTGTTTGCTATTCCCTCTTCGCCAATTGTTGAGCTCATGGCTACAACCAGCAATGAACTAGCCAAACAGCAAATAACCACGTTTTATCAGCAAGGCTTACCCGTGCATGCCACATTATATTTGACTGATTATCCGCAAGAGGCACAAAATGAAATTAAGCAGGTGGTGGGGCGTATTGTAAAGAAACATCAACCTTTTGAAATTAAAGCCAATGGGTTTAGTGTATCTGCCAGTAATTGGGCCTTTATAGACTTAGAAAAATCTTATCAGTTACAACGCTTAGCCGATGAAGTGACACTTAAACTTGAGCCACTTCGCGATCATCAAGCGCCAGTACCAAGTTGGGTAAAGCATTACCCTAATAAACTCGTGGCCTTTGAGCGTTATGGTAGCCCAAATGTGTTTCAAAACTTTCAGCCACATTTAACCCTACTTGCAAATGAGCAAAACCCTGCATTGGCTGCGTTTAATAAAGTCATGCAAGCTGAGCCACCGCAAGCACAAGGTGAAATAATTGGGATTGGAATTGGAATTTCTGATCAGTTTGGGCAACAAAAACAGGTCATCGCTAAGTACTTCTTTGATACCAAATAAATAATTAATAATGGGAGCTAATTACACATTTATTAACTTAAATGGTTTATGGATTTGTGGTTAGCTTATCGCTTAAATGCTTTTTAAGTATGCGGGTGTTGCGCGTATTTGCTTTGAACATAGCATCAAAAATATCACCAAAAAATGGAATAAGCCCACCTACAAAATCAACTAACATGTTTAAAATAATCCGGCTTTTTACTCGCTTACCAACACCCAATCGCTGCGCTTCAATTAGTACATACCCAGATAAAATAAGCCCGGCTAAATCGCCTACCACTGGCAATAGCCCTATCAATGATTCGACACCGAAACTAAATTTAGTAAACGGAATACCAATGCTGCTGTCGGTAAAGCGGCTAAACTCTTCAAGCCGTTTTATGGTGGCTTTATATTCAGCTTGTGTAACGTGAGATTGATTATTTTTTTGCATAATAACTGCTCTTTATTTTTAGGTGCGCTAAGCACATGGAAATTATTGAGCGGCAATAAAGATGTATAGCCTGTACATAATAAACGCGCTAGTGCGCGTTTATTATTAATTTATAGTAAAGCGCGCTTAAATAGCGCCTTTAATTGGCCCATGTTCGTGGTTAACATGTGGGTTTTGACCGCGTTGACGTAGTAAATGATCCATTAAAGTAATGGCCATCATTGCCTCAGCAATCGGAATAGCACGAATGCCTACACAAGGATCGTGACGACCTTTGGTGATCATCTCGACCGCTTCATTTTCGGTATTAATACTATTACCGGGAATGGTAATGCTTGATGTTGGCTTAAGCGCAATGGATGCGATTATATCTTGCCCTGTAGAAATACCTGCCAATACGCCGCCGGCATGATTTGAGGTAAAACCATCAGGGGTTAACTCATCACGGTGCTCTGAGCCTTTTTGCTCAACCACATCAAAGCCATCGCCAATTTCAACGCCTTTTACAGCGTTAATACTCATTAATGAATGTGCAAGTTCGGCATCTAGCCTATCAAATACCGGCTCACCTAAACCAACAGGCACATTTTTAGCGACCACCTTGAGTTTCGCGCCCACTGAGTCGCCTTGCTTTTTAAGCTCGCGCATATATTCATCGAGTGCTTCAAGCTTGCTAACGTCTGGGAAAAAGAATAAGTTATTTTCCACCTCATCCCAATCGTAATTTTCAGCTTTAATTGGCCCTAATTGGCTCAAACACGCACGTACTTCAATACCATGAAATTGATTTAAATACTTTTTAGCAATAGCGCCTGCGGCAACCCGAATAGCGGTTTCGCGCGCAGATGAACGGCCACCACCACGGTAATCGCGAAGGCCGTATTTGTGCCAGTAGGTATAGTCACCGTGGCCTGGGCGAAATACGTCTTTAATTTTGCCATAATCTTGTGAACGTTGATCGGTATTTTCAATTAATAAACCAATGCTAGTACCAGTGGTTTTACCTTCAAAAACGCCCGCTAAAATTTTGATTTGGTCGCTCTCACGGCGCTGCGTGGTATAGCGACTTTGCCCAGGTTTGCGTCTGTCTAAATCGTGTTGTATGTCGGCCTCAGTGATTTCAAGGCCTGCGGGCGTGCCATCCACTACGCCGCCTAATGCAACGCCGTGGCTTTCGCCAAAGGTGGACACTTTAAATAACTGCCCTATGCTATTACCTGCCATTAACTTTCCTCATTCCTAATGACTTATAGCCGAGGATTAACTCGGCTATTGTTTTGCCCAGCCATTTCGGATGAATGGCTAGTATTAATTGTTACTGTGCAAAGTAGGCATCTAGTTGTTGTTTGCTAATAACAAACACCCCTAATCCGCCTTGTTCAAACTCAATCCATTCAAATGGTGCGCCTGGATACAGTGCATCCATATGTACCATAGAGTTACCTACTTCGACAAATAACAAACCGTTATCTGTTAGATGCTCACTAGCTTGATCTAAAATAGTACGTGTTACATCAAGGCCATCGTGTCCCGATGCTAATCCTAGTTCTGGTTCATGGTGGAATTCACGTGGTAAATCAGCCATATCTTCAGCATCAACGTACGGTGGGTTTGCTACGATTAAGTCGTATTTTTGCCCAGGTACACCACTGAATACGTCAGACTGAATCGGTAGTACGCGATCACTTAGTTGATAGTCAGTGATATTAATATCAGCCACTTCAAGCGCTTCATAGGATATATCAACCGCATCAACTTGCGCATTCTCGAACGCTTGTGCCAAGGCAATAGCAATACAACCTGAGCCTGTACATAAATCTAAAATACGCCCTACTGACTCTGGTTTTTCTAACCAAGGGGTGAAGCGATTATTAATAAGCTCAGCAAAAGGCGAGCGAGGAATTAATACGCGTTCATCCACATAAAATGGCATGTTAGCAAACCATGCAATGTTGGTAAGGTAAGGTACTGGGGTAAAATCGTTAATGCGCTCGGCAATCAAGCCCGCTAAACGATTTTTTTCAGTACTGGTTAAACGCGCATGCATCAGCTCTTTGGGTGCATCGATAGGCAAACTAAGCGCCGGTAATAACAAACTTACCGCTTCATCCCATGCGTTATCGGTGCCATGACCAAAGAAAATACCGCTACTTGCAAATTGACTAGTTGTCCAACGAAGCCAATCGTGTAAGGTTGAAAGTTCTGCAACAGCTTCATCTAGGGTTGCTTCTTCTATTAGTAATTCACTCATCAGTATTATCTGCCTGCTACTTTCAAAAAAAATAAACTCAATCGGGGCGCATCATTGGCCCCATGATTGCCCTATTGTATACCCAAGCCACCTCTAGGTGCGAGCGCAGTTAGTGTTAAAAGCGATTTAGGTAAGGCTTTGATTGCAAATAATAGTCACTCTATTGTTCAAATCAATAACGCAGTATAAATCGCTTTTAAACTAACCTTAATGGCGCTGTACTATGCACCTCAAAGCTGCTTGGGTATCACACCTTTTTACTCGATTTTTACCGCTTTTTTGTTTAGACTGCCGCTATGAAAAAAGATCCCCACTCAAACAGCCTAATTAGTCCTGACGACATTGACTTGTTCCGTCAAAGTATCAGTGGTGCGCGTGTATTTAAACAAGACACTCACCGTTTTAGCAATAAACCTAAAGTGTCACAAGCGAAGCAATTTGCCCAGCAAAAAAAGCAACAACAGTCAGAATTTTTCTTTTCTGATGAATATGTGCCCGATATAGACACACATGGTACCGTTAATTATGTGCAACAGGGTCAGGATCGTTTTTTAGCCAAACAACTTCGTCGAGGAGATTTTATTCCTGATTTAACCCTCGACCTGCATGGCTTAAATAAAGAGATAGCCAAAGATGAACTCGCAGGGCTTATTCATGAGTGTAAAAAAAAGCATTACTATTGTGCCTGTGTTGTACACGGAATTGGCGGCCATATCCTCAGGCATAAAGTACCGCAATATTTAGTGCAACACCCCGATGTAATTGCTATGCACCAAGCTCCGCTTGAGTATGGCGGTAAAGGGGCGGTACTCATATTAATTAACTTACCGCAAAGTGATGAGTTTAGACGCTGAGCACTAGAGCCAATCAATAAGAGTCTTTTTTAGTGCATATATTTTCGATTATATTTCCGCTTATTTTTATTGTGTTATGCGGCTACATAGCAAGCCGAAGTCAGTTTTTAGAACGCATTCATATAACAGGGCTCAGTAAATTTACTTTTTACATTAGTGTACCCAGTTTTTTATTTTTAAATATGGCCCAGGCAGACCTAAAAACCAGCGTGAGCTTAAATGGCTTTTTAAGCTTTTATATTCCCGTTATTTTAATTTATTTTTTTGCGCTCATTATTGACCGCTACACTCTCTCTAAACATCCTCAATATGAACGTCACAGTGTATTTGCCCTTGGCAGTAGTTATTCAAATACCGTATTGGTGGGCTTGCCCATTATTATTGCAGCATTAGGTGAGCAAATGATGGGCATTATCTTTATGATCATCACCTTTCATAGCGCGCTATTGTTCACCCTTACCTTTTTAATTAGTGCAAACAGTACCAGTCATGTGTTTTCTTGGTCAACATTTGCCAAAAATATGCTACTCAACCCTGTCGTATTGAGTATTAGCACGGGTTTGTTGGTAAATTTAGCAGGGATTACTTTATTTGCTGATTTAACTAATGGCTTAGCGCTTTTAGCTAAACCTGCCATTGCCTGTGCGTTATTTGTTTTAGGCGCAAACTTAGCTTTTTATAAAATTAGCGATAACTGGCAAGCGGCAGCTATTGCCAGCCTGTTAAAGCTAGTTATATTGCCCGCCTTAGTATTAGTGTTAGGCTCACATGTATTTGCTATTAATGAGTCACTCTTAAAAGTACTCGTATTATTGAGCGCATCCCCCTTAGGGGTTAATGCGTACTTAATTGCATGCCAAATAAAACAACATCAAGATACGTTAGCCAGTGCGGTTGTTTTATCGACAGTTTTGAGTGTGGTGAGTTTTAGTATGTGGTTAACAATTCTACTGTAGACAAATACCTAAAAGTATTGGCATTTATCTAACAGAAAGTGGCTTAGCTAAATGCTAATATACACACTATGCATCTACATTCGCTGGTGCATTAATGGTGATATAATCACTTTTGTGGCGAGTTTCATCATAACTAATTTGTGCAACAGCGCCGGTATTAAAAATAGGCATGTGCCCAGCACACAACTGATCAACCAAATAGCTCACCATAGGCATATGGGCAACCACAAGCCAAGTATCGCATTCTGGATGAAGCGCAATTAACGTTTCTAAGTAATCTGCAGCAACCTGCGGGTTACCTTCAGGAATAATATCTTGGCAGGTCTCTTCAAATAAAAAGGTATTATTTTTTTTAACACCCTCAGCTGTTTGCTGCGCTCTTACATAAGGACTCACTAATAACCCCGTTGGAGCATGCTTTTTTTGTAACCACAGCCCCATTTTTTCTACCTGCTGATGGCCCAAAGGAGTCAAATTTCTACTGACATCATCAGAGTGCATCGGTATTGCTTCACCATGACGCATTATCAAGATTGTTTTCATAAAAAATCAACCAATTAAAGAATATAAAACAGTAGCCAGTTTGCTCGAATTTCCGCTATATTAATAACTCAAACCTATTTATTTTCTTAAAATAGTTCTTTCATGATGTTCAGGTAAATAGCATTGCATTCCTGAAGTTATCATCTGTTGTTAACAATTATACGTTTAGTTTCAGGAGCATCATTTGAAAATCAGCACCAATGATAACAGAGCTTACCGCACACTAACACTGGACAATGGTCTAAAAGTACTTTTAGTGCACGATCAAGACTCAGCAAAAGCTGCCGCATCCATGGCTGTTAACGCTGGTCACTTTGATGATCCGCTTGATAGACAAGGCCTAGCGCACTTTTTAGAGCATATGTTGTTTCTAGGCACTGACCTTTATCCTGAATCAGGAAGTTTTAATAATTTTGTCTCGCAGTCTGGTGGCAATACCAACGCGTGGACTGGCACAGAGCATACCTGCTATTTCTTTGATATTAATAACCATCATATTGAAACAGCATTAGCGCAATTTAGCCGGTTTTTTATAGCGCCTACATTAAACCCAGCAGAAACAGAAAAAGAACGTAATGCTATTGAGGCTGAGTTTAAATTAAAAATTAAAGACGATGGCCGTCGAATTTATCAAGTGCATAAAGAAACGGTTAACCCAGAACATCCTTTTGCTAAGTTCTCAGTGGGAAACTTGCAAACATTAGCAGATAGAAAGCGCTGTATTAGTGATGAATTACGTGACTTTTTTAATCAGCATTACCAAGCTCAGTGGATGACGTTAGTGATTTGTGCCAATGAGTCATTAGATACACTTGAGGCATGGGCAACCCAGTATTTTTCCCAGATAAAGGGAGATAAACACCAATTAAAGCCACCTATAGAAGCGCCGCTTTATCGCAGCCAAGACTTGGGTAAGTTGCTTCATATTGAGCCACACAAACATGTACAAAAGCTGATTATTAGCTTTGCCATGCCAAACATTGACGATTTTTATCGTCATAAAACGGTCAGCTTTATTGCGCACTTACTAGGTTATGAGGGGCAAGGCTCGTTGTATTCTGTGCTTAAAGAGCAAGGTTGGATCAATGCCCTCTCTGCAGGTGGCGGAATTAATGGCAGTAATTTTAAAGACTTTAATATTAGTATGGCGCTGACCGATGAAGGCATTGAATACTACGAAGATATTATTGAAATGGTGTTTGAATACATTTGTTTAATTAATAACAACACCAGCAAATTACCTCGCCTATATCAAGATAAGCAAAAACTATTACAAATCGCATTTGATAACCAAGAAAAGTCTCGCCTAATTGATTGGGTCAGTAATTTAAGTATTAACATGCAACATTACGATGAAGTTAATTACTTACAGGGTGACTATTTAATGGAGGGCTTTAAAGCCAGCACGCATGAAATGGCTATGCAGTGGTTAACTCCGCACAACATGCGTTTAGTGCTTATTCATCCTGATGTAGAGCCTGAACACACAGCTGCTTGGTATAACACCCCCTATAAAATTGAAAAATTGTCGCTACATTGGCTCGAAGCACTTGCACAGATTAGCCAGCCACAAAGTGAAATGCTATTGCCCACGGCTAATCCTTATTTAGCTAAAGATGTCATTTTATATCCGGTTGAATCACAGCAACGACATCCAACATTACTGGTAAAAGAAGCAGGCTTTGACTTTTGGTTTAAACAAGACGCCACCTTTAGAGTCGCCAAAGGGCATTTTTATTTAGCCATGGACTCTGACTTTGCAGTAAAAGATGTGAAACATATGGCCCTGACGCGGTTATTTTCAGATTTATTCATGGACAGTGTTGGCGAACAGTTTTACCCAGCGGAACTTGCGGGCTTAAGTTATCACTTAACCTCTCATCAAGGTGGCTTAACGCTTCATACTGCGGGGCTTTCTTCAAGCCAACTCGAATTAGTCGATCAGCTGATTGATGCACTATTTAACGTAAAAATTTGTGCCAAACGCTTTGCAGAATATAAAAAGCAATTAGTTAGACATTGGCGTAATAGCAATCAAAACAAACCCGTTAGTGAGCTATTTAGTATTTTAGGCGCTAAAATAATGCCGTGGAATCCTCAGCCTGACGAGTTAGCAAATGCACTCAAAGACACCTGTTTCCATCAGTTTAATGAATTTAGACAAGCGTTTTTTAATGCCCTTCATGTTGAGTCTTTTTTACATGGTAATTGGCAGCAAAATGATGCGCTTGAGTTTCAAAAGAAGGTCGCTCAGCACCTTAAAAAATCAGCCGTTATCAACGATTTAAAGCGCCCACTTTATGAAATTACTAAAGTGACCCGCTACGAGCTTGAACTTGCCTGCAGCGATAATGCCATGGTGATTTACTACCAAGCACAAAGCGATGACGTTATTGAAAAAGTGAAAATGATGGCGCTAAATCATTTAATTAATCAAGATTACTTTAATGAACTCAGAACCACGCAACAACTCGGTTATTTAGTAGGCGCAGGATACGCTCCTTTTAATACCCGTGCTGGTATTGCCTTTTATATACAATCACCAAAATTTGAGCCCACCACGTTACTGCACAGGCATAATTTATTTATTAGCCAGTATTTAGCAACAATTAATGAACTAACAGAACAAGACTGGCTGCAACAAAAACATGGATTAACAACCCATATTGCTGAAAAAGACAAAAATTTGCGTTTACGTTCACAACGTTTATGGCTTGCTATAGGTAATGGCGATCATCGGTTTAATATGCAGCAACGCCTGCTGGATTCTTTAAACGCATTAACGCTTGAAGATTTAAAAGCCTACGCCGCTGAAATTTTTAATGCAGATCGCCCAAGATATGAGCTTTTAAGTGCCAAATCTGTGAATTTGTCTGAGAAACTACCACTTTATTCGCATTCTCTTTGACTCTTGCTCGCGCTTGATTTAGATTGTCTTTTGTTAATAAGAAGTAAGACAATGAAAAAAATCAAAATAATAAAATACATTCTATTGTTGGCCTCTTTGGCCACAGCCTACTCAGCGAGTGCATTCGAGTCATCTTTTAACTTGAATTTAAATGCGCTGGTCGTGAGCGTGTGCGCAATAATGTCGTTAGTTGTGGTTTATTTGTTAACGATTGTTCACTCACTCAAGCGTTCACACTCTCAATTACAGCTTTCTGAAAAACGATTAAAAAGTACCGTAGAAGGCAGTGGTGATACTCTATGGGATTGGAATATCAAAACCGGTAAAGTTATTCGTATCAATGACAAATACGTGATGAATAGTAATAACCTAGTAGAATTTCCACCGAATAAAAGCTTGATCCACCCCCGCGATTTAACCCATGTTGATTACCTACTAAAAAAACACTTTGCCGAAGAAAGTACTTTTTTTGAAGCAACTTATCGTATTAAAGACAGCTTTGGTAAATGGCACTGGGTGCTCGACCGCGGAAAAATCATTGAAAAAGACGCTAACCTAAGCCCACTGCGAATGACTGGCACAGTCAGAGATATCTCGCAGTTAAAATCAACGGAAGATCGACTTAACTTATTTGCAAAATGTGTTGAGTCACTCACTGATGCGCTGGCCATTTATGATAAAGACTTTAGGCTTGTGGATATTAATCCCAGCTTTTTAACTTTGTTTGGCGGCGTACGCGAGCAATACCTAAAGAAAGAGTTTCATTTAGCCGGTTACGACAAAGGCTATATAGAATCCATAAAAAATACCGTTAGAAAGCACGAACATATTCAAGAAGAAGTAAAGCTTCGCAATAGCGATCATGCTCTGCTGCCATTTGAAATTTCAATAGATGAAATTAAAAACGCACAAAATCAAATAACCAATTATGTGGTGGTGTATTCAGATTTAACCGAACGTAAAAAAACCGAATCTGAACTGAATAATTTATCAAACCGAGATCGCACCACCAGCTTACCTAACCGTAATTTGTTTTTTTCTGACTTACAAAAACTCGCAAAGCAGCACTCTCATCATGCATTACTCGTATTTGATTTAGATAACTTTAAAAAGATAAACGACTCATTAGGCCATCAATTAGGTGATAGTTTACTGGCAAAGCTTGCTATGCGTTTAAATAAGCTCACCCGTGAGAATGACGTATTTTATCGCCTTGGCGGCGATGAATTTGCGCTAGTTATGTCAAACACCAACGATATTCTCACTATCACTCGCATGGCTAAACAGTTTTTGGCGGCCATAGCTACACCATTTAAAATGGCAGGCCATGAACTTGCTATCACCTCAAGCGTTGGTATAGTGTTGTTCCCCGAAGATGGTAACACCCCCGAAATACTATTAAAGAACGCCGATACTGCGATGTATCATGCTAAAAAGAAAGGCAATAGCTACCTGTTCTTTAATGACACCATGAACCGCCAAGCAGTAAAACGACTGCAAATAGAAAACCTAATGCGCTTTGGCTTAAAAGAAGATCATTTTGAGGTGTATTACCAGCCTAAAATGAATATTCGTACTGGTAAGCTTGCTGGAATGGAAGCGTTGGTGCGTTTTATTACCCCGAAAAAGGGGGTTATTAGCCCAGGGGTATTTATTCCAATTGCCGAAGAAACAGGGCAAATTATTGAAATTGGTGAGGTAGTTTTAAACAAAGCTTGTCGCGATGTAAAACAGTGGTTAGATGCAGGCTTATTTAATGCCCGTGTTGCTGTTAACTTATCAGCAAAACAATTTAGCCTACCCGATTTAACCTCGCGCATAGATGTGATTTTACAAAAAAATGAACTGCCCTCGTACTTTTTAGAGCTTGAGATAACTGAAGGCACCGTAATGGACGACCCACAAGAAGCCATTGCGATTATGCGCTCTTTAAGTGCCCGTGGTATTCACTTAGCAATGGATGACTTTGGTACCGGCTATTCATCACTTGCGTATTTAAAGCAGTTTCCACTCAATACGCTTAAGGTAGATAAAGCCTTTATCGATGATATGAAGACTGAACGTGGCCGCAATATGGTGGACTCTATCGTCACTATTGCGCATAACCTTGATTTGCATGTAGTTGCCGAAGGGGTGGAGCAAGCGTCGCAAATAAGCATACTTGAAGAGCTAAACTGTGAAACACTGCAGGGTTATTACTACTCTAAACCACTCTCAAAAGATGAATTTACTGCGTTTTTAAAACAACAACAAAGCCAATCAAAACTCAGTTTAATTAGAGCGACCAGTTAAGCACGCCATAGACACGCATTTACACCTATATTGCGTATCAATGCACGTCGATAATGCATATTAAACAAGCACCAAGCAACAGGACCAAACACGCCACCTAAAAATAACCAGCGTTTAACAGGCATTCCCTTTTTAATGGTTTCTAAATACATAAGCGCTATAAATACACCGCTAAGCAAAATAAATAACACCACTACCTCAACTTGCTCAAAAATAAGGCGCGTATAATAACGCTAAATTGGCTAAATTTGAAGCAACGCATTATTTAACTGCAATTCTAATTAATCAGACACAAAAAAGCCGAGCAACTAAAATACTCGGCTAATCATCATAGATTTATAGCGGCTTACTTGTCAGCACGGCCCATAAACTTATGCTCTGCAGTATTAATACGGATGCGATCGCCCGTAGAGATATGCTCTGGCACTTGAATAATTAAGCCGGTTGATAAACGAGCAGGCTTTGAACGCGCGCTGGCTGAAGCCCCCTTAATTGAAGGGTCGGTTTCCTCAACTACAAGCTCAACACTTGAAGGAAGATCAAGCCCAACTGGCGCACCATCAATCACAATAACGTGCACGCCTTGGGTCTCTTCGTTAACAAACTGAATCTCTTCAGCTATGGCCTCTTTAGCCAAGTTGTAAGGCGTGTAGTCTTCATTATCCATAAAGACATACTCATCACCATCAATGTACGACAGCATCGCTTCACGACGGGTTAAATCTGCAAGGTTAAGCATATCGCTGTCTTTAAATGTTTCGTCAACTTTGCTACCCGTGACCACATCGTATAAACGCATACGGTATAAACTACCACCGGCACGACCTTGTGGTACAGAACGTACGATATCTTTTACTACTAATACACGGCCATTAAAGTCAATAGCCGTCCCTTTTTTAACATCACTTGCCTTTGGCATGGGTGAATTCCTATTGTTTTTTTGATTGCGAGAAACATACCACGAAACTGATTTTGTTCAACAATAAAGTGATATGATTAGCTTCTTACTTCGTACTGACTCATAAATCTGTAATTTAGACTTAAACTCGTGTTATCTAGTGGCAAAAAGCTGCTATGGTTAAGTTATCGATTATGACCTCAAGGAATGGCTCATGAACCAACAAACTGTACATACCTATTTAATGAACAAGCCGTTAGTTAAACTAACCCAGCCTTTTGCTAAAGATGTTGATGTGTATAAAGTAAATCATAAAATGTTTGCCACTCTTGCACTTAGCAATGAGGGTGAAACTGATGAAAATGGCGAACCTATTTGGTGGCTAAACTTAAAATGCGATCCTGATGAGGCGCAATCATTACGGGACATTTTCCCTGCCGTTATCCCTGGTTATCATATGAATAAACGCTTATGGAATACTGTGATTTTGGATGGGACTGTGCCACAGGGTGAAATTGAGCGTATGATTGATAATTCGTTTAATTTGGTGGTCGACAACATGCCTGATAAAGATAAAAAGGCCATTGAAGCGTTACTGTAAATAAGCGTCCAGACGCAACTTTTACCAATTCGATTGATTAAGTATTATTGTTGATTATCGAACACAAAAAAGCCGCATAATTTGCGGCTTTTTTACGTTAACTTAAAACATTAATCTTTGTGTTCAGTCGTCTCATTTGGAGTGTCAGTTGATTTATCATCACCTTGCGCTAACTCCACTTCAGCTTTATTAGCGGCTGTTGTGTAAAACTTATCGCCCTTGTCAGCCATTGTAAGTAAAGTATCACAAGGTGTAAAAATAGCGTTGCTGTTAGCCAGAGTAGACATATCAGAGCTTATTTTACCTGCGCCTAATTTATCCATATAGCTAAACGGGCCACCTAAGAACGGTGGGAAACCAATACCAAAAATAGCACCAATATCACCATCACGCGGGCTGGCAATAATACCGTCATCTAAACAGCGAACGGCCTCATTAAGCATTTGTGAGATACAACGCTTAGCAATTTCGTTTTTATTTAAACGTGGAGCTGGGGTTACACCTAGTAGCTCATAGACTGACTCATCAACCTTTTTGCCTTTCTTGTCGTATTCATAAAAACCACGACCCGTTTTACGGCCTAAGCGTTTTGAATCAATCATGCGCGAGAAAGCATCTGGGCCTTTAAAACGCTCACCGAGTTCTTTTTCAAGAATTGGCGCGATTTTAGAACCAATATCAATACCGACTTCATCAAGCAGTGCCAACGGCCCTACTGGAAAACCAAACTCAACTAAGGCTGCGTCAATTTTTTCAATTGGCTCACCGGCCAGCATTAAGTTTGCCGCCTCATTCAGGTATGGCGCTAAAATACGGTTAACATAAAAACCGGCCATGTCTTTTACCACAATTGGCGTTTTACCTTGCTTACGCGCAAAGTTAACTACACGAGCAATCGTTTCTTTTGAGGTGCCTTCGTGAGGAATAATTTCTACCAGTGGCATTTTCTCTACTGGTGAGAAATAATGTAAACCAATTACATTTTCAGGACGCGCTGCTTTAGCTGCAATTTGCGAAATAGGTAATGACGAAGTATTACTTGCGAAAATAGTATTCGCTTGGCAATGCTGCTCTACATCAGCAACCATACCTTGCTTAAGCTCTAAATCTTCAAATACGGCTTCTATCACTAAATCTATGTGTTTAAAACCGCTGTAATCGGTAGTGCCGGTAATGCGGTTCATGGTTAACTGCATATCGGCTTTAGACATAATACGGCGTTTAAGACGCTTATCTAAAATTTTGTATGTGTAGTTCATGGCATTACTTATGCCCTGCTCTGCCACATCTTTAATACGGACCGGCAATTTAGCTTTGACCGCACTCACATGGGCAATACCTGCGCCCATTAAGCCACCACCTAACACGGCAGTTTTACTAATCGCGGGAGCATCATCATTGCGCCATTCTTTTTTCATTTCAGTGGTTGCAAAGAAAATACCTCGAAGTGCTTTAGACTCATCACTCATTACCAATGTGGCAAAACCTTCTGCTTCGGTTTTATACGCTTTCATTTCATCAAGCTCTACGCTTGCACGTACCGCTTTAATAATTGCAAGCGGCGCAGGGTAATGACCACCGGTTTTTTTAAGAACGTTTTCTTTAGCTTTTTTAAAGATAAAGTTACGACCAAATGGGTTTGATTCTAATAACTTACTGATCTTATCAAGTTTAGGCTCTTTAGCTTGTGGCTTTTTCTTCGCCGCAAACTCTTTGGCCACTTTTAGCAGTACGCTTTGTGGTACACAATCATCCAATACACCGGCTTTTTTAGCTTGTTTAGGACGAATTTGTTTTCCGGTTAGCATCCACTCAAGGGCTTTTTGAATGCCCACGATTTTAGTTAAGCGCTGTGTACCACCACCGCCAGGTAATAAACCAAGTTGCACTTCTGGTAAACCAATTTTAGTTAAATCGCTATCTGTACCTACGCGGTAATCACAGGCTAAAGCAAATTCTAAACCGCCACCAAGCGCTGCGCCATGTATAGCACTAACTGTGGTGTACGGAAGCTTTTTCATATCAAAAAATGCTTGATGGCATAATTCGCTAATAGCTAATGCATCTTCACGCTTTTGCACGCTGTCTAGCATTTTAACATCGGCACCAGCAATAAAGTTATCACTTTTACCACTAATAAATACCATACCTTTAACTGCGTGCTCTTTAGCTTGTGCTAATAATGCTTTTAAATCATCAGCAAAGCTGTCACGCAGGGTGTTCATTTTTTCACCCGGCACATCAATGGTCACTACGGCTATTTTGTTATCATCAACCGTTAAATTAAATACTGAATCTGTCATTACGCACTCTCCAATACAAAGGCTGCACCTAAACCACCCGCTGCACAGGCAGTCGTTAACGCTAAACCACCGCCACGACGCTTAAGCTCGTATAAACTTTGTGTAATTAAACGCGCGCCGGTTGCCGCAAATGGATGACCATATGCAAGCGAGCCGCCGTTAACGTTAAACTTATCCATGTTAATTTCACCTATGGCTTTATTACGCCCTAAGTGCTCTTGTGCAAATTTATCTGAAGCAAACATTTTCATATTCGCTAAGGTTTGCGATGCAAACGCTTCATGCATTTCAATAAGGTCTAAATCAGCTAACGTAATACCTGCTCTATCAAGTGCGATAGGCGTTGAGTGAGCCGGCCCCATTAGCATGTCTTTTTCTACGCCAATGGCTGAGAACGCAAAACTGCGCACATAACCTAAAATTTCATAACCCAATGCTTTTGCTTTGCTTTCGCTCATCATTAACACTGCGGCTGCGCCATCGGTTAATGGGGTTGCATTGGCTGCAGTGACTGAGCCGTGTTGACGGTCAAATACCGGCTTAAGCTTGGCATAACCTTCAACCGTTGAGTTTTTACGAATATTGTTATCTTCTTCAATAAAGCTTTTATAAGGCGGTAAATGAGCCGTCATTACTTCATCTTTAAGCTTGCCATCAGCCCAGGCTTGAGTTGCCAGTGAGTGAGAACGATGCGCTAAGGCATCTTGATCTTCACGGCTAATGTTATGGGTTTTAGCCATTTGCTCGGCTGTTTGTCCCATTGATAAACCCGTTGAGTACTCAGCAACCGCTGGCGGCACTGGCAATAAATCTTTTAAACGTAGTTTTGAGAATATTTTTAAACGCTGACCAAGCGTACGTGCTTTGTTTAAATCAACTAAGCTACCCGCTAATTTTTTACTTACACCAATTGGCAATACAGATGATGAATCGGCACCACCGGCAATACCTACGCTTACAGAGCCTGCCATAATTGATTCGGCAACGTTTGCTATCGCTTGAAAACTCGTCGCACAAGCACGCGATACAGAGTACGCATCAACCGATACTGGCATCCCAGTACCCAATACAATTTCACGCGCAATATTTGGCGCTTCTGGCATTTGTACTACTTGCCCAAAAACCAATTGATCGATTTCTGACTTGTCGAAATTTAATCGCTCAAGCATTTCATTAACTACTAACTTACCCATATCCAACGCTGGTACATGATGGAACGCAGTCGCTTGCTTAGCAAAAGGAGTACGTAAGCCGCTTACGATGGCAATACGGTCGCCTTTTGGTGTTTTAAGTATGTTTTGCTCAGACATTTATTATTCTCTCCCGCTGACAGGTCAGACCTGTATGTTTTCTCCGATTCTAAACAACCCGTGTGATAAAGCCAATAGATAAAGGTAAATTAATACAAAAGCGCCATTGTAAATCACTACATACATTGTATGAGGGTAATACAATAGGCTTTTTTAGCTGGTTTTACAAAGTTTTATGTTAGGCTAAAAAATCGTTAAAAAATAACGAACTATTTTTAAAAAATCAGTCTAACTCTTGAGTTATCCACTTATAAACCTTATAACTAGCTCAGTATTTGTTACCTAACCAATTTAGGTATTATTTAAGCTGACGAGGACAGTCCACTTATTATGGCAGCTAACGCATTTTCACAATTAAAAACGTATTTAGACACCCAAATTATTGGCCAGCCTGCGCTCACTCAAGCACTATTAATTGCTATTTTAGCCGATGGTCATTTATTAGTTGAAGGCCCACCGGGGCTTGCAAAAACACGCGCTGTTAATGCCTTAGCAAAAGGTATTGAAGGCTCGTTTCAGCGTGTTCAGTTTACCCCAGATTTATTACCAGCCGATGTGACCGGCACCGATATTTATCGCCAACAAACCAGTGAGTTTGTGTTTGAAAAAGGCCCTTTATTTCATAATCTCATTTTAGCGGACGAAATAAACCGAGCACCAGCAAAAGTACAATCGGCATTATTAGAAGCAATGGCCGAGCGCCAAGTCACGGTAGGCAAAAACACCTATCCACTCAGTGACCTGTTTTTAGTGATGGCAACACAAAATCCGCTTGAGCAAGAAGGTACTTACCCGCTACCAGAAGCGCAATTAGACCGTTTTTTAATGCACCTAAGTATTAATTACCCAGGTGCTGAGCATGAGCTTGATATTTTACGTTTGACCCGTGGTGAAGCACTTAATGATGAAGCCCCAGTGCTTGAGCAAATTTCACAACCCGATTTGTTTGCTGCGCGAAAAGCAATTTTAGGTCTGTATTTGGCCGAGCCATTAGAGCAGTACCTAGTTCAGTTGATTATTGCTACTCGAGAAGGTGCAAACTTAGATGAACAACTTGGCCGCTGGATTGAATACGGCGCCAGCCCACGTGCCACGATTGCTTTGGATAAATGTGCCCGCGCTCATGCGTGGCTAAGTGGCCGTGATTTTGTATCACCTGACGATATACAAGCTGTGGTACATAATGTATTGCGCCATCGCATTATTCTAAGTTACGAAGCACAAGCCGATGGCATTACTAAAGATCAGGTTATTAGCCGTATTGTTGAACTAGTCGCAGTACCTTAAGTTATGCAAACACACGTTGATTCTCAGGCATGGCTTAAATTAAGCCATAGCCACGGTGTTAATTTATCACTTAAAGAGCTGATGTATTATAAAGCAAAAGCGCAACTGCTTGAGCTGGCACCTAAAGTTAGAATAAAAAACACCTTGGCGGGGCAATACCTTGCGCCCCACAAAGGCCGGGGTATGGAATTTGCCGAAGTGCGTCACTATCAAAACGGTGACGATATACGCTCTATTGATTGGCGCGTTACCGCACGCACAGGCGAAACCCACACCAAACTTTTTCAAGAAGAAAAAGAGCGCCCGGTATTTGTCTTTACTGACTTTTCAAACTCAATGCTATTTGGCTCGCAATTACTGTTAAAATCGGTGCAAGCGGCACATATTAGCGCCTTAGTTGCGTGGTCAGCGTGTCAGCGTGGCGACAAAATTGGCGGTATTGTGTTTAATCAGCACTCGCATTTAGAGCTAAAACCCAGCGCTCGTGAAAAAGCGGTATTAAAACTATGCCATAATTTATGCGATGCGCATCAGCTGGCTCTTGAGAACATTGATAAGCCGGCCGCGAATAATTTTAGCGATAACCTCAAACGTTTAAATCACTTAGCTAAGCCCGGTAGTTTGGTTTATATCGTGTCTGATTTTAACGCCTTGGATGACGCCAGCTTCAAGCAACTGGAACTTTTGGCGCGTCATTGCGAACTGATTGGGTGTCATATTAGCGACCCCTTTGAACATCAATTACCTGCTTTTAAACAAACGGTAACCGTCAGTGCTAATAATCAGCAATTTGCCCTGCCCTTAATGGACAAGAGCTTTAGACAACGATTTGCCAAAAATGCCGAGCACGCATTTAGCGCGCGCATTAATCGCTTAACAAAGTCTGGACTCACCCTATTATCATTTGATGCAGCCACTGCGCTGGAACTGCAATTAGTGAGAAAATAAATCATGCAAACCTCTCCACTTGATGGTCTACACGATATTATTGCTCCCACCCAAGTCGACTGGTGGCCACTCGCTCCTGCTTGGTGGGTTGTTATTGCAATTGCTGTGTGTTTATTGTGTAGCTTAATTGTCATAATTTATAAAAATTATCGCTTTAAAAAGCCAAAACGTGATGCCATTGCATTAGCTAATCAACAACAGTCAGCGCAGCAATTACATGTCATTTTAAAGCGTTTAGTGATCACCTATTACGATCCGCGTTTAGCCGCGCAATCAACAACGCATTGGTGCAACACATTGAACCAACTTTCAGCTATTGGCTTTACAGAAGAAGAAATTTTAAGCCTATATAACGCTAATCAAACACAGGCAGCACTCAGTGATAAATTTCGCCAAGCCATTAAACAATTTAAACTAAAGGAGCCGCTGCATGTTTGAATTTAGCTGGCCATGGCTGTTTTTATTACTGCCGCTACCTTTAATATTGTTACTATTAAAACCCGCCGCCAATGATGCCAACACGCGTCTGCGCATTCCAAGTTTTGCATCACATAATTTAAGCAATCAAAGCATAGAGCCAAGTGCGCGTAAATTGAATATTATCGAATGGTTGCTGTGGTTATTATTAGTGACCGCATCAGCAAATCCAACGTGGTTAGATGAGCCCATATCGCTGCCTAACGAAGGCCGCGATATAATGCTCGCTGTGGATTTGTCAGGGTCAATGACCGAACAAGACATGGCTTACAATGGCCAATATGTTGACCGTTTAACCATGGTCAAAGCAGTGCTAAGTGACTTTATAGAGCAGCGCCAAGGCGACAGACTCGGCCTTATATTGTTTGGTGATACCGCTTTTTTACAAACCCCATTGACGCGTGATGTGAAAACCGTCAGTAAAATGCTCTCTGAGGCGCAAATTGGTTTAGTAGGACGCGCCACGGCGATTGGTGACGCTTTAGGTTTATCGGTAAAGCGCTTTGCCAGTAAAAAAGAAAGTAACCGTATTGTGGTGTTGCTTACAGATGGACAAAACACCGCGGGAAATTTAAACCCAGAAGATGCACTGTTACTTGCCCGTGAAGAAGGTATAAAAGTGTACACCATCGGAGTCGGTTCAGATAACCCGCGCGGCTTTAGTTTATTTAATATGGGCTCTGGGGGCAGTAACCTAGATGAGGGCTTATTGAAAAAAATTGCTGAGCAAACAGGCGGTCTGTATTTTAGAGCAAAAGATGTCGCTGGCCTGCAACAGATTTACGCTGAGCTTGATAAGCTTGAACCAATTAGTGCCGATGAGCAAACCTTTCGCCCACAAACAGCCTTGTTCTATTATCCGTTATTACTGGCCATTTTACTCATAAGTGCAATGGCATTGATAAAAACGGTGCGCGCAATGAAGGAGCCAAACTAATGGATTTTGAATTTATTCGTCCTGCTATTTTATGGCTGTTATTCCCTGCCTCAGGGTTATTTTTTATCGCCTTACTAAAACATAAAAAAAACCAGTCAGCGCCGCTTATTGCGCCGCATTTGGCACCATTTGTAATGAGTGAATCAAACAATAAAGCTCGCCAGCCGCTGTGGCTGGTTGCGTTATTTTGCAATTTAGCAATTATATTTAGTGCAGGGCCAAGCTTTGAAGAGAAACAAGTACCCGTGTTTCAAAGTAAAAGTGCCCGCGTTATTGTCATGGATATGTCCTACTCTATGTATAGCACCGACATTGCTCCCAATCGATTAATGCAATCACGTTTTAAAGCCCTCGATATGGTTGAGCTATTCAAAGAAGGCGATACCGCGTTAGTGGCTTACGCAGGAACAGCCTATACCATTTCACCACTGACCAACGACGCTAAGACTCTTGCCAACCTTATTCCTAGTTTAAGCCCTGAAATTATGCCAGATAAAGGCTCAAACGTACTCGCTGGCTTAGATATGGCACAAGAGCTACTAAGCCAAGCCGGCTACCTCGATGGCGATATTATTTTGATCACCGATGGTATTGAGCAACAACAGCAAAGCGATGTAAGCCGTTTTACCAACAGTAGTCAATATCGACTTAATATTTACGGCGTAGGCACCGCACAAGGAGCCCCTATAAAGTTACCTGAAGGCGGGTTTTTAAAAGATAATTATGGTCAAATTGTGGTGCCAACCCTCAATGCATCTTTACTTGAAGGACTTGCAAAAAATAGCGGTGGTCAGTTTGCCGATTATCAGCCAAGCAATAGCGATATTGCCGTTTTTTCACCGCAAGCAAACAGTGAAGTATTAAAAAGTGAAAAACCAAATTTAGCCTTATGGCGAATTGACGCCGGTATTTATGGTTTGCTTATTTTACTGCCTTTAGCTTTGTATTTATTTAGACGATCTGCATTAGTTAGCGCAGTACTATTACTTAGCTTTTTACCTCAACAAAATGCGCATGCCGCAGAGCTGCCAACCCTGTTTAAAAATACGGATCAACGGGCATTAGAGGCATACAACAACAAAGAGTATCAACAAGCAGCCCAGGCTCGCTCAAGCGCTCTCAAAGGGGCTGCACTTTATCAGCAAGGGCAATTTGATGCTGCCTTAAATGAGTTTAGCCAAGATAAGTCAGCAACCGGTTATTATAACTATGGCAACGCCTTGGCTAAAGCAGGACAATTAGAGGCTGCCATTGACGCGTATAAACAAGCGCAAGTAAAGCAAGATAACTTTAGTGAAGCCGCTGAGAATCAAGCGCTTGTTGAGCAGTTACTGAATCAACAGCAAGACCAAGAAAATCAGCAAGGCAATGATTCGCAAAATCAAGATAAGCAAAGTCAAGATGATGCAGATAAATCAAAACAAGATCAGCAAAAAAATGGCGAGAAAAACAACGCAGATAAAAGCGAAGAGGACAGCCAAAATAGTGAGCAACAGCAATCAGAACAGTCCTCTGAACAATCAAAAGATCAACAAGGACAATCTGGTGAGCAATCAGACAAACAGAATGAGCCTGACATGCAAGCTCAGTCACAAAGCCAACAAAATGAAAATAAAGACGAGAATACACCGCAGCAAGATGAGCCTCAAAATCAACCTAATGAAATGAGTGAGCAACCGCCCTCTGATGAGCAAAAACAGCAGGCACAGCAACAAGCCATGCAGGCACAAGCCGCTGAGCTCACTAATGAAGAAAAAGAAAAAGCACAGCAACTAAATCAGTTATTAAGAAAAGTGCCCGACGATCCCGCTATTTTATTAAGAAACAAAATGCAATTAGAAGCCCAAAAAAGACAATATCAACGTCGTCCAACAGGAGTAGAAAAATCATGGTAATGCGATTATTTTGCTGTTTATTGCTATTAACTGCCATGCCATTAATGGCCGCCACCACTTTGGAGGCAAGCGTTGATAAAAACCCAGTATTAGCGGGTGAATTTTTTATGCTTAATATTAGCATTGATGATTCAATAAAAGGGCAACAACCCGACACCTCAGCATTATTAAAAGATTTTGTAGTCGGCCCTATGAGCTTAAGTAGCCGCACTAACATTATTAATGGCAGTATAAAAAAACAAACCTCTTGGTCTGTTAAACTAATGACCCGCAAGGCGGGTGAATACCCCATTCCCAGTTTTAGTGTTGCAGGGCTAAACTCGCAACCAATTAGCTTATCGGTTAAAGAGCGCAGCAGCGACGCAGATAAAAATAACGATATATTTTTAAAAACCTCGCTCTCAAACAACAGCTTATTTGTACAAGAGGCTGGCGTTTACACCATTAAGCTTTACTTAGCCAAAGAGCTTCTTGATGGCAGCTTAAGTGCGCCAAGTATGGAAGATGCCCAACTTACCCAACTCGGTAAACAAAGCGAAGATTATGAACTGGTTAACGGTAAACGTTATTTAGTGATCACCCGTAATTATTTAATTCAGCCCCAAAAAAGTGGCGCCTACACTATTGCAGCTCCCGTTTTTCAGGGGCGTATTCAGCAAAACTATCGCCAATTGGAAGTGTCAGCGCTTGGCGATGAGCAGCAAATTGAAATTAAACCTATCCCTGAAAACTATCAAGGAGACTGGTTACCCAGTGAACTGGTGAGCTTAACCGAGCAATGGCAGCCAGAGGATAATACTGTTGAAGCCGGCACGCCGATAACACGTACAATTATGCTCACCGCGCTAGGGGTGACTAAAGAGCAGTTACCCGAAATTGATATGTCTACTATTAATGGTATTCGCAGCTACCCTGATGAAAAAGAAACCAATAATGCGGTACGTGATGGTCGAGTGGTATCACAGCAAAGCGCCTCATTTGCGCTATTGCCACAAACACCTGGCACTTACACATTACCTGAAATTAGCTTGCCTTGGTATAACACCAAAATAAATCGGATTAGTTACGCGACCTTACCTGAGCGTACTATTACAGTAACACCCAGTACAACAGCGCCAGTGCAAACGCTTAATCCGCCAGCTGAAAACAACCTAAATAACACTATGGCAGAGTCAACGGAGCAAGCAGTTACAGTGCAACAGCAAACTGCCACACCACTGTGGCTAATTATTGTGGCCGCGCTTGGTTATGTTTTATGGATTGCGACGCTGATTTTTTACTTTATTAAACGCCCAGCTAAAGAAGTGCAACAAGCGGCTCAAACAACTAATAAAACAAATCAACAACCATCTTTAAAAGCCCTGCTGGTATTAGCTAAAAGCCATGACGAAAAAGCATTTTACGATGCGCTTAATCAGTATGCGCTAACCCTTACAGGTAAAAAGGTAGGGGCGCTATCCCATTTATGCGCTATGATAAACAACTCAGAGTTCACCGCGCAGGTAAACAATTTACAAGCACAGTTGTACAGTAAGCAAACGGCTAGCGCCAACTTAGACGCTATAGTTAGCATGTTAAAGGCACATCAATCGCAAACAGCTAAGCCTTCATCACCTGCGTTAAAAGAGCTGTATTCTTGATCTCAATTGTATTTTGCTTTTTTGACCTATAATAATTTTAACTAAAAAGTGCTTATGTTTGGAAATAAAAAATCGAATGATCGGGTCTTACTAAATATGGCTGAAAAACAACAACGCTACGAAGCCCTGGTTCACGTTTATCATAAGGAACTCTATCGCTTCGCTTACTGGTTATGTAACGATCCGAATATTGCAGATGACTTAGTGCAAGAAACCTTTTTACGTGCTTGGCGCTCGCTTGACTCGTTACTCGATCAAAAAGCAGCTAAGCCATGGTTGCTAACAATTTTAAGACGCGAAAATGCGAGGCGCTTTGAGCGCAAGCAATTTGATTACAGTGATGTAGATAACGACACGCTAGTGGATCAAACCAGTCATTCTTTAGATGATGAAATGGAGCAAACCGTTATTCAACGGCAAATTTCGTTGTTGGCCGATGAATACAAAGAGCCGCTACTATTACAAGTGGTTATGGGCTGCTCTGGGGATGAAATTGCAGACATACTCGATTTAAACAAAAATACGGTTATGACACGTTTATTTCGAGCAAAAAATCAACTTAAAGAGGCACTAAGCCGTGATGATGAACAACTTAAAGGGGCATCAAAATAATGGATGAACTTGAGTTTCGTCGCCGCACGATTGCACAGCCAAACGAGCTAGACAAAGAACTACTGGAATTTGCAAACAGCAGTCCCGATAGACAACAATTTTTAAATGAAAACAAAACATTTGATAAGCAACTCAATGATGCGCTTGATATTCCTGTGCCTGACAACCTTGCTGAACGGATTATTTTAAACACCTCGTTAAAAGAAAAAGCCAGAAAAGATGAGCTTGAACAAAAAGACAACGTTATTGATTCACGCTCACGCTTTAAGTTTGACCGTGTATATTTGGCGTTCGCTGCTTCATTTGTGATTGCGGTAAGTGCGTTTATGTTTAGCACAGAGCAAAACTTGAATCATGCGGCTGGCGAGCATGCATTGGCGCATGTTTATCATGAACTTAACGCGTTAAATAAAACTCAACCTATCAGCTTACAAACAGTCAATGAAAAGCTGGCTTTACTTGGCGGTCAACTTAATGATCTACCTGGGAAAGTTACTTATGTTAACTTTTGCGATTTTCAAGGCGAGAAAGGCATCCATTTAGTGTTTGAATCGGACTTTGGCCCTATGACCGTGTTTATTGTCCCTAGTGATAACAAAGTCTTTGAAATTGGCTCGGGTGACTTTAGTGACTCTCGCTATGTAGGCCATATAAGCCGAGGAAAACAAGCTGATACTGTACTAATAGCAAGCCTAGGCTCACCGGTTGATATGTATAATGAACGTATTGCAGGCGCTATTCGCTGGCTGTAATACCAATTTGTATAAATATTTGAACAATTTAACGAATTAAACTCCCTTATATCTAAGCAGATTGATATAAGGGGATGGGTATTACAAACAATAAAAAACCGCAACGAGTGTGCGGTTTTTTTATTGCTAATAAGCTAAAACTTATTATTGGTTACTTACATACATCAGCAACAGCGTTAGCAAAGTAATCGATGTTTGCTTGACTAATTCCCGCCACGTTTACACGGCTAGAGCCCACAATATAAATACCGTAGTCTTTTTGTAGACGCTCGATTTGCTCTTTATTAATACCTAAGAAAGAGAACATACCGTGTTGGCGGTCTATAAATGAGAAGTCTTGAGCAATGTCTTTGGCTGCAAGGCTGTCTTTAATTAAACTACGTAAACCATTAATACGGTTACGCATTTCATCAAGTTCACTGTGCCATAACTGCGTTAACTCTGTGCTGCTTAAAATGGTGTTTACAATGTCTGCACCGTGCGCTGGCGGCATAGAATAAATGCTACGTACCACACTTAATAATACCGAGTTTGAAATATCAGCGGTTGCACTGTCTTTTGCAATAATTGAACACGCACCAATACGCTCACGGTATAAGCCAAAGTTTTTAGAACATGATGAACAAATGATCAACTCTTCAACCGCATTGGCTAAAATACGTAAACCATTCGCATCTTCTTCTAAAGAAGAACCAAAACCTTGGTATGCAATATCAATCAATGGCGTAAAGCCCACATCTTTTGCAAGTTCAGCAATGGTATTCCATTGTGTTTCGTTTAAATCCATACCACTTGGGTTGTGACAACATGCATGTAATAACACAACATCGCCCTTAGGCACCTGTGTTAATGTTTCAACCATTTCATCAAACAATAAATCTTTGTTTTCGTAGTCGTAGTATGGGTATTCTTTAACAGTTAAGCCTGCAGCTTCAAATAAGCTAATGTGGTTAGCCCACGTTGGGTTGGTAACCCATACAGTAGCGCCTGGGTTACAACGTACAATAAATTCTGCTGCAACACGAAGTGCGCCTGTACCACCAGGTGCTTGTGCTGTGCGTACGCGATTAGCTAATAATGCCGGGTGCTCACCAAGAAGAAGATTTTCCATTTGTTGACAGTAATCTAAGTTACCAGCAAGACCAATGTAAGATTTGCTCATTTCATTTTCTAAACGAAACGCTTCTGCTTTTTTTACTGACTTTAATACCGGGGTATTCCCCTGCTCGTCTTTATATACACCAACCCCTAAGTCAATCTTATTAGGGTTAGTATCTTGCTTATAGGCCGCCATAAGGCCAAGAATAGGGTCTGTTGGTAATGGTTTTAATACTGAGAACATTGACTATCTCTTCGTTATTTAGGGGTTAGCTGTTGCGCTAAGCTTAACATAAAAACTCACTCGATTGACCAGTGTTATTTACACTAAAAAGTGAGGAATTTTAATACAGCATGCAATTAATAACGCGAGTGTCGCATTATCAAAAAAATCCGTGCTAAAGGCTTCGCCATCGACAATGCCAATGCACTGCTTTTGCGCATTAAATAGTGGTAAACAGGCCTCTGCTTTTACTTTCGGATCGCAGGTGTAATACTCACCACCCGCGGCTAAATATTGCTCAACATTATTAATGACACGTCCTTTACCACTGAGTGCCACTTGCACATTATTACTGCCGGTTGCAAATTCAGCGGTGAGCGGAAATAAAGGGCGACTCGGTGCACCAAAATAAGCGAGCTTTAATAACTGCTCGCCTTCAGGGGTGGCCGTATTTTGATAGATGCCATACCAATCTAACTGGGTGTTTTCGATTACATAGTCAACAATCAACTGAAGTTGCGCTAACTTTGCCGTTGTTTGCGTATTTTGGCTAACGTAATCGTTTAAATTAAACGGCTCATCTTGCAAGTAGCCGAATAAACTACATGCGCCACCTTCACCGAGTTCTGGAATTTGATACTGCCAACGCACGGCCGGTGCAGCATTGCTATTTAAGTACTGCTCAAGCTTTTCTAGCTCAGCATTAATTAACTGTTGCTCTACATTAAGCTGAGCTTGCTCTAAATAAGAATTTATCATTTGGCCATCCATACATCTATAATGCCGAAATAGTAGCATGGATATTTTTATAGCGCTAGCCAATTTAAAGCGCTTTTTAAAATCCTTAAGCACTTTTATTCATAAGCACTATTGCGGTACTTAAACAGAGGATGTTTATCTTTGCGGGATTAAAAGGTGTTTAGCTTAGGCGCAAAAATTACGCCTTTGCGTCACAAATTTGTTATTATTTAGCCCAATATTAGATTCAATCTTAGATAGGTTAATTATGAGTGATAATCACTTAGTGTATTCAACAGCAACAGGGCGAATTGACCAGCCAAAGCCAGAAAAAGAACTGGATGTAAAACTATTTAAAGACGGGTCTATTCGCATAGAGCGTCAAACCAAAGGTCGAAAAGGTAAAGGCGTAATGCTAGTTGTAGGATTAGATCCCCAACAGCACGATTTAAAAAAGTTAGCAAAAACAATAAAAAGTAAGATGGGCCAAGGTGGCGCAGTAAAAGAAGGAGTTATTGAAGTACAAGGTGATGATCGCGATAAGTTAAAGGCGATTTTAGAAGGATTAAAGTTTAAGGTAAAAATTGCGGGTGGTTAACCCGCAATTTTTGTTCTATTCAGGGACTTTTAACGCAGCTAATTGCTCAAACAACACAGGGATATCGGCTTCGGCTACGGGCTTACTAAAGTAATAGCCTTGCACAATAAAACAATTATTGTTTTGTAAAAATTCAACTTGCTCTATTGTTTCAACCCCTTCAGCAACCACATCAAGCTTGAGCTTTTGTGCCATCGCAATAATCGCAGCGGTGATCTCCATATCATTATCATCTTCAGGGATATCTTTAACAAACGAGCGGTCAATTTTAAGAATATCAACAGGAAAACGTTTAAGGTAACTCAACGAAGAATAGCCCGTACCAAAATCGTCAATAGAAATTGAAATACCCAGCTTTTTCAATTGATGTAGCTGATCAATAGCCGCCTCAACATTACCCATTAGCATGCTCTCAGTCAGTTCAAGGTGCAGGCTTTTAGCATTAATTTGCGTCTCTATGATTATTTTTTTCAGCATAGGTACTAAGCTTGCGTCTTTAAACTGCCTTGCTGACAGGTTTATCGACATGTTGCTCGCTCTACCTTGTTGCTCTAGTCGTTTAGTAAACTCACACGCTTGTTGTAATACCCACTTACCAAGTTCCACAATTAAACCCGTTGCCTCAGCAATAGGAATAAATTTAGTAGGTGGAATGAATCCCTGCGTAGGATGGAACCAGCGAAGCAATGCTTCATATCCCACTACACTATTATCGCGACAATCAACTTGTGGCTGATAATGCAGTGTGAGTTGCTTTTCTTTAATTGCATGGCGCAACTCATTTTCAAGGAATAATCGCTCATTGGCGGCTGCATTTAGATCTTGGCTATAAAAGTGGAACGTATTACGCCCTTTCGCTTTTGCTTCATACATGGCTAAATCGGCATGTTTTAATAACTGATCTTCTTCTAAGCTATCAAATGGCGCCAAGGTAATACCAATACTGGCACTAACAATGACTTCGTTACTACCTAATTTTATTGGCTGATTTAACGTTTTTTGAATGGTGTCAGCGACTTCCGATGCTTCTTTTTGATGCTCAATACCACTGAGTAATACCGCAAACTCATCACCGCCTAAACGGGCTATAGTATCTTCTGCTCGTAAGCGCTGCTTTAAGCGCGTTGCCACTTCAACCAATAGTTGATCGCCTGCATCATGACCTAAAGTATCGTTAATACGCTTAAATTCATCCAAATCAAAATAAAATAAAGCAAACGAGTAACGCCCTCTTTCAGCAAGCGCCATCGACTTTCTAAGCTGCATTCTAAAGAATGTACGATTAGCAAGCCCGGTTAATGTGTCGAAGTAAGCGAGCTGTTCCATTTTGCGTTGGCTTTCTTTTACAAATGAAATATCTTGCGCTGAAGCAACGTAACTGGTGATTTTTCCACCATCTTCACGAATAGGTGACACACTCAGCGATACCCATATGGGTGGCTTGTTTTGCGCTTCAATAAGGGTATCCCCTCGCCAGTAATTACGGTTGCGCAAATCAATATCAATGTCCTCTACCAGCATGGTCATTTCATTAGCAATAATAGTCAGAAGTGGCTGGCGCAGGAAATCACTTTCTGCAAAGTCGGTCATTTCCAGCATTTTTGGATTAACATATTCAATCACAAAGTTTTCATCAGTGATCACCACCCCCGTGCCCGAGAAGGCAACCGCTTTAGACAAGCGATTTGCAGCCTTTTCTGCAATTTCTTTTTCTATTATGCGCTGGTTTAAGCCATCGATGAGTTTGCGGATTTCAATGGTCATATCTTTGAATGAACCATTAAGCGTGCCAATTTCATCTTTATTTTCTTTTGGAAAATCAATTTCTAACTGACCTTTACCAAAGTTAGTAACCGCATAAACCAGTGAATGTAGGCGTCTTAATACTAGTTGGTAAAGTGCTTGGTGTAATAATAAAGCAACTAAAATGGCATACAGAATAAACAAGCCAAAAAACTTCAGTTTTAAGTCTTTCAGTGCCGATAGTGTAGAAGAGCGCTTTTTATATACGCCCACGTACCAATTTACACCTTCAACTTTATGGATATTTATAATGTAGTCTTCATCATTTAATGAAAACGAGTCGGCATATTCCGGCAATTGTATTTGCCCTGCATTATCAATAACTCGCTTTAGCTCAGGAGAAATAAAATCGCCAGGTAGCAACTTTTTTCCCGCCTCTCCGTATTGGGTATAACTATCGGCTCCTAAATTAGGGTGCGCCAATAGCTGCCCTTGCTTATCGAACACCACTAAGTGTTTTTCTTTTCCGCCGACAGGTAATTGCGATATGAGAGAGTCGAGAGAAATATCACTACCCGTAACTCCTAAAAACTCATCATTTTTATAAATAGGTACAATTAAACTAACGACCCACTTATTCCAAACGCCATCGTAATACACTCGTGACCACAGCGGCTCGCGTTGTGGGTTTGTTAACGATTTTGCGTAATTAAAACTTTTGCTTTGATTAAAGGTGTAATCTCCGGGGACATTAAGTGCCCAATTTGGTGGCGCAACACGGATAAAATTATCTTTGGTGATCAGGTAAAAATTATAAAAATCTTGAATTAACGTGGGGGAAATCACTTTCCAAAGCGATTCAGAATCTGCAATTAACTGTTTATAAAAAGGAGAATAAGCATTTTCGGGAATGAACGCCGCAGATAAGCCATCGGCAGATGCGCTGCGCACTGAACCATCATTGGTGACTTGCATAGTCGGGGCATTGTTATTCTTAAATGATAATTGCCCCTCAAATAACTGCTCGCTAACAACAATATTAGCTTGCTCAGCTATTTTAACTTTGGTCGCTATCAAATTATTAAACTGGTTTATTAATAATTCATTTGATTGCTTTAATACCTCATGCTCTTCAAATACAAGCTGTTTCTCTTCTGATTTGAGCATTAATGCAGCCGCACAAATACCTGCAACTAAACAAATGCCAGAGATCAACAGTGATAACTTGACACTGAGTGAGTTTATTCCAAATCGAGATGGAGGGCGTCGATACACAAAAGGCCAACCTTATTTATAATTATTATTTTTGCGAGTAGTAGAAATATACCAGATCTCAAATCAGAATTATAAATTATTTGTAAAGTTTTTAAAAAACAATATGTTTTGTATATATATCAGGTAAAAAACCTATTTAATATAAGTGCTTGTTGACATTAGAGGTTACTCTTCATACATTAAGGGCATGAATATAAAATACTCACTTACTTTCTTATCTTTTTTTAGCTTCTTTATATAGAAGAGGCTTCCCTGTTTGTGAGATAAAATCAATCGAATAGTAAAGCCTCCCAACTGGGAGGCTTTTTTGTTTACGCTGTTAAATACAGTGACATTTTTGGAATGAGGAAAACCAAATGAGCAATGATGTTTTAGACACGCTTAGGCACGATATAAATGAAATCGATTCTGACCTACTTGTGTTATTAGCGAAGCGACGCCGTATTAGCCATGGTGTTGTTGAATATAAGATAGCGAATAATAAACCAATTCGTGATGAAGCACGTGAATTAGCATTACTCGAAAAATTAATCGGTTATGGTAAATCTCTTGGTTTAGATGCCTACTATGTAAATAATGTTTTTCAAACCATATTAGAAGACTCAGTATTACATCAACAAGCTATGCTGCAAAAAAACCTCAACCCTGATGCGCTAAGTGAAACCCATCGGGTAACCTATTTAGGCGGACAAGGATCTTACAGTCAACTTGCGTGTCATAAGTACTTTAGTCGCCGACCAGGCAAATTAATTGAAATTGGCTGTAGTTCTTTTGATGAGATCACCGGTAAAGTAGAAAATGGCCAAGCCGACTTTGGCTTGTTACCGATTGAAAATACCAGCTCAGGCAGTATTAATGAAGTATTTGATTTACTCCAGCACGCGCAAGTCTCTATTGTCGGCGAAGTCACTCACAGCGTAGAGCATTGTTTATTAGCCGCCCCAGACACAGAACTTAACCAATTAACCAAAGTGTTTGCTCACCCGCAACCGTTTGCTCAATGTAGCCGTTTTTTACAAGGGCTTGGCGATTTGCAGCATGAGACCTGCGATTCAACATCGAGTGCATTAAAATCAGCACTTGAAACACCTAACAGTGCGGCTATTGGCTCTGCACAAGCAGGTAAAAATGTAGGGCTTGAAGTCATTAAGGCCAATCTTGCTAATCAAAAAGAAAACCATAGTCGCTTCATTGTGGTTGCACGTAAACCGCTACATGTATCTAAACAAATCCCCACTAAAACCAGTTTAATTATGGCAACTAAGCAACAAGCAGGCTCACTCGCCGATGCGCTGATGATTTTTAAACAGCATAATATAAATCTAGTAAAATTAGAGTCTCGCCCTGTACCAGGAAATCCATGGGAAGAAGTATTCTATGTGGATTTAGAAGCGAACCTTGCTGATAGCCAAGTGAAACATGCGTTAGAAGAGCTTAAAGAGCATACCCAGTACGTACGCGTATTAGGCTGTTATCAAAGCGAATCACTGCAAGCGGTGAGTGTACAAAGCTAGCCTAAAGCAACATTAAAAAAGGGCCTGCGGGCCCTTTTTCGTTTTAATTAATCTGTCACGTTTAATCGAGTACTTTGGCGTCGTTCGCTTTATTTAATAAACTGCGGCTTTGTGTCAAAAAGTGCGCTGTGGAGTCAGAAAAGTAGGCTTTTGCATCAGCAAAGGCATCGATTAAGGCTGGCTTATCCCCTGCTTTTAACTTTTTAAGCGTCTCTGAGAACAAACACTGATACTGCGCTAATAAGCTTTCTACATTATCAAATTGCGCCAGCATAATATCAGTATACAGCTCTGGCGATTGCGCAAAGAGACGACCGACCATCATCAGCTCTAACTGATAAATAGGTGATGAACAACTACGCAGCTCTGCCAGTGTATGTCCTTGTTTTGCTAAAAACTGACCGTATACAAAGGTGGTTAAATGGCGCATAACCTGAATGATTTGCATCGCTTCATCGTGTTTTTTAGCATCAAGTTCTACTAACTGACAGCCCCAAATTTGTAGCTGCTTTAATAAACCTTGTGCCATTTCAGGATTACGCCCTTCACATACCACCACAGTTTGTTTCACCCAATGAGAAATATCAGGACCAAACATGGGGTGTAAGCCAACAACAGCACCATTGTGAACTTTTTTGAGCACATTTAACGGCGCTTGTTTAACCGATGTAATATCAACCAGCAAACAATCATCATCGAGTTTAGGTAACGCGTTAACAACCGTTTCGAGGGCATTAATTGGCACACTGATCATCACCAGTTTTGCGCCTTTTAAAATCTCTGCTGCCTGTGATTGCTGGGCTTTATCTAAAACTTTAACTTCGTAACCCGAGCGCTGAAATTGTTTTGCAAATAGCTGCCCCATTGCCCCTTCACCACCAACAATGACAATCGGAGATAGTTGTGAGTCGGCACAAGCTAATTTGGCCTGTTGATTTTGATAAGCTTCACGCATCATGCGCCTGAGAATGTCTTCGACTAAATCAGGGTTTACACCTTGATTAATTGCCTCTTGGCGTCGTGCAGCTAATAAATCAGCTTCTCTATCGGGTGCATGTAGTGGCGCGCCAGTTTGTTGTTTTATTGCGCCAATTTGTTGAGTAATACCATTGCGCTTTGCAAGTAAGGCAACCAGTTGCGCATCGCATTCATCTATACCTTTTCTTAGCTGCGCTAAATCACTTATCTCTGCCACGTTCTCATTCCATCCAAAAAAGCAAAATCGTAAATTAATAATTACAAAAAAGTAAACTAATCAATACGATAAATACTAACAGGATACGTTAGGGGTTAAAAGGCTAATTAGTGAAAAGATCAGTATGAGTCACTCAACTGCGACCAAGGTAGGATAATTAAATGAATAGAACACAGCTTGCGTAAAGTGAATTAAAAAGCATATAAAAATGTAAGTCTATGCCGAGTTTAAACAATGAAAATTAAAGTGGCTTAATAGCCACTTTAATTAGCACTTTTTATCTAATATTCCAATGCCATAGTCGCAAGCGACATAACACTTTCGAATGATTCTGCACCGGCGATAAATAGGCCATTATGGCAAAACATAGCATCATCTATACCGGTCACTGCTTGAAATTCACTATCAGATAATCCAGCCCACGGTGCAGGTAATGGCTTTCGGTCTTCAAACGAGCCTAGCTCTGCAGGTACCGTTTGCACTATCCACTTACCAGAATGCGATGGATACACTACATATAGCGCCTCTTCTGATAAGCTATGTACGGTTTTTTTCCACGGCGTATAACGCTCTAGTACGATTAATCGTGGATCGTCTGCCTGTTTAATTGCTTGAGCAACAATCTTTTTAGCATTTAAACCACCCTGCGCTGAGGCAACAAAACGAAGCAGCAAAGTGTGTGCAAATTCAACCGCTTGATCAAAAGCAGCATCAAAATTACTTTCCTCTTCCCATGTTGGGTTAAACATAGAAATTGTTTGGCTTAAACTAATGCCTGTAGCAACACCTTCAACATGACCACAATCAATGGCATCAATAGTTGATACAAGCCCTGCATCAACTGCATTCGCCACATCTTGATTATCATCACATATTGCTAAGCCATATTTTTTCCACACCAAGCCAAATGACGAAAAAGGAATCCCATTTTCGCGAGCACCGGCACCGCCGCGCTGATGATGATCAAACCGGTCAGTTTCTGGGTCATATTGGCCGCCGACATCAATAACCACATCAGCGTCATTAATAATCGCATTATCGCGTGTGCGTATCAGGGTAAAAGAAGGGAAAATAATTTTAAGCGCAGCGATACTAAAAACATCATCTGCATGAAAATTGCCGTTGTGCGTAACTATCGTTTTATCATTCATTTTTGTACATCATTTTTTGCAAGAAGTGAGAAGATATTGTGCTTTGAAGTGAACCACACTTTAACGCATGCTGGTTAAGGTGTGTATTGGTTTTTAAATGTAGCGATATAAAAATTGCAATAGCATTAAAACCAAAACGGGTTGCAACCCAAAGGTTGCAACCCGTTTTTTGCGTTGATAAACAGCGCGTATTAGTTAAGTTTTTCTCTAATACGTGCAGATTTACCAGAACGCTCACGTAGATAGTAAAGCTTAGCACGACGAACCGCACCGCGACGCTTAACTGTTACGCTATCAATAAGAGGGCTGTGCGTTTGGAATACACGCTCAACACCTTCACCGTTCGAGATTTTACGAACTGTGAATGCTGAGTGAAGACCACGATTACGCTTAGCGATTACAACACCTTCAAAGGCCTGTAGACGCTCTTTAGCACCTTCTTTTACTTTTACCTGTACAACTACTGTATCACCAGCGCCGAATGCAGGTACGTCTGTTTTAAGCTGCTCATCTTCAAGCGCTTTAATAATATTTTGGTTTACTTTTGCCATTATGTTTCTCACTTTCCTAGGTGTAACTGTCTTCTAGCCACAAGCTTTTTGGTACTCTTGCTGAAATTTCGCGAGTAATACCGCTTGCTCCTCAGTCAGAGCTAGGTTATGCAACAAGTCAGGACGGCGAAGCCAAGTTCTACCTAATGACTGCATAAGCCGCCATTTTGCTATCTCTTGGTGGTTTCCGCTGAGTAATACAGCAGGCACCTGTTTGTCGTCCAATGTTTCTGGCCGTGTATAGTGAGGACAATCTAGCAAGCCATCCGAAAATGAATCTTGCTCTGCTGACTGGTTGTGTCCTAGAACCCCTGGCACTAATCGCGCTACTGCGTCAATTAATGTCATGGCAGGTAGTTCACCCCCACTCAAAATAAAATCACCAATTGACCATTCTTCGTCAACGTACGACTCTATTATTCTCTCGTCTATACCTTCATAGCGACCGGCAATTAAAATCAGTTTTTCAGAGTTTGCGAGTTCGCTAGCCCCTTGCTGATCTAATTTGCGCCCTTGTGGCGACATATAAATTACTTTTGCACCATCACCTGCAGCCTGTTTGGCTTCAAGAATGGCTTGTTTTAGTGGTTCAACCATCATTAACATGCCTGGCCCGCCCCCGTAAGGACGATCATCTACGGTTCTATGCTTATCAGTTGCATAGTCACGTGGATTCCAGCAGTAAAAATCGATTAAGCCATTTTTAACAGCACGACCGGTTACACCTTGCGTTGTAATTGCATCAAACATATCCGGGAAAAGGCTGATAACCCCTACCCATAACGAACTTGTTTGACTCATTAAAAGCTTGGATCCCAATCTACAGTAATTTCTTTCGCATCATATTTAACTTCTTGAATAACTGAATCAGTTAAAAAAGGAATTAAACGTTCTGCTTGGCCAAATGCATCTTTACTGTTTGCTTTCACAACCAGTACATCATTTGAGCCTGTCTCCATAAGGTCATCAACAATGCCTAAGTTATAACCTTTATCAGTTACAACCGACATGCCGATGAGATCTCGCCAATAGAATTCACCTTGCGGTAATTCTGGTAGCTGCGCTGAATCAACAGAAATTTCTACATTGGTATAAGCCATTGCTTGGTCTCTGTCATTTACTTGCGCAAACTTAGCGATAAAGCCTTTGTTGTGGCGACGCCAGTCGACCACTTCTAAGGATTGCCATTTACCTTGCTGCCCTATCAACCACGGGCTGAAATCGAAGATCCCTTGGGGATCATCAGTAAATGAATGCACCTTAAGCCAGCCCTTTATACCATATGGGGCGCCGAGCTTTCCTACGACAATTATTGATGAGGTGTTCTCTTGACTCATGGTTACACTTACGCCTATTAAGCCGCTTTACGAGCGTCTTTAACTAATTTAGCTACACGATCTGAAAGACCTGCGCCTTGACCTAACCAGTGTTCAACACGTGGTAAATCTAAACGAAGTTTTTCTTCTTGACCTGAAGCAATTGGGTTAAAGAAACCTACTTTCTCGATGAAGCGACCGTCACGCGAGAAACGGCTATCCGCAACCACAATTTGATAGAAAGGGCGTTTTTTAGCGCCACCACGTTGCAAACGAATAGTTACCATACCGTCCTCTAAATAGATTGACTGTTTTCATTAATAAGATTTACTCCCCAGTATGGGGAGCCGGTGAATTGTACGAGTTTTTAGCAACAATGCAAGTAAGAAGTGATGCAAAAAGCCAGTTTAGTAGATTAAACCGTGATCCAAGATGAAAAAGTATATGAATAAGCTATTCTGTGCATAGTTTATTCAACAATAAAGAGGCATTTTGCCTCTTTATTGATTACTTTTTATCTCGTATTGGAGGTATTAAAGGTTAAATTATTAAAATTTTGGACCACCGCCACCCATCATGCCAGGTGGTAACATCCCTTTCATGCCACGCATCATTTTTTGCATGCCACCTTTACCTTTCATCTTCTTCATCATTTTTTGCATTTGCGTAAATTGCTTAAGCAGTTTATTGATCTCTTGTACTTGAGTACCAGAGCCCGCAGCAATACGCTTTTTACGCGAACCTTTGATGATTTCTGGGCGTGCACGCTCTTTTTTGGTCATAGAGCTAATAATCGCTTCCATTTGAATAAAGGTTTTATCACCCATTTGCCCTTTAACCGCATCTGGGATGTTTTGCATGCCAGGCAGTTTATCGAGCATCGACATCATGCCACCCATGTTTTTCATTTGCTTTAGTTGATCAGCAAAGTCATCCAGCGTAAAGCCATCACCTTTAAATACTTTTTGTGCTACTTTTGCCGCTTGTTCTTTGTCTACTTTCATCTCGACTTCTTCGATTAATGAAAGTACATCACCCATGCCTAAAATACGTGAAGCAATTCGGTCTGGGTGGAAAGGCTCAAGGGCATCAGTGCGCTCACCCACACCCATAAACTTAATTGGCTTACCAGTAATATGACGAATAGATAAAGCAGCACCACCTCGGGCATCACCATCTGTTTTAGTCAGTATCACACCGGTCAGCGGTAAAGCTTCGTCAAATGCTTTTGCTGTATTTGCCGCATCTTGACCTGTCATTGCATCAACAACGAATAGCGTTTCGATTGGATTAATTGCATGATGCAAGGCTTTAATTTCATCCATCATGTCGCTATCAACATGCAAACGACCCGCAGTATCGACTAATACAACATCAATAAATTTCTTTTTCGCATGAGAAATGGCGGCAGTTGCAATATCAACTGGTTTTTGCGAAATATCACTTGGGAAAAATTCTACATCAACTTCTGTTGCTAAGGTTTCTAATTGCTTAATTGCTGCTGGACGATACACATCGGCACTTACCACTAGCACAGACTTTTTCTTGCGCTCTTTTAAAAACTTAGCCAGCTTACCCACACTGGTGGTTTTACCCGCACCTTGAAGACCAGCCATCATCACTACCGCCGGTGGCTGTGCGTTAAGGCTTAGCTCTTCGTTGGCTTCACCCATGGCTTTTTCAAGTTCTTCACGAACAATTTTTATAAATACTTGGCCAGGGCTCAAGCTTTTGGTGACTTCAACACCAACCGCACGCTCTTTAACTTGCTTTACAAACTCGCGAACAACAGGCAACGCCACATCGGCTTCTAAAAATGCCATTCGCACTTCACGAAGTGTATCTTTAATGTTGTCTTCAGTTAAGCGACCACGGCCACTAATATTTTTTAGGGTTTTACCTAATCGTTCTTGGAGGTTCTCAAACATGTAACGGTTCCGAAAAGACGTTTATATCAACTCTATTAATAAGGTCGATGCTATTAAAATTCAATTGAAAATAGTATACCGTAAATGGTGGCATACAATACAGTGCTGAAGTGCTGCTTATTGAGTTTCTTTTTACAGGGTCTATGCATTTGCGTTGCTATAAAATACAATGACCAGATAACGAACACGAATTATTTGACTTCAATTAAGTGGCCAAAGCAAAATGCTGATTATTAGTTTAACTATTATTGCCAGTTTATTTTATGTGTTAGCAACGTCTCACGTGCTTTCGCGATTGTTTCATCGTCAGGGACCAAGCCAAAAAATTACTATAATACTGAGCACTGTCGCTATTTTGGCGCATATGCTGCTTTTAGTAAACTCGGTGTTTAGAGCCGATGGCCAAGATTTAAGTATTGTTAATGTTGCATTACTGACTTGTTGGGTAATAGTGCTTTGTGTCACCACCGTCTCTTTGAAGTTCCCTGCGACACTGCTATTACCTGTTGTATACGGCTTTGCTGCCCTGTTAACTATTGCTAGCCTGTTTATTCCTCATCACGTTTTACTTCATAGCATTAATGTAGAGCTTGCGTTAGTTGCGCATATTTCACTGTCGTTATTAGCCTACTGTATCTTAATTATTGCCACCCTTTACGGCGTACAATTTTACTTTATTGATAAACGTTTGAAACGTAAAGATTTAGCAATAGTACATAGCCATTTACCGCCACTAATGGTGGTAGAGCGTCAACTTTATCAACTATTAAATTTAGGCACAGTATTATTAAGCGTGGCGCTGATTACAGGGTTTGTATTTCTTGATGGCATGTTTGCCAAAGAGTTTATTCATAAAACAATCTTATCTTTAGTTGCTTGGGCTATTTTTGCCACGATTGCCGTTGGCCATGTAAAACGAGGTTGGCGAGGGAAAATGGTGGTAGTGAGTATTATGATTGCCGCATTTACACTCACACTCGCTTATTTTGGCAGCCGTTTTATACAAGAAGTGGTTCTAAATAAGTTTTAACTTGACTCTGAAAGCTCACTCTAGCTTAATACGCATTGGTTTATAAAAAAAGGATCCATCGTTGGACGACATATCGACAAGTACGCTGTTTATCATTTTAGGTTTATTGGTACTTTTTTCTGCTTACTTCTCCGGGTCAGAAACCGGAATCATGTCAATCAACCGTATTCGTTTACGACACCTCGCTAAAGAGAATCATCGTGCTGCGAAACGCGTTAGTAAATTACTCAGTCGACCTGACAGGTTGATAGGTCTTATCCTTATTGGTAATAACCTTGTCAATATTGCGGCTGCCCAAGTTGCCACCATTATTGGTATTCGTTTGTATGGTGATTTAGGTATTGCTATAGCAACAGGTGCATTAACACTTGTGGTGCTGATTTTCGCTGAAGTAACGCCAAAAACACTGGCCGCCCTCTATCCTGAGCGAGTCGCTTTTCCAAGTTCGGTGATACTCAAAGGGTTACTAAAAATTCTCTTCCCATTTGTTGTCGTTGTTAACTGGATGACCAATGGTATATTGCGCTTATTTGGTATTAGCGCTGCACAAATAGATGAGCACAGCATGAGTAAAGAAGAATTAAAAACCGTGCTGAATGAATCGGGTGCACTGATCCCCGCTCGTCACCAAAGTATGTTGACCTCTATTTTAGATTTAGAACAAGTTACCGTTGAAGATATTATGATCCCTCGCAATGAAATTGTGGCGATTGATATTAATGACGATTGGAAAATAATCAGTAAACAACTTACTCACGCTCAACATACTCGGGTGCTTTTATACCGCGACAATATTGATGATGCTGTTGGCTTTATTCACTCTCGTGATGCGCTTCGCCTTTTAACTAAAGAGCAGTTTGATAAGCCTTCGCTATTGCGTGCGGTACGTGAAATTTACTTTATCCCTGAGGGCACCTCGCTTAACACTCAGCTACTAAAATTTCAGTTATCAAAAGAACGTATTGGTATTGTTGTTGATGAATATGGCGACATTCAGGGCTTAGTCACTCTTGAAGATATTCTTGAAGAAGTTGTGGGTGATTTTACTACCACTCAAACTCGGACACCGAGTGAAGAAGTAACCACACAAAACGATGGCTCTTATATTGTCGACGGCGGTGCTAACGTTCGCGACTTAAATAAAGAAATGGGCTGGGAATTCCCATTAGACGGTCCTAAAACATTAAGTGGCTTGATTGTTGAGTACTTAGAAGATATACCCGATGCTAATTTAAGTATTCGTATTGCAGGCTATCCGGTTGAAGTACTTGAGGTAAAAGAAAACATGATTAAACAAGTCAAAATTCAACCAAACAAACGTAAAAAATAAACCAATAAAAAAGGAGCCTGCTGGCTCCTTTTTAATCTAATCTAAAAGAACAATCGCTCTAACCAACCTTTATCTAAATCATCTTCACAGCGTCTTAGCTGTGCACCATAACGGCTTGCGCGATGTTTTACTTTGTTGGCAACGCTCATTAACCATTTTTTCTTACGATAGGTGCCTCGTTTATAACCGCCCCATCCCTCATGATAATTTAAATACTGTGCGTAGGCGTCCCACTTAGACACACCATTAACTTTATGGGTTTTATAAACAAACCACGCCATAAAATCAATCGCATCTTCAAATTCGTCTCTGTCGGCGCCACTGTTACCTGTTTCACGAATATAATCAGACCAAGTAGGTGTTTTAGCTTGAGAATAGCCATAGGCATCGCTTGCACGACCAGTAGGAATTATCCATAAGAAGTATTCCATAGGCGGTGCTGCATCGTGGCGAAAAGAACTTTCTTGATACATCATGCTCATTAACACATGTTTTGGGGAGCCCCACTTTTCCTGCGCGTCTTTGGCATCAAAATACCAGTCAGATTTCTCTTCGAAAATTTTACAAATATCTTCTGGTTGCTTTGGGGGAGCTGTTGCACACCCAGCTATAGTGAGCAGCAAAGATAAGGTAATAATATTTTTTTTCATTTTTTAAGATCTCACTGAACTTTTTAAAAAAGTGTGGGTCTGAATCTATGAATGCAGCAGTACAGCATTGTTTCATCCCTAAAGAATATTTACGCAGCTACTATGAGCTGCGTTTTTTTTGCCTGCTACTTACTTGGGTCTGTTGACCTTTCAAGGTTGCATTTGCAGCAGTTTGTTTGGTATTTAGGCAAGGCAAAGCCTATGTGGTGTAGTTATTCCCCATAAATAGGCGATAACGCAGCATCAATGCCAAACAGGTGCTGCCCTTCGGGTTCTGCCTAGGAGCGATTTACTCTTTGTTGCTCGGTTTTTACTTAGCCCACTAGGTTACAAACCTCGCGCCGCGATTAAACCGCTCCTAGTTTGAACAAATTGTAATCCGCAAAGGTCAACAGACCCTGAAATACGTATCTAAAAATGCGGTAAATGATTGTTTATCAGCTTGTTCAATTGCCTTTTGGGCTTGGTACGACTCTGCAGCTTGTTGCTCTAGCCACGATTTTGAAAATTCAGTATAACTTGCTGTTTCATGGCTTTGTTTGTACTTCTGAGCAAGTGACAGTGCAAAGTGGCCATTATCTAACTCTGACGCTTTTAACTGCTCAACATAACGACCAGAATACGTTAATGCCGGATCATGAATCCAAGTCGCCATGCGCTTAATAGTGTTTGAGTAGTAGTCAACATCGTAAGCAGTATCCATCCACTGAGCAACATCACTCAGCTGACTAAATATTTCATCACCCCAAGATTCTAGGCTGCGATGCTCATTATTAAAATTAAGCATCAAGCCTTGTTCTCGACCTTGGTTAACCACAGTATCAAGATTTTCAGTGCTACGAGTTTGCTCTTGCCAATCCATAGGCGCTGAATCTTTTAATAAACAATAAGTTAAAAACACATCTAAAAAGTGTATTTGCTCTAAGTCAATCCCAACTTCACTAAACGGGTTAACATCCAATGCACGAATTTCAATATATTCTATACCCGCTCTTAGCAATGCATCGGTGGGCGTTTCACCATTTTTTGCATTACGTTTAGGACGAATTGGCGAGTAAAACTCGTTCTCTATTTGCAAAATGTTTTTATTTAATTGCTTTGGCGTAGCACTGGTGTAATCGTCAATACTGCCGTAAATATCTGAAGGCGTATTTATGGCTTTTTTTAGTCCTGCAACATATTCATCTAATGAGTTATACATTACCCGTAACGACGATTGTGCGCTATTGGTATAGCCTAAGTTGCCTAAACGCAATGCGGTACCCACTTCCAAATATAAAGTGCCTTTACCGAGTTTTTTAAACGGTAAGTCGCTTTTACGCCCTTGTAAAAAAGAGCTACATAATGCCGGTGATGCGCCAAACATGTAGCTAATTAACCACAGTTCGCGTTTAAAGTTACGAATTAACGCCAAATAACTATCCGATATAAAATCTTCAAGTTTCGCATTACTTTGCTTTAATGAGTGCAGTGACTGCCATAGCGTTTGTGGAAAAGAAATATTGAAATGCACGCCAGCAATCGCTTGCATCATACTGCCGTAACGATTCTTCAAGCCTTCGCGATATAGGGTTTTCATTTTACCGACGTTAGAGTCGCCAAATTGTGCCAATACAATATCGTCTTGATGATTTATAAAGCACGGCATACTAATTGGCCACAATAATTCATCGCCCATATGTTCTAGGGTGAACTTTTGTAAATCTTTTAGCTGCTGTAAGGTTTGCGTTGATGACTCGCTAACCGGTGTAATGAACTCAAGTAAAGACTCAGAAAAATCAGTGGTAATATGCCCATTGGTGAGCGCACAGCCCACACCTTGAGGATGAGCCTGTTTTGAAATGGAACCATCGTGATTAATTCTTAATGATTCTCTCTCAATACCGCGCATAATGCCTTTAATAGCCTGTTGATTATCTGCATTAGATAGCGCGTTGAGCGTGTTCTTTAAATTATAAGTTGTCAAAAAAAAGTTTCCTCGAGCCAAGTGGCTTAATCATAAGGTTATGGGGTCTTTTTACCTTTACTCAAGATTAAACGATGAAAAAACTATATGAATTTATTAGATATAGTTTTTACTGGATTTTAAACACGCTTTATTTCACGCTATAAAAGATAATCTTGCCATTGCCACTACGAATATACAATTTCTTTTACATATTATTTGCCATAACCCCCCGCTGACAACATGGCGTTTTAAAACGCTTTGATAAGATAGAGTTAAACCCTAAAAGTTTGTCATAACTGAAAAATTCAATTACGCTTAATATTGATAAAGATCATATAAATATCAAAAAAAATGTCTTATTCCTGCTATTTTACACATATCACTAACGCACATTAGTTTTAGTAATTACAATAGCCGCCATAATAAAGAATGATAAAGAGTCACTATGCGTCGTAATCAAAGCTTAATAGATGAAGAAGTTAACTTCGAAGAACACCAAGAGTTGGTTTCAACCACTGACTTACGCGGTGTTATTACTTATGCCAATCATGAGTTTTGTAGTATCGCAGGCTACGAGATGGATGAACTGATAAATAAAAATCACAATATCGTTCGCCACCCTGATATGCCAAAAGCTGCATTTAAAGAAATGTGGGACACCTTAAAACAAGGCCATTCGTGGCGTGGCGCGGTAAAAAACTTATGTAAGGACGGCCGCTATTATTGGGTTGATGCATTTGTAACGCCTATTTTTGAGCATGGCCAACTTATTGGTTATCAGTCTGTACGAATAAAACTAGAGCAACGCGCAAAACGCAGAGCGCAAAAGCTCTATGCCAAAATTAACGCTAATAAATCATTATTTAGCTGGCGCGAACGCACATCATTAAGACAAGGTTTGAGCATTGCGGGTATTTTAATTTGGTTAGCCAGTGTCGCAATGTGGGGCTCTCTTTCGCTTGCCGCGATTAACTTATTAGTATGTATTGTTATTTTAGTTTTAAATTATGATGAGCTGGTAATCACACCTGCAACCCTCAAACAACAAAAAAACCAAGCAGACTCTGTATCTCGTTATGTATTTAGTGGCTCGCACCCACACAGCATTAGTGAGTATAGAGAGCAGATGCTCAGTGCTAAATTAAGAACGGTACTAGGGCGGGTAAAAGATTCAACCTTGAGTTTTAATACGATTGCCCAAGGGTTAGATCAACAATCGACGTTGACCGAGCAAGGTATTTCTTCTCAAGGCACTCAGCTAGAACAAATTGCTTCAGCCATGTCACAAATGAGTACCACGATTGGTGAAATCTCTAACAATACCAATAACACGGCTGATAAAGTGGGCATTACTTATCAAAGCTGCTCTGATATCAAGAATCATATTGCAGATAACAGTAAAATGGTGTCTGACTTAGCTGTACAAGTTGAGCAAGCGGCCGCCACAGCAACGGGGCTTGCCTCTGAAGCCGATAAAATTGGCCAAGTCATGAGTGAAATAGAAGGGATTGCTGAACAAACTAACTTATTGGCACTCAATGCGGCTATTGAAGCGGCACGCGCCGGTGAGCATGGGCGTGGTTTTGCAGTCGTTGCCGATGAAGTAAGAGCGCTGTCGTCACGAACTCAAAACGCCACAGCACAAATTCATAGCTCAATTAAAGAAATTCAAGATACCTTGTTTAGCTGGTCTAAAATAATGCAGAGCACAAAACAACAAGCCGATGACTGTGTTAATACAACAGGACAAACACAACAAGAGCTTGATAGTATTTTTATTCAAATTAGTGAAATTTCACAGCTCGCCACGGATATTTCAGCCGCAGCAGAACAGCAACAGGTTGTAAGTAAAGACATTGGTAGCAATGTTGAAAAGATTAAAGGCTTAGGGGATGACAATTTACAATTGAGTTTTAGCGTAGCACGCGGTGCGGCTGAACTAGTGGAAGGCTCAAGAAAAGTGAATGACTTATTACTGACTTTTAAAGTTTAACCATCGCCCTAAAATAGAAACAAAAAAGCCGCTGTAAACAGCGGCTTTTTGCTGTGCTCAGATTATCGACTCGTAAACACTAAGCCGTCTTCGTTAGCATCAATGACAATGATACAACCTGATTGAAATTCATTATTAAGCAGTTTTTGTGCTAATGGATTTTCAATGGTTTGCTGTATTGCCCGTTTAAGTGGACGAGCGCCATAGACAGGATCAAAGCCACTGGCAGCAATTCGCTCAAGAGCAGCATCTGTCAACTCAAGTAAATACCCCATCTCTGTCAATCGTTGACGTAATTTACTTAACTGAATATCTGCAATTTCTTTAATATGACTATGTGAAAGTGAGTGAAATACCACAGTTTCATCAATACGGTTAATGAACTCGGGTCTAAATTCATTATGTAAAACACCCATGATTTTTGCTTTAAGCTCGTCATAGTCATTACTTCCCGCTTGCTCTTGAATGATATCTGAGCCCAAGTTGGAGGTCATAATGATAACCGTATTTTTAAAATCAACCGTACGCCCTTGGCCATCCGTTAAACGCCCGTCATCAAGGACTTGTAATAAAATATTAAACACATCTGGATGCGCTTTTTCTATTTCATCAAGCAAAATAACCGAATAGGGTTTACGACGAACAGCTTCGGTTAAATAACCACCTTCTTCGTAACCTACGTACCCTGGAGGCGCACCGACTAAACGTGCGACTGAGTGTTTTTCCATAAACTCAGACATATCTATACGCACCATGGCACTTTCGGTATCAAACATATAGCCTGCTAGTGCCTTGGTAAGTTCTGTTTTACCAACCCCTGTAGGCCCTAAAAATAAGAACGAGCCAATTGGACGATTGGGATCAGCAAGCCCTGCACGCGAACGACGAATGGCATTAGCCACCGCAACGACGGCCTCATCTTGACCAATGACTTTGTTATGTAACTGCTCTTCCATTTGTAATAGTTTTTCACGTTCACCTTGGAGCATACGCGCCACTGGGATCCCGGTCCAACGTGATAAAATTTCTGCAATTTCATCTTCGCCCACCTGATTTTTAAGCAAGCTCATTTCTTGCATTTCTGCTTGTGATGCTAAATCGAGTTTGCGCTCAAGCTCAGGTATACGTCCATATTGCAGTTCAGACATACGCTGCAAGTCACTTGCTCTGCGAGCCACTTCTAAATCAAGTCGTGCCTGCTCTAGCTCAGCTTTAATAACCTGCGTGCCTTGTAAAGACGCTTTTTCTGCATTCCATACTTCATCTAGTTCACGGTATTGCCCTTCAAGCTCAGTGATCAGCTCGACCATTTCTGTACGGCGCTTTTGACTTGCTTCATCTTTCTCTTTGGCCAATGCGTTATCTTCAATTTTTAATTGGATAATGCGACGTTCTAATTTATCTAAAGCTTCTGGCTTTGAATCAATTTGCAAGCGAATAGAAGAGCCCGCTTCGTCAATTAAATCGATTGCTTTATCGGGTAATTGGCGATCACTAATATAACGATGCGATAACTGCGCTGCGGCAACGATTGCAGGATCGGTGATCTCCACTGAATGGTGTAATTCGTAACGCTCTTTCAAGCCACGCAGAATAGCAATGGTGTCTTCTACTGAAGGCTCTTCTATTAATACCTTTTGGAAACGGCGCTCAAGCGCAGCATCTTTTTCAATGTATTTACGGTATTCATCTAAAGTGGTTGCGCCTACGCAATGGAGTTCACCGCGTGCTAAGGCAGGTTTTAACATGTTACCCGCATCCATAGCGCCATCACTTTTACCCGCTCCAACAATGGTATGAATTTCATCAATAAATAAAATAACTTGGCCTTCTTCTTTAGCCAACTCATTAAGTACTGATTTTAAACGCTCTTCAAATTCACCTCGGTATTTTGCACCAGCAACTAATGCGCCTAAATCAAGTGATAATACGCGCTTGTTTTTTAAGCCCTCAGGCACTTCACCATTAATAATACGCTGTGCAAGCCCTTCAGCTATGGCTGTTTTACCCACCCCTGGCTCACCAATTAACACAGGGTTATTTTTGGTACGGCGTTGTAATACTTGAATAGTGCGGCGAATTTCATCATCACGACCGATTACAGGGTCAAGCTTACCTTGCTCTGCACGCTCAGTTAAATCGATGGTGTACTTTTCAAGTGCTTGACGTGTTTCTTCCGCATTAGGATCGTCAACTTTTTGGCCACCACGAATCGCTTCAATTGCCGTTTCAACCTTACTCGCCGTAATGTTAAGTGCTTTAAAAACACTGCCAAGCGGGCCTTTATCTTCACACGCAACTAATACAAACAACTCACTTGAAATGTATTTATCTTTACGCTTTTGGGCGTATTTATCACATAGGTTTATCAGTGAAACCATGTTATTTGACAACTGTACATCGCCACCAACGCCTTCCACTTTAAATAACTTTTCTATCTCTTGTGATAATTTAGTGTTGAGTTCATCAACGCTGATGCTCATTTGTGCAAATAGTGCACGCACACTTGAGCCACTTTGTTTTAACAAAGCGTACATTAGATGCACAGGTTCAATAAATTGATGATCGCGACCTAGCGCTAATGATTGCGCATCTGAAAGCGCAGACTGAAATTTACTTGTAAATCTATCTAAACGCATGGGGGTTTACCTATAAAAAAACGAATTACTTAATAGATGGGTATGTTAGCGGGTTTGTTCAAGGTATTGTGGGAAAAATAATCACCTAATGATTATTTACTTGCGCCAGATCAAACTTGCCATACGACCGGTTTGGCCATCGCGCCGATAAGAAAAAAACAAGTTAGCTTGAGAAACCGTGCAATGCTCACCCCCGCTAATGTTTATAACGCCCTGTTGATTAAGTAAAATAGTTGCTATTAGATAGATATCAGCTAAATACTTTTCATTATTTTGAGCTTTGAACGCGCTGTGCATTAGTGGGTTATTTGCTGTAAATAACTCGACTACCTCTTGGCCGACTTGAAATTGATTCGCCCCTATTGCAGGACCTAACCAAGCATGTATATTCGCCGAGGCATTTTTAAAACATGCCAGCGTATTGTTTATCACCCCTTGCTCTAACCCTCGCCAACCAGCATGAATTGCGGCCACTTCTTGCCCGTCACTCGATGAGAGTAAAATAGGTAAACAATCAGCAGTCATTATGGCTAAAGGTTGATTGCGTAATTGCGTATATAGCGCATCGGCTGTGAGTGTTTGGTTGGGGTCAAATCGCTCATCCACTGTAATTACATCAGCGCTATGAACCTGATTTAACCAAATTGCCGGTTTAGGCAAATGAGCATTTACACGTGCTCTGTTATTTAATACATCTTGGCTGTTATCACCTACATGCAACCCTAAATTCAAACTATCGAATGGAGGCTGAGATACGCCCCCTTCACGTGTAGTACTCAATGTATCTACACCATGAAGAGATTGCCATGTAGCTGATAAGCCAAACATTGTTAACTCGCTATATCAGGGTTTGCTTTTGTGTCTTCACGCAGTGCTTGAGTCATCGCCACCATATCATCAGGGATAGGCGCTTGCCAGGTCATCATTTCACCGGTGATTGGATGCGCAATACTTAATTTAACGGCATGAAGCGCTTGGCGTTTAAAGCTACGCAGTAACTCAAATAACTCAGGCGTTGCCCCTTTTGGTGGACGAGGACGACCGCCATAAGATTGATCGCCAATTAATGGGTGGTTTAAGTACGCCATATGCACACGAATTTGGTGTGTACGCCCTGTTTCAAGACGTAAACGCAAACGTGTATGGGCGCGGAATTTTTCGGCAACACGGTAATGCGTAATAGCTGGTTTACCCATTTCATGTACTGCCATATGCGTACGCTGCGTTGCATGACGACCAATTGGTTTTTCAACCATACCACCGGCTGTCATAGTGCCATTACATAACGCTTCATATTCACGTGTGAAGTTTTCGCGCTTTTGCAGTGCTTTAACTAAATGTGTTTGTGCCTGAATCGTTTTAGCAACAACCATTAAACCTGTTGTATCTTTGTCTAAACGATGCACAATACCTGCTCGTGGCACATTAATAATTTCTGGGTAGTAGTGTAATAAAGCATTTAACACCGTACCGTCAGGGTTACCTGCGCCAGGATGAACCACTAATCCCATTGGTTTGTTGATCACTAAAATATCATCGTCTTCATAAACGATGTTTAATTTGATATCTTGTGCTTCGTATTCACGAGGTGCTTCTATTGTTGTTTCAACAGCTACAACTTCACCACCGAGTAGTTTTTCACGCGGGGTGTTGAAAATTTCACCATCAACGGTGATTTTATCATCTAAAATCCACGTTTTTATCCGTGATCGTGAATAATCAGGGAACAATTGTGCTAATACTTGGTCTAGACGTTTACCACCTAAGTCTGTTGGGACCTCGGCTTGGAGAGATATTTGCTCTGACATTAGTAACTTTACCCAATTTACCAGTGCAAGCTTTGCTTGACTGGGTTAGAATCGCTTTTAATAAAAGCATAACATAATACGCATAGTTTACTCGGTTTTACCCACTTGGCCTAGCCGAAGACATCGAAGGTAACAAATAAAATGATAAATAAAATAGGGAAACGTGCATTCGCCATTGTTTTTTCAGTTTCAGTGCTTAGTTTAGGGGCCTGCTCGTCTGCACCTGACCAAGAAGATATTCAACGCGTACCCAACAGATCGGCACAAGCACTATACGAAGATGCAAAACAAACGCTTGATTCTGGTTTATACGCTCGTGCAATTGAATTATTAACGGCAATTGATTCTCGCTACCCGTTTGGTCCGTTTTCAAAACAAGTCCAAATGGATTTAGTGTATGCACATTACCAATCAGGTAATACAGAGCAAGCGCTTGCTACAATCGACCGTTTTATTCGCTTAAACCCAAACCACAAAGATTTAGATTACATGTACTACATGCGTGGCTTGGTTAATATTAAGGCGGATAAAAATGCTTTCCAAGAATACTTTGGTGTAGACAGAGCTGACAGAGATGCTAAACGCACCCGTGTTGCTTATACCGACTTATCAACTTTGGTTAAACGTTTTCCAGAAAGTGATTATGCGCCAGAAGCAAAACGTCGTTTAGTTTGGTTATTAAACCGCATGGCACGTTATGAGCTAAAAGTGGCAACTTACTATTACGAACGTGAAGCCTATTTAGCAGCCGCAAATCGCGGTAAATATGTGGTAGAGCACTACTCACAAAGTAGTTATCTTGATGCGGCACTCGCCATGATGGAAAAAAGTTACGAGAAGCTTGGCTTGACTGAACTAAGTCAGCATGCAGAGCAAACGCGTAAATTTAATAGCAGAAATAAATAACACGAAAAAGGCGCTAGTTATAAAATTAGCGCCTTTTTTACGAGGTTTACTCGACTATATAGCCTCTTCATCCTCTTCTGCAGTACGAATTCGAACCACACGTTCTACGTCAGTGACAAATATTTTACCATCACCGATTTTGCCAGTTTGTGCTGTTTTAACAATAACATCAATAGCACGTTCTACGTCTTCATCACCGAGCACAATATCTAGTTTTACTTTAGGTAAAAAGTCAACCATGTACTCAGCACCACGGTATAGCTCTGTGTGGCCTTTTTGACGCCCAAACCCTTTTACTTCACTTACTGTCATACCCGTAATGCCTACATCAGATAATGCTTCACGCACATCATCGAGCTTAAACGGTTTAATGATTGCTTCTATTTTTTTCATAGTAATTACTTTTGAAAGCTTCAGTTGCCTCGATTTTAGACAATCATGAGGTTCATAGCAAACAAAGAGATTGAATAGCACCGGTGAAAAATAATCATGGTATGATTATTTTAATAAAAATAACTATACTAAAACATCACCGAGTTAATGAGATTTATATGAAAACTAAGCACCGTGGATTTACCTTATTAGAGTTAATGGTCACCGTGGCCATTGTTGGCATTATAGCCACTATTGCGTTGTGGAACAGTAGCGATATGCTGGAAGAAAACCGAGGTGAAAATTTTTTATTAGAACTTAAACGTAATATTAGCTTTGCACGCTCACAAGCGGCTAGTACCGATGAGATCGTAATTGTGTGCGCTGCTCCAGGTACAAAAGTAAAAAGTGATGATAAAACCCTAACTTGCTCAAGTAAATGGGATGTTGATCAAATAATTATTACCTTTATAGATGCTAATAATAATGGCCAATATAATAATGAAACAGATAGCTTGATCAGAGTCATGGAGGAAATTAGTCCTAATGATCGCGTTTCATTTACAGATACCCGTATACGATTTAATACCAGCGGACGTATAACTACAAATCCTGGGAACTTCATATTTTGTCCTAACGGCGACAACAAAAACCAAAAAGCGTTAACATTAACGCAATCAGGCACCGCTTTTTATTTAGGGGATACCACAGAGAGCTGTGGTTAAAAGCCATTTCTTACTTTGCCGTTTTTTTGATTGTTTACTAAACTAATATAATGGACTGTTCAATGAAAGGCTTCAGGGATGAAGTTAATTATAAGTGTTCACAAAAATGGTGGCGTTACATTATTAGAATTACTAGTAACCATTTCAGTTATAGCGATACTAAGCCAACTCTCTTTATGGTTTTTTCCTGATTTCTTGGCGCTCAATCGCGCAGATAACCAGATTAATCTATTACACAGAAACATTAATTATGCACGTCTTTATGCAATAGAAAATAATAGCTACGTCACTCTATGTGCATTGAAAAATAATGAGTGTTTAGAAGATGATTGGGACAATCAGGTGTCACTTTTTATTGATAACGACAAGTCAACCTCTTTGGATGATGACGAGCGCCTTATTAGTACCTTTGAACATACCCATCCCTCTGATAGCTTAGAGTATCCTCGGGATGCCATCACTTTTAGACCCGACGGCTCTTTAAACGGCTTTCAAAACGGTACTTTTATCTATTGCCCAAATAACGAAAAAGCAAGCCTTGAGGGGCTTGCTCTGTCAATAAGTCAAACTGGGCGAATACGAATAAAATCTACCAACAAATGCCAAAAATAACTAATGTTATCTACCCCAGCAATAGTTGATGTCGGTATTGCCTTTACTACCCGTTGCTCCTTTTAAGCCAACGTCATTAATGGTTAATGACGTGCAATCAGCATCCCCTTTCACAGCACCAGCAATGGGTTTCGCAGTGATTGTAAACTCATTGCTATTAACCACATTAATTGTTAACTCAAAATGACCGTTTTCAGTTTTACTTTGAATACCTAAGTCGCTAAACGAAGTTGAATATGCTCGGTTATCCACAAAGTATTGCTCTTGCTTGTTTGCGGCATCTAAAAGTGCAGAAGCGGCTTCTGCGCGTGATGCCCTTTTTATATATTCACTGTAATTAGGCACTGCAATGGCGGCAATGATGCCAACAATCGCAACGGTGATCATTAACTCAATTAATGTAAATCCTTGTTGTGTCTTATTCATATACAGCCCTTAATTGTTGATCTCATCGTTTTCTTCACGCTTATAAATATATGTTTGCTGCGTTTTAAAACCAAAGCCAATGGGTTGTTTATCATTCACTAGCTTAATTTTACCATCTACCACTTTTAAGCCAGGTCCTGTAATTTCTATTGGCTTAAGTGGATTTTCAGCTTGTTCCCCTTTGATCCCAGGGCCAATTAGAAAAAACTGGCTCTCTTCGATAACATCTTCCTCTGGATTATCATCACATTTTCCATCATTGTTAGAATCAGCACAGGAATTAGTCGCACCAAAATAAAGCTGTGGTGTATCTGGCACATCATAACTGGTTGCAAATTTTAGTTGTTCATACACTTTAGTACCGTAATGCAAATGAAAAGCATAAAGTGCGCCGCCACCGCCACTTAAAGAACATTGATTCTCTACAACTTCATCAGATGCTGGCGTGAAAGAGGTAAAATAAGCAACCCCACCAACAACGGTAGCTGCAGCTAATGACTTTTCACCTTTCGCTAGCTCATAACGCCACCCTTTCTTTTTCGCCAGTTCAGCTTCAACAAGGGTGAAACCATCTAAGTCATCTAAAGTATTACCAAAGGGGTCACTATTCATCACCATTAAATCTGCAGGCACAATTGGCGCAGGAGCATTAGTTTTAAATGAACGCGTCAGAGTATTCTCATCACGGATCATAAACAATTGATCTTGCTCGTTTGTATTCGTTGGTTTTGAACGGTTACCGCTGCCAATAACAACTGCATCATAAGGAGTATCTAAACGAGTAATGACTTTATTACCATTAACCGTGGTCTCTGTTACTTTACTAAACAAAGTACGCGCAACCAATGGTTTATAAAAGAATCGTCTATCTTGAGTATCTTGATTACTACCTAGCTCTGCAAGTTTGAAATGGCTAAACTCACTGCTATCTTCTCCAGGCATATCAATTCGCCAAATATTACCACCGGTATCTGAGGCATAAATTCTATCAATGTAGCCATCATAATCTGAATCAAGCGTAGTTAAATCAGCAGCAATACTGTGTTTACCTTTAAAGCCATTACTGTCTGGGGTTAACGCCCAAACTAAGCTGCCTGTTTTTGCCTCAACAATATAAATACCACGCCCTTTTGAGTCCTCTGCTCTTATTGCCGCATCTTTATTTGTATCGTAACCCGCGCCAAACACAAGCAAAGGCTTATTACCAAAAGCTTTAATATAAGCTATTTGTGGCTTTGACCACGTTTGTGCCAATTCAGTAAAGTCGCCTTTACCCCCTTCAATTGGTTTGCTCCAAAGACGTTTTGGCTGATTAGGATTTGTAATATCTAAACCATAGTAGTTTTTACCACCACGGCGCATTCCTGCAAAAGCCCATACCTCGTCTCCTTTGCTAGCATCTATAATACCGTCATTCAAACCTTCACTATTTAAGCTTTTATTACTAAAGTAGACACTGATAGGGCCATCCATACCATATACTTTACTATCTGCTTGTTTATTTCTAAGTGGTTTAATAATGTCAAACAGTGCTGAAGGTATAAATGCCCAACTTTCACTTACAGTCTCACCGGCATCTTTAAACATATGTAAGAAGCCAGCATTTGTCCCTATGAGGATGCGAATATCATCATTACCATAATCAATTGCAATTGGTTTTGAATGCAAAGGATCACCAAATATATCAGCGCGTTGGTCTTGTGATGAGCCATCTTTGTCCTCATCATCAACATCTACTCCTCTTGCCCAATTAACATCTTGAGTGGATAAGGTCAGCGGGTTATTAACAATGCCACTGAGAATGTCACTAACAGCCGAAGTATCAAAACTAACAATCGAGCCTTGATTCTCCGTAAATAAATTACGAGCAAGTGGATCTATGGTGCTTAAATAATGGTTTACCCCCCCCTGCGCAACCGCGTTACCATCAGCGGGTTGGCCCGCAGGTAACCAAAATGTTTTTGCCTCTTTTGAAATTAAACCGTCACTATTAAGGGCTTGTTTGTTGGTTGCATCGACTATTTGGCTGCCCGATACCTTTAACTTTTTCAGGTTACCACGCCAGCGCGCCCCGGTTTCTGGATAAAACATAGCAAAATAAATAGCATCACGACTTCGAGTTTGATCTACATTGTTACTCGCCACTGACGGCGATGAAAAACTGTCATTTACTTCACGAATACGAGAAATCGTATTTTTAAGTGCATCAGATAGTTGCGCAGCTGTATTCGCATGTAAGTATTGCCCACCACCGTAATCTGCAGTCTCAGTAAGTAAGTTTTTACCTGAGTCACTCATACCCGTACCAAAACCGATAGGAAATACACGTCCTATGTCAAGTACGTTCTTAGTTTTGCTATACAAGTCAACTTTTACATCATCTGTACCGTGAATAATTTTTGCTAGCGCCGCCAAATAGCTGTTACTAACAGCAGGCGGATTACCAGAGAAATAACTATTATGAAGGTTGTATATATCATTATTTCTATTTGAATCGTTGGTTGGATCGCCGTCTGTCATTAAAATAATATTAATACTGTTATCACACCTAAGTGGCTCGCCAGTAACAGGCGCAAAGGGTGATTTATATATCCCTGATGACTCTGCTGTAAAATCTCGCTCATTAGTATTTCCCCCGTAATATACGTTTTGTCCCGTGATATACAGGTAGGCTTCCCAGAGTGTTTCTGTTAATGGAGTTGAACCACTTGCAGGTAACTCTTCTACTTTATTTAGTAAAAATGACTTTTCAGCCCCTACTCTGGCTAAAACATACCCACCATTACTACCATTAAAGCGCATTAAACCAAATTCAATATCATCGTTATCGTTCACTAATTGGGTGATAGCATTTTGCGCAACTCTTAAGCGGCTATCACTACATGTGGGTTCATAATTGTAGTAACTAGTTCTTTTATAACATTGCTCATTTCGTTTATAACTGTCTTTACTTTCAAAGCAATCAACCTCGTAATAACTATTACTGCTTCTTTTATAACAGGCATCACCATCATTTACATCCCATGCCATACTTCCCGATGTATCAAAAATCATGATTACGCGAGGCTTTTCATTGGTTTGTACATTATGATTAACATACAGCTCTATATCTTCAGCGCCTGCTGACATGCTAAGCATTATTCCTATTAAAGAAATGAGTGCTTTATTTAGTATCAGTTTCATTTTAAATCCCCTTGCTTAGGCTAGCCATCTCTTGGGCTACGCCTGTCACAATTGTTAGTTGGTGCTTACTTTTAGAGCCATACTCAATAGTTGTTGAAACTTGTACCATGTTGCATGAGATCCCAGCTGTAAAACTAAAACGACGAGGACATTCTAAATCAAGCACGCCTTTATTTAAGTTAATCATTCTACTTTGCATATCATTATGTTCGGCTATAACCATGCCTTTTTCATTGCCAGACGCCATGGTAGTTACTTCCTCTGGCGTTAAGAAAAATTGATTTGTTGCACCATTGCTCGCCTCATCGGCAATCATGCGCTGCACTTCGCCGATAAGTTCATTTTCGGCAACTTCTCGCTCTTGTGCTGAATTAGTAATTTTAATATCTATACTACTGCTACTCATTAACGTCACTGCAATACCTGTAACGGCTATGACCATTATTAGTGCAGTGATAAGCACCACACCTTGCTGTTTATTTTTCATCGGGATTAAATACGCCATAAATTTGCTCCCACGTTATTTAAACGGATAGTTGTTGTGAATACAGTACGTCTAAAGTTATCTGAAAAAGTAAGGGTGCGTTTATTAGCATCTTCCCCTAATACATAGGTTTGGTTTTTGATTGTAATACCTGGGTCAGGTTGCAGTGCTCTAATCAATAAAAAAACTTGTACCGTTAAAATACCTTTGCGGTTTTCCCAGTCTGTGGCTGTCATGTTATTAATGCTTTTATAGGTATCCACGCGACTGTCGGTGGTGGTATCTAAACCAAACACAAAACGCATATTCTCCACGCCTTCCATTATAGTTTCTGTATTCATAGAACCAGCTACTAAACGTTTTCGCATGAGTGCGGGTACAGTAATACTTTTATTATTGACTGTATAAGTTTGCTCAGCAATATAATAACTATGATGGCTGTAGGGCCAAACACTGGCATTAACATTTAAACTATCAGGGTCGATAACACCTCGAACAAAGCGTGCATTTTCTTGCTCAGCAATAAAGTAATTCTCATCACTTTGCGTTTCATTAACACCTGCGGCATCAACTTCTAGTTGGTGACCTTGTAAAAACTTAACCTGTAAAATATCAGTACCCGCTAAAGGGTTATTAACACAATTAAGTTCACTTGAACTTGCCGCTGTTTTTGCATAAAGGGTTTTAAAATTACTGCTGCTGGTTAAATCAGGAAAGCTGCCATTGTTGAGACCTTCAAAGCAATCACCTGTAGGATTTGTTAATGATGATGTATTTATTGCAGTAAACGAATCATCATAAAATGTTCCCCAAAAGCCTACTTGTTCTATATCGCGTTGCATAATATTAATGGCTAATCGACCAGACTCTTGCAGCTCACCTATTGTCATCGTATCGCGGGTCGTTACTTTCATACCAATATAGGTAAACATTACGCCACCCAAAATTAATCCCCCTATAAATAAAGAGATCATCATTTCAATGAGTGTAAAACCGGCTTGCTTCATCTTAGCTCCTAACGTAAATATAGCTAGTAAGTACAACTAAACGGCGCCTTTTATCTGCTACACCACAGCTAATTTTGCCTGTTGCCTCACTCGCCTTAAATTCTTGACGACCCTGCCAAGAAACAATCACCTCAATATTAAACGCCTTACCGCCAGAGCCTGCTACTGACTCTGGATTAATACATACGGTGGCACCATCAAGTGATCCCGTATTTTCGCGGGCACGAATAGCACGCTTCCACTGCTCTATATCTAAACTCGCAATTTGTGCATTACTGCATGAACTTGTAAAACAGGTTGTAGAGGAATTAATACTTGTCTCGCTGGTAAACTCAAGGTCGTATAATGTAGCTAGTTGCGATGTATCGTTAGCCCGAATACGTTGGATAATATCATTACCAAGCGCAACAGCAGCAGCACGTTGCATTGAATCAAAGCTTGCTTGTTTTGCTTTTGCTTGCAGGGCTACAGCCCCCAATAAACCAAAGCTAAGAATAATAAACGCAATCAGGACCTCAATAAGGGTAAAACCTTTTTGCAATTTAAACGTGCTCAAAGACATAGTAAAACCAAATAATAATTATCTGATACTAAGTGTATGCAATAAAAAAATAGATTCAACTAGGACCACGACCAACGGTTAATTATGTTGATAAGCGGTTAATAGGTCGGTGTGCTAAAGTACGCTTTTTACGCTTTTGAGCGCTCGACGACTAACAGCTAGAAAAGGTGAACACCCTTTGAGTTCAATAACATGTTGATGGTTTTTAAGTGTATGGAGTGCCAAAATTTTATTTTTATTCACTAAGGTATTTCGATGAATTCGCAATAAGTGACGAGGATATTGCATTTCAAGTTGCTTTAAACTGTCTTCAATTAGAGCCTCCCCACCATCGAACACGACTTTGGTATACTTTTCCTGTGCATAAAAATAAAAAACATTTTCTATTTTTATACTTCTTACGGTGCCTGCTAATTGATAGGTTATTTTTTCTGTTTGTTGTTGTTGCAGGTGTACTCTGTTTAAACGTCCTAGCTGTTGTAATGCATGTTGCAAACTTTTTTCTGATATAGGTTTTACCAAATATCCAGCTGCATTTAACTGCATCGCATCAAGTGCATGCTCAGGATGAGCGGTTATAAAAATAATCGCCGGTGGCACCGCTAGATCATTGAGTTGATTGGCCACTTCGATGCCATTTAAGCCTGGCATATCAATATCTAAAAACACTAAGTCAGGCTGCTGCTTTTTCATTTGTGTTAAAGCGTCATTGCCATTACCGGCCTCTCCTTGCACATGAATGGATGTATGGTTCTCAGCAAGTAAACGCTTCAAGCGTGCTCTTGCTAAGGGTTCATCATCTACAATCAGTACATTCATAACGTATTCTCTGCTTGTTTTGGGATGACCACTTTGACTCTAAATTGATTATCTTTATTAGTTATTGTCAGTTGCGCCCGACCTTTATAATAAATACTTAAACGAGAACGAATATTATCAAGAGCCATACCGTTATGCTCTCTAGTATTTTCAGTTTCAGTAGGTACAGGATTAGTTACAATTAAGGTTAAATAATGTGTTGTCACATGCAGTTCAATACTTATAGTAGCACCACTTTGGCTTGGCTCAATGCCATGACATACTGCGTTCTCTACCAAAGGTTGTAATGTTAGATATGGAATATATAGCGCAGGGAGATGTTCTGGTAATAACCACTCAACCTTTAAGCGCTCTGCAAATCGCCATGATTCAAGCGCAATATACTGTTTAGTTAATGTTATTTCATCACTGAGTAATACACTTTGACCTGAACGCATTGCAGCTTGAGACAGCGCTGCCAGTGCTAAAATTGCATGCTCTGCAGCCTCAACGTCATGATGCGTTAATTCTGCCGCCGTATTCAAACTATTATATAAAAAGTGAGGTCGGATCCGTGCCTGCAAAGCATCAAGTTCTGCACGAGAAAGTGCTTTGGTTTGCTTTTCTTTTTCAAAATGAATAAGCAAAAATTGTACAAACAGTAAGGTAAGCAAAAATACAATAATGCAATTACGCAGCACAAAAAACGTCAGTTGTTTTTCGTTTTCAATATCAAAAGCAATATGAGAAAACACCAGACTAAATACAGCAGTACTGAGACTATATGAAGCAATAAAAAAACTGATCTGAATAAACTGAGTCTGTTTTGCGAGTAATCGACGACAAAGATATAAAAAAGAGGTACTGACCAACACAGTTACATGAAGAAACAAACTGATCCCCCCCAAATGCAGCCATATGTCACCGCCAGCATTAGGAGCAAAAGCTAATATAATAGCCACAACTTGTGTCACTACGAGGGATGCAAGCACACCACGCTCATTAAAAAGGGCCGAAAAAAGTAGTGCATCTGGTGACAGTTGCTTACCCATTCGACCCTCCTTTTATGAACTATCTCTAAATTAACGCAGCTCTACTGGTACAGCAAAAACAATGTTTTCTTCTTCACCAGGATTTTCTGTTACTTGGTTACCACCGAGCTCTTTTAAGCGGGTGATCACTTGCTGAACTAGCACTTCAGGTGCTGAGGCGCCTGCGGTAACCCCCACACTATTGATACCATCAAACCATGACGCTTCAACATTGCTGGCATCATCAATTAAGTACGCACGCGTGCCCATTTTATCAGCTAGTTCTCGTAAACGATTGGAGTTAGAGCTATTTTTAGCGCCTACAACCAATAGCACATCGACTTTGTCTGCTAAATCACGTACTGCATCTTGACGGTTTTGAGTTGCATAACAAATATCATCTTTACGCGGACCATCAATAGCAGGAAACTTGCTGCGTAAGGCATCAATCACATCCGCAGTATCATCTACCGATAAGGTTGTTTGGCTGCAATAAAAAAGGTTATCTGCATTCTTAACATCAAGCTTTAACACGTCATCAACGGTTTCAACTAGGTAAATGCCACCTTGTTGATTGTCGTATTGACCCATAGTGCCCTCAACCTCGGGGTGTCCATGGTGACCAATTAAAATGCATTCAATGCCTTTTCTGCTGGCACGGGTAACTTCCATATGCACTTTAGTCACTAACGGGCAGGTTGCATCAAATACTTTAAGCTCACGGCGTTTTGCTTCACTGCGTACAGCCTGTGATACACCATGAGCACTAAATATAACAATACTGTCATCCGGTACCTGATCAAGCTCTTCAACAAACACAGCGCCGCGATTTTTTAAGCCATCAACCACATAACGATTGTGTACCACTTCATGGCGCACATAGATTGGTTTTTCAAAAATATCTAAAGCGCGCTCAACAATGCTAATTGCGCGGTCAACACCGGCGCAAAAGCCTCGTGGATTAGCTAATAATATTTCCATTAACCTTGCACCTCAATAATATCAACTTCAAACGTTAAGCGCTGGCCCGCTAATGGGTGATTAAAATCGATAGTAACTGACTCGCCTTGCACTTCACGCACCAAACCCGGAAGCTCGGTGCCATCAGGTTGAGTAAACGCAATAATAGCACCTACTTTAGCCGGCGTTTCTACACCAAACTTACTACGGTCCACATAATAAATATTATCTGGGTTTGGTTGACCAAAGGCATCTTCCGGCTCAAGTTCAAATGTTTTGCTCTCACCGGCCGTTAGGCCAAGTAAACATTTTTCAAAATTAGCGGTTAAGCTGCCATCACCCATAGTGAGCTTAGCAGGCTTGTTATGCACTTTCGTTGAGTCAGCGGCAGAGCCATCTTCTAGTTTAATAGAAAAATGAAAAATAACGTCTGAGTTTTCACCAATTACAGCTTGGCTCATGCTTTATGCTCCTTTGGATTTTCGCCGGTAAAGGCGTCAAATAGTAATAATGCAGCACCAATACAAATAGCGCAGTCTGCAATATTAAATACGGGAAAATGTGAGTCTTCGTAAAACACATGTAAAAAATCAATAACGTAACCATAAGCAATGCGGTCGTACAAGTTACCAATAGCACCGGCTAAAACTAACGAGTAAGCACCACATAATACTTTATTAGACGCTGGAAGACGTTTTAACCACCACACCAACAAACAACTAATCGCGATTGCTATTGCACTTAAAAACCAACGCTGCCAGCCACCCGCTTCGCTTAAAAAGCTATAGGCTGCACCGTAGTTATGTACATAAGTGATGCTAAAAACAGGCAGTAAATTAATTGACTCACCATACGCCATGGTGTTTACAACCAGTGTTTTACTGGCAAAGTCTATTACAAGCAGTAATAGACTCAACCAAAGCCACACTAAACCACTTTTTTGGGTTAGTTTGCTCACTAAAAACAACTCCTAAGCGAATTGACGCTTTTCACCTTCACCGTCAACGTTACTTACACAACGACCACAAATTTCGGGATGAGCAGGCTCAACACCTACATCTTCACTGTAATGCCAACAACGCTCACACTTTTTAGCATCTGTTGCTGATACGCTAATGTATAAACCATCAATTTCAGTAGTTTGTGAATCTGCAGGTTGACTATCTACCTCGGTAACGTTAACCGCAGAGGTTAACAACACAAAACGTAGCTCATCGCCTAACGCCGCAAGTTTTGCTGCAAGCTCTTTGCTGGCAAACAGGTTTACGGTTGCTTGTAATGTTGCGCCAATCACTTCTTCTTTACGTGCAGCTTCTAACAGACGGTTCACTTCGTCACGCACATTTAAAATAGCTTGCCAGTCTTCATTACTAAACTTGGTCGTTGTTGGTGCTTGTAATCCCTCATACCATGTTGAAGTAAACACGTAGTCACTGCGCTCACCTGGAAGTGCTTCCCAAATTTCTTGCGCTGTAAAGCTCATGATTGGTGCCATCCAACGCGTCATTGCTTCAGCAATATGATAAAGCGCTGTTTGACAAGAACGACGTGCATGGCTGTCGCTTTTTGCCGTGTACTGACGGTCTTTTATAACGTCTAAGTAGAACGAACCAAGCTCACCGGTACAGAAGTTCATTAGCTTTTGCGTTACTAATAGCATTTGGTAGCTATCGTAAGCCGCTAAAATATCATCTTGTAACTGTGCTGCGCGCCCTACAATCCACTTATCAAGCTCAACCATATCATCAACAGCAACTTGATCCGTTTTTGGATCAAAACCACTTAGGTTAGCAAGTAAGTAACGGCTGGTGTTACGAATACGACGGTAACGATCTGCCGAACGTTTGAATATTTCATCGGATACAGTCATTTCTGCCGTGTAATCAGTTGATGCTACCCATAAACGTAAAATATCAGCGCCCAGTTTATTCATCACATTTTGTGGCGAAATAACATTGCCTAATGACTTAGACATTTTGCGGCCGTTTTCATCAACCGTAAAGCCATGCGTAAGCACTTGCTTGTATGGTGCATGACCATTAATTGCCACTGAAGTCATCATTGATGACATAAACCAACCACGGTGTTGATCAGAACCTTCAAGGTATAAATCTGCAGGACCAACTAAATCTTCACGCGCATCAACAACACAGGCATGAGTCACACCTGAGTCAAACCACACATCTAGCGTGTCTTGTACTTTCATGTACTGTTTAGCGTCTTCTTCACCTAGCAAAGTAGCAGGCTCTAGGTCATACCATGCTTGAATACCTGATTTTTCCACAAGTACTGCAGCTTGTTCAATCAGCTCTTGAGTATTTGGGTGTAATGCACCCGTGTCTTTATCAACAAACAATGCAATAGGTACACCCCACGTACGTTGACGCGAAATACACCAATCAGGGCGGCCTTCAACCATGTTGGCAATACGGCTTTCGCCCCATTCAGGTAACCATTGAGTATTTTTAATTTCAGCCAGTGAATCTTTGCGTAAGTTAGCCTGATCCATGCTAACAAACCATTGTGGTGTGGCACGGAAGATAATAGGCGTTTTATGGCGCCAACAATGTGGGTAGCTATGAGTTAATGCATGATGATGCATTAAGGCATTATTTTCTTTTAATACCTCAATTACACTCGCATTGGCTTTAAACACATGTTGACCGGCAAATAATTCAGTGTCAGGTAAGTACACTCCGTTTGCGCCAACTGGGTTAGCTACTTCAAGATTATACTCAAGGCCTGCCACAAAATCTTCTTGACCATGACCAGGTGCAGTATGTACAACACCCGTACCAGAATCTGTGGTTACGTGTTCAGCTACAATAACCGGTACGTTAAAGTCATAAAATGGGTGTGCAACGTTTAAGTTTTCAAGTGCTGCACCTTTAACATAGCCAAGGATATGGAAGTGGTTAAAGCCAAAACGATCCATCGCATCTTTAACAAGCTCAGAACCTAAAATCAGACGCTGCTGAGCACCTTCATCGTCTACTTGTACTAGCGCGTATTCTAAATTAGCATGCACAGCAACCGCACGGTTAGCTGGCAAAGTCCACGGTGTCGTAGTCCAAATAACAGTCCCTACACTGCCAGTGCCTTGATGACCATCAGCTAAGTTAAACGCATTTATTACTGCGTCTTGATCAGCAAAAGTAAAACGTACATCGATAGCTGGCGATTGTTTATCTTGGTATTCAACTTCTGCTTCTGCTAATGCAGAGCCACAATCTGTACACCAATGCACAGGTTTTGCGCCTTTATGTAGATGGCCATTTTTTATAATGCGACCTAGTACACGAATTGCATTGGCTTCAAAGTCAAAGTTCATGGTTAGGTAAGGCTTATCCCAATCACCAAAAACGCCTAAACGTTTAAAGTCTACTTTTTGGCCTTCCACTTGCTTTTTAGCATAGGCACGACATTTTTCGCGAAATTCTGCAGCAGTTACCTTAACACCGGGTTTACCGACTTTTTTCTCAACCATTAACTCGATTGGTAAACCATGGCAGTCCCAACCCGGTACGTATGGCGCATCGAAGTCTGATAAGGTTTTAGACTTAACAATAATATCTTTTAATATTTTATTTACTGAATGGCCTAAATGGATATCGCCGTTTGCATACGGAGGGCCGTCATGCAAAATGAAAGTTTTTTTACCTTTCTTTGCGCTGCGAATTTGACCATACAGGTCGTCTTCATACCATGCTTTAAGCATTTTTGGTTCACGTTGTGCCAAATTGCCACGCATTGGAAACATTGTTTCCGGTAAATTCAAAGTATGTTTGTAGTCGCTCATTAATCCTACTTTCCGTCTCTATCGGCTACCTAATTTAAACCAAAACACTGCTTAGCGGCGGCAACATCGGTTGCTATTTGTGCCGTCAGTTGTGTTAATGTCTCGAATTTTTTCTCGTTGCGGAGTTTTTCAATCAACTCCACATGCATAAATTGTCCATAAATATCTTGTGCAAAATCAAAAAGGTGTACTTCTAATAAGGCACGAGTTCCATTAAATGTGGGTTTGTTTCCAATGTTAGCTACCCCAAAAACGTGTTTTCCTGCGATCATTACTTGAACCGCAAATACGCCATTAACCGGACAAACTTGACGCTTTAGGGCAATATTTGCCGTTCTAAAACCTAGTTCTCGGCCTTTTTTCCAGCCGTGAATAACACGCCCAGATATCGCATAATTATGCCCAAGCATGACTTTGGCACTAACCAAGTCACCCTCAGCAAGCGCTTCTCGTATTAAGGTACTGCTTACTCTAGCATTTAATTGCCTAAAGCTGGCAGTGCTTTTAACACTCATTCCCGCTTGAGTACCCATATTAGCCAATAGGCTAAAATTTCCTTGGCGCTGTTTACCAAATCTAAAATCATCGCCAACCGTTAATGCTTTAACGCCCAGCTTTTTAATTAAAATATCGCTCACAAACTGCTCTGCATGCATATTTGCAAACGCTTGATTAAAGCTAATACAAATAACGCGCTCAATCCCCAAGTTACTCAATAGACGAAGTTTATCACGCAGTCGAGTAAGCCTAGCCGGGGCATTGTTTTTTGCAAAAAACTCTTGTGGCTGAGGCTCAAATAACATTACAGTGCTAGGTAAATTATTTTCTTTGGCATCCGCTAACAGCCCTTTTAATACGGCAGCATGACCCAAATGAACACCATCAAAATTACCAATGGTTAGCACACAACCAAAGTGTTGTGGGCGTATATTGTGTATACCTCTAATTAACTCCATGCCACCTAATGCCTTTTTCAGCGAGCGATAAAATGCGACCTTGGGTCGCAGAGTGTCCGATTATAATCTTTTTTTTAATTTGATTCAGTAATTGCTACACTTTTTATCGTATTTAGTCTAACGCCCATCAAAAACAACATAAAAAAGTAACTAACAACCGCAATAATTAATAACACAACCAACAACATAACTTGTTCACTAAAGTGCCAGCTAGGCCAATCATAGTGTCTACTGGTAAACCACACTAGTGCGCCCATCGTCACACTCGCCAGCAAACATTTCAAAGTGAAGTAGCCACTCATGCTGGAGAACTGGTAAACATTCTCTTTTTTAAGCTGTCGGTACAGTAAGTAGGCATTACAACTAGCCGACATAGAGGTTGCCAGTGCTAAGCCTAAATAGCCAATAAAGGGCGCCAGCATAATATTAAACACCATGTTAAGCACCAAAGTGACAATACCAATGCGCACCGGTGTTTTCGTATCTTGGCGAGAATAAAACCCAGGCGCCAACACTTTAATTAACATAAAACTGACTAATCCCACCGAGTAGGCAACCACCCCTAAGCTCACTGCCTTAACGTGATCAATGCCTGCCTCTTTAAACGCGCCGTGATCAAACAGCACAGTAATAATCAACGGGCTTATAATCATCAACCCTATCATGGCCGGGAGCCCTAAAAAAATCACAAATCGCACTCCCCAATCTAGGGTATGTTGAAAGTCGCTACTTTTTTTACTGCTGTGTAATTTTGATAGCGCAGGTAAAATAACCGTCGCAATACCAATACCAAATAAACCAAGTGGGAATTCAATCAGTCTATCTGAGTAATACAGCCAAGCGATAGAGCCTGTCATCAATAATGAAGCTATTACCGTATCGAGTAATAAGTTAATTTGACTAATTGATACACCAAATAACGCTGGGAGCATTAATTTACGCACTTTTTTAACATTTTCGTCTTGCCAACCCCATCGCGGGCGCGCCAACATTTTTGCTTTATATAAAAACGGCAGTTGAAATAATAGCTGTACCACGCCCCCTAAAAATACGCCTATTGCTAATGCATATGCACCAACAGAAAATTGGTCATGCAATAAAATGGCACAACCAATAATAGAAACATTAAGTAATACGGGAGTAAATGCGGCAACTGCAAAACGGTTATACACATTCATTACTGCGCCACTAAGCGCCACTAAGCTTACAAAAAATAAATAAGGAAAGGTCAGCTTTAATAGTGAACTGGCAAGCTCAAACTTTTCTGCGTCAGGGCCACCTTGCCACCAATCAATAAACCAACCAGTACCAAATAAAGCGGCGATAACGGGGGATGCCACAACACCAAAAAGCGTAACGAGTAGTAAAATTGTGCCGAGTGTACCTGCCGCCTGCGCAACAAATATTCTGACTTTATCATCGCCTTGTTGTTCTTTGATTTCACTTAATACAGGTACAAACGCCTGTGCAAAAGCCCCTTCAGCAAATAAACGGCGTAAAAAATTAGGAATACGGTTTGCAAATAAAAACACATCGGCAGCAGCCCCTGCCCCCAACAAGTTAGCAACAACAGCATCACGCACTAGCCCTAAAATACGCGAGATCATTGTCATTGCACTTACAATCATCCCGGAACGAAACAAACCTTTTGACACTATAAATCCATATTAAAAATCAGCAATTAAGTTAATTATGCCATAGTCTTTTTTATAAATCGCTTTAAAGCACTAGGCTCGAACCCCTTGCTTTGTTACAATAGCGCCATTAACTGCTAAAGCGGCAAATTGATGTTCGTTATAAGGAGCAGTTTTTCTTGGATTGTTAAAATTAAATTGACATTCATGATAAAAACAGGCATATTCCACGGCCTTTAATTTAAGCTTTATTTAAGATTGTTAGGAGCAAACCTTGGCTAACATCAAGTCTGCAAAAAAACGCGCTATCACAAGCGAAAAAAACCGTCAGCACAACGCAAGCCGTCGTTCAATGATGCGTACTTACTTCAAAAAAGTAATCGTAGCTATTGAAGCTGGCGATAAAGAAGCTGCACAGCAAGCTTTTTCTGTTGCTACACCTATCCTAGACCGTTACGCAACTAAGGGTCTAATCCACAAAAACAAAGCTGCTCGTCATAAGAGCCGTTTAGCTGCTAAAATTAAAGCGCTATAATTTGTTTTTGCAAGATTAAAAAAACCGGCTTTTGCCGGTTTTTTTTTACCCAAAATAAATACGCTTTTTAAACGTTATCGAGCTCTGGATAAAACTTTTTCAGCATCGCCGCAATTTTCTTCGGAGAAAATGGCTTAACCACAAATCCTTTTGCCCCTCTATCTATTGCATCCTTCACATTTTCAACGCCTGAATGCGCCGACACCATCACCACGTTTGTCTCTGGTGATAACTCATTTATCTGCGCAATAAGCTCTTTACCATCGCCGTCAGGTAGCTCTATATCTAAAAATATAATGTTAAAGTTTGCTGCACGGCATTCACTTATGCACTGCGCGGCCGTAGACGCTTCTTTTACATTCTCTATCCCTAAATGCATCAATGTTTGACTTAGAAAGCTACGCACCGTGCTAACATCATCAACTATTAAAATAGATAGCTGCGTATTCATATATAATCCTTATAGGCTAAAAGCCGTGTCTGCGAAATTGGTGATTTGCTTAAAATACAAATATTTACTTTATTATAGAGAGCTAAGCCAAAAAGGCCAGATTTGCTTTATGTCGAAAAATACAAAAAAGAGTCGTCGCAAAAAAAATAAAGCGGCCTATGTTAAACCAATACCTAGTAACAAGCCTGCAAACCTTGGCTCACAATCAAACCCGCGCGCAGTAAGTGTAAAACGTGGCGCCAAACTAACCGCATTTTTTATTTTCACGATATTATTACTTATATTTGTTTTAGCGCCAAAGCCTAGTTTACTCACCTATAAAAAATCAGCCATGGTTAGCAAAAGTATTTATTGGCCAGGGCTATTTGCCAATAAACCAAAGCTACTAGATTCAACGCTGCACCCTAGACTAGATAAGCATCGCAGAACACTATACCTCTGTGTAGATCTTCAGCAACCACAAAGCTGCCAAAAATATCATGTTATTGCTGAAGAGGGATTATTTTCGGTATTAATGACCTACCTTTAGCATTAAAAAAACTAATCTGAAAATTTAAAATTACTTGGTTGAAAGCTGTGCAAAAGATCAACATAATGGCGCTCCTTTTTTCAACAACTGAACTATTGAAACGACCATGCTAAACGAGCTAGATTGGCTTTTAAATACATTACTACTTGCATTAGGTTTAGGTGCATTCTTTATCAACCAACTGACACTGCTTCGCGTTGCTGCGATTAGTGCGTGTGGTTTGTTATTCCTATCATTTAGCTTAGATCTTATGTCGTCGAGTATTATTTCAAATATGAGTTTAGTGTTGATCAACACATTTTACTTGTTCAAAGTTTATACGTTTGGGCAATTTAGCGTATCTCAGCATTAATTACTTCCCCTTAGAATATTTTATAGCCCAGTTTTTCTGGGCTTTTTTTTGCTGCAGCTTTAAAGATCTTGGGTCTTAGTTTGAACTAAGTTAAAATTTATCTCGTAATAGGGTCTGTTGACCTTTCAAGGTTAAATTTGCAGCAGTCTGTTTGGTATTTAGGCAAGGCAGAGCCTATGTGGTGTGGTTATTCCCCATAGATAGGTGATAACGCAGCATCAATGCCAAACAGGCGCTGCCCTTTGGGTTCTACCTAGGGGCGATTTACTCTTTGTTGCTCGGTTTTTACTTAGCCCACTAGGTTACAAACCTCGCGCCGCGATTAAACCGCCCCTAGCTTGAACAAATTTTAATCCGCAAAGGTCAACAGACCCTTGCCTAATTTGAGATAAGCCCATGCCATTGTCAGATTTCGATTTATTCTTATCTTCTATGGAAGATGTTACCCCCATAACGCATGACACTGTGACCTTACCACCTAAAAACCATAAAGCGGTCATCGCCCAGCAAGAAAAAAATAAAGCAGCACAATCAGATTTAGTCTCTGAACAGTTCAATCCGTTGGATGAACCACTTGAATTACTCGATCCACTTGCCATATTAAGCTTTAAAAAAGAGGGCGTACAAAGCGCGGTTTTTAAAAATGTAAGATTAGCGAAATATCAGCTTGATGCGACGCTTGATTTACATGGGCAACTTTTAAAAAATGCACACGCATCATTATTAGCCTTTGTTCAAGACTGCCATCAGCGAAATATAAGAATGGTACTCGTTCGCCATGGCATAGGTATTAAAAATAAAACCAAGCCAGGGATATTAAAAAGTTACGTAAATCAGTGGTTACAAACAATTCCATGCGTTTTAGCGTTTCATACTGCACTTAGGCAGCATGGAGGAAGTGGTGCGACGTATGTTTTATTGAAGAAAAGTGATGATAAAAAGCATCAAAACAGAGAAATACACAGCAAGCGTAGCTAAATCTTGCTGTGAAAATAAGGGTCAGATCAGCAGCGCTGCCGCATTGGCTTGATTAAACCAGGCAGATATTCCTAATATAATGATAGATACAACCACGATGCTAATTTTTGCGCCCCCTTGATTGGGTTTCATAATTCATCCTATTTTTTTATTATTGTTAGAACTGTTTTTAACAATAATAAAAATTACAAATGTTAACAAGCTGTTTCTGTTAAAAATTAAACAAATTTTAATCCTTGAAGGCCAACAACTGCCAATTAATAACCTTGCTGCTTATCAATGCAATTTATTAATGGCTGTTTCGCTTTTAAACGCAAAATGTTTTCTGCTATTTGTTCAATAACACTATCCAGATCTGACAACGCAGCACAGTGCGGTGTTAAAGTAATACCTGGATGCAACCAATAAGGATGTTCGCTTGGTAGTGGTTCACTGGCAAACACATCAAGCGTTGCTGCGCGTATACGTGTATTGTTAAGTGCATCAAGTAAATCAGCTTCTACTATATGCCCACCTCTGGCCACATTAATCACCACAGCATGTTCAGGCAGTTGCTCAAGTAACTGTTTATTAATAATGCCTTGGGTACTGCTGGTAAGCGGTAATAAACATACTAAATAATCGGTTTGCGCAAGCATCTGTGTTAAGCCGTCATCACCATGATAGAGTGTCGCAATGTTTGATGTTTTAGGGCTTCGGCTCCAAGCATTTACGTTAAAACCGTTATTAACCAGCCTATGTGCACATGCTTGACCTAGTTCGCCAAACCCTAAAATGCTTACTTGATTATGTTTATGCGCTCTTTTAGGTCTCCATATACTTTGCTGTTGCTTTATTGCATATTCTTTTAATCGCAATTTTTGTGCTAATACATGGGTAAGTACGTATTCAGCCATATCGTTGGCTAACTGTTTATCAACAATACGCACGACCTCTACATCCGCAGGTAATAAACTTAAATCAATGCTATCAACGCCAGCGCCAAACGATGACACAGCCTTTAAATTTGGTAACGTGGGCCACAGTGATGCAGGCGCATTCCACGCTAAAACGAACTCTACACTCTCTAAATTTTGGCAATCATCAAGTTCTTCAATTCGAATACTAGGCAATCGTGATTTCATTTTTGCTATTAATTTTGTGTTGTCTCGACCTGTTATAGCCACCAAAACTGACATGATGATTCCTTAAAAAGTAACCCTAAATAATAGTACTGGTATGGTTCAATTCAATAGTATGTAAACGGTTTTAAAAAGTCACACAACTGACCGCGTATTGTCATATCCGCACTCTAAGCTAAACATATTGGCTTTAGCCTAGTATAAAAAAAGAGGTGCGTATGATCAGTGTAGATAAAGTAATTGCGACTAACTTACCACAGTTAACTAACTCATTTAAAATAAAAAAACTGGTAAAAAAGAGCCTTAGCTACTTATTACATGAACAAGAGTTTACAAACTTTGCAACAACTTATCCCCATCTTCAAGGAATAGAATTTGTCGAGCAAGTACTTGATGAACTTGATTTTGACACTCGATACAAAGCAAAACAAATAGAAAGTATTCCCAGTGAAGGGAAAATTGTCATTATTGCTAATCATCCAATTGGATCCTTAGATGCGCTTGCATTAATTAATGTGTTATCGACGGTGCGTGCCGATTTAAAAGTCGTGGCTAACCGAATGCTAATGACCGTTGATGCAATGCATTCATTATTACTACCCGTTGATAATTTGTCGGGGCAGAGTAAAAAACAAGAGCTTAGTAATATTCACCAGCATTTAAAAAATGAAGGAGCATTACTTATTTTCCCTGCGGGTGAAGTTTCTCGACTTCGACCAACAGGGATCAAAGACTGTAAATGGAACAGCGGGTTTTTACGTATCGCTAAAAAAGCCAATAGCCCAATTTTACCCATACATATAAAAGCCAGAAACAGCCCGCTTTTTTACGGAGCCTCTATGCTATATAAACCGCTTGCCAGTTTATTGTTAGTCAAAGAAATGTTTAAACAGCGCCAAAAATCGCTCGAATTTGAAATAGGCGCCTCCATTGCTCCTGAATCTTATTTAATACCCGATTTAAAAGACAAGGAAGTGGTCGAGCTTATACGAAAACAGCTGTACCGTTTAACCACTAAAAAAACACTGCCACTAAAAACTCATGCTCCTATTGCCTCACCAGAGTGTAAAAAAGAATTAAAAAAAGCCATCGAAAGCTGTGAACATTTAGGTAAAACCAGTGATGGCATGGTTATTTATTTATACCAATACCAAGGCAGCTCACCGTTATTTCGTGAACTTGGTCGCCTGCGGGAAATTGCCTTTCGTGCAGTAGGTGAAGGCAGTGGCAATCGCCGTGATATAGACAAATACGACATGCATTATCAACACTTAGTCTTATGGGATGCACAATCACTCGAACTAGTTGGCGCTTACAGATTAGCCTGCGCGCAGGATGTGATTGAACAGCACTCTCAACGTGGGCTTTATACCGATAGCTTATTTAATTATACCCAAGAGATGACGCCATACTTCAAGCAAGGCATAGAATTAGGCCGTAGTTTTGTACAACCCAAATACTGGGGCAGAAAAAGCCTCGACTATTTATGGTATGGCATTGGTGCTTTTATTAATCGCTACCCTCAGTATCGTTACTTATTTGGTGCAGTGAGTGTGTCAAACGCACTGCCAGAGCAAGCAAAATCCTTACTGGTGCATTATTATCAGCACTATTATGGCTCTGAAAAGTCACTCGCAACGCCTAACAATGCTTTTCGTCATACCCGTGAGCAGCAGATTCAATGCACTAATTTGTTTATGGGTAACAACATCAAAGAAGACTTTGTAGAACTTAAACACATACTGGCTAATATGGGCACCCATGTACCCACACTATTTAAACAATACACCGAGCTATGTGAGCCAAATGGGGTAACGTTTTTAAGTTTTAGTATTGATCCGCAATTTAATAATTGTATTGATGGATTGGTATTGGTCGACCTTGAGAAAGTAAAACCGAGTAAAGCAAAACGCTATTTGGGAGCGCAAGACACCGCCTCAATAAACTGAGTTTTGCCGTTAAAATATTAACTTAAGCGCCTAAGCTTGGGCGCTTAAACTTAAATACTTAAACTTAGGCAATTTCATATTTATCAAATCCCCTGATTATTAGACTGGCTAAATATATGTACTAATAGTTGGGTGTATATTTTCTCTATTTGTAACAAGTCGCTAATGGGCACATGTTCATTAACTTGATGAATGGTCTGGTTTAAAACCCCGCACTCTATCACTTGCGTGTTTTTACTTGCAAAAAACCGCCCATCTGAAGTCCCGCCGCTGGTACTAAGTACTGGATAGCTTCCGGTCACGTTAAATATTGCCTGCTCTAGCTGGGCGAGTAAGCAGCGCTCTGCCCTATGGCTTGTATAATAAGGTTCACATGGACGCTCCCATTGCAACGTTAAATATTCGTTTAAATCATTCAGTGCAGTAAGTACCAGCTGTTTCACATCTGTACTTTTATACCCATGGCTGTAGCGAATATTAAACGTAATATCACATTGAGCAGGCACTAAATTATCAAGCACGTTATCAATATTAATACCGGTAACTTGCAAGCTTGTTTTTGAGCTTGGCTCATCTAAAAGCCAATCAATTTGGGTTAATCTATTCACTACTTCAGCGCTGATATGCGCAGCATTGATGGTATTTTCAGGATAGGCCACGTGTCCTGCTTTTCCTTGAATGGTTAAACGTGCTGACAGCGCGCCACGTCGGCCATTTTTTATGGTGTCGCCCACTTGCAAATGACTTGTAGGCTCACCAACAATACAGCCATCAAGCACAACACCTTGTTGTGCTAGGCGTTTCGCAATCAACACTGAGCCATGCTCTGCCTCACCTTCTTCATCAGAGGTGATCAACCAATACAAGGTGCCCTGCTTTTGCTGCGCACTATGTATTAGCGACTGCGTTGCGCTAAGCATGGCTGCAATGCCTCCTTTCATATCGGCGGCACCACGCCCATAAATCGCATCATTAATTATTTTTCCATCAAACGGATCAGCTAACCAGCCACCTTGCGCAGCAGGGACCACATCAATATGACCAGAAAATGCCACCACAGGGCCTGCTCCAAAAGATATTTTAGCAATTAAATTAGTGACATTATGGGCACTAAACTGCTCAATGCTAAAACCTAAATCAGTTAGCTGATGTGCCAGCCACTCAATACCACCAGCGGAATTAGGCGTAATTGACTTAAATTGGATCAGCGTTTGTAAGTGACTGAGCGTTTTTAACTGTGGAATAGTTAAGTACGGCGCGGGTACTTTTTTGTTGATAGCTTTTGTCATAATAAACACACCTCGTTTTAGCAGTGTATTTATTACAACGACTTTTTATGACCGCATTATGAAAGTACAGGCTAACGTGTGCCCTCTTCTATTAATGTTTCTCGTGTCACCTGCACAATGTGTTTATCTTCTTTGGTTAATCTGGTTTTTTTCCATGCGCCACGCATAAACCAAGCGAACGCTATCAGTGCGATGGTTATGTTCGTAATTGCAAACGAATACCATATTCCCTGATCGCCAAGCAAAGTGTGATTAGAAAGAATATAAGCGGCAGGAAACTGCACCACGCATTGTGATAATAACGCGATAATCATGGCATTAAGCATATTCCCAGAGGCACGAAAAGCAGCAACAATACAAAGCTGAACACCAATTCCCCCCCAGCTTAAACACATCACTTGAACAAACTGCGCGCCTTTATTTATTACACTGTTATCTTCGGGAATAAAAAATGCCACCAGCGTATCAGCATACAAGTAAGCAATGCCCCCAACAAAAGAAAGGCCTATTAATCCCCACATACTGGCAAGCTTCGTTATTTGCTCAGCCCGTTTAATATTGCCGGCGCCCATATTTTGCCCCACCAAGGTTGATACCGCCATTGATAAACCCATGGCAGGGATCATCACCATTTGCAAAATATTAGAGCCCACGCCATAAGCCGCAATGGTAACGGTTCCAAAGCTTGCCACTAAAAATGACATGATGATCAAGCCAAAAGCACGTGTTGATAATTCAATAGAACCAGGCGCTCCTAAGAAAAAAGCCCGTTTCATATATTGCCAATCGGGATAGAAGCTTTTTAGCTGTAATTGAATGCCATGGCGACCGCGTAAAAATATAATAATGCCCGCCAGCGCCGCTAAACTTTGTGTAACCAAAGTCGCCAGCGCAGCGCCCATAACGCCAAGCCCTTCAAAGCGGCCGTAACCAAAAATAAATAAGGGGTCGAGAATAAAATTAAGTAACACGGTGGTGCTAACTATGATTAAAGGTACTTTAGTTTGCCCAATGCCCCGCATTAGCGATTGGAACATGGCGTAAATAAACACAAAAATAACGCCAATAAAGGACACATGCATAAACTTAAGCGCATCACTGTAAACCGCCTGCTCAACGCCTAGCAGTTTTAAAAAGTATGGGGAAAGTACATAACCAAGTAGCCCTAACACTAAGGCGGTAAATGCAACCATTAACACCGTTTGCGCTGCAACATGGTTCACTTTATCTTGCTGACCTGCGCCCATGTATTGCGCCGATAAAATAGCACCGGCCATTGCAAGCCCAGAGCCTATAGCAATGACTAAAAAAGTGATCGGGGTACTAATAGACACTGCAGCGACTTGGGTTGCTCCTAATCGCCCAACCCAAAATGCATCCGTAAGCTGATAAGCCGACTGCAATATATTAATGAGGATAATAGGAATACCTAATTTCAACAGCGCTTTAGCAATGGAGCCTTGAAGAAATAGTTGACCAGAGGGAGTCATGAGGTCGCTTACTTTTATTAAACCGTGAACATAGCCTTAGTTTAACAAAACTAGCTGATTATATTATGAATACTTCGTTTGCGGCTTGTATTTAAGTGATCAGTCAATAATTTTTAAGCACTAATTAAGTAAAAGTTTAATCTAAATCAATAAATAGAGGCTCTTTACTCATCCGCTTTTGAAACTTTGATCTAGAACAGGTTTTTATTTTTAACCTCGAGCAATAATAGCCTCAATCAACAAATAGTCACACAGTAGTTCACGGAGAACAACATGAAAACTAAACTAAGCATTGCAATACTTACTTCTTTACTGGCTCTTTCTCCTGCAGCACACGCTAACTTTAGTGTTAATGTTGGCGCAATTAATGTTAATCCAGATAACGATGGTTCAAAAATCAACGAAGCACCCACTCTAGGCTTAAAAGGCGACTCAGATACTCAGTTAGGTATTACTGTAGATTACGCATTTAACGACCAATGGGTATTAGAGCTTATTGCAGCAACGCCGTTTTCTCATGATGTAGAAGGTACTGGTGGTTTAGCTGGTAATAAAATTGCTGATATTAAACATTTACCACCATCACTGGTTGCACAGTACCACTTTTTAGATAGCAGCTATGCACTTCGTCCGTTTGTAGGTGTGGGAATTAACTATACGACGTTCTTTGACGAACAGCCTTCTGCAGCACTTAAAGCAACGTTAGGAACTAACGATGTAGAAGTAAAACTAGATGATTCATTTGGTTTTGTTGCTCAAGTAGGTGCTAACTACAAGATTGATGAAAAATGGGGCCTACACGCTATGGTATCTATCATGGATATTGATACTGATGCGACTGTTTATGCTAATGGCGCAAAAGCATTAACATCAACCGTGTCACTTGACCCTGTTGTTGCCATGTTTGGTCTTAAATACTCGTTTTAATAACGTTTATGTGTGTGTTAAAAAGGCCGTTAGGCCTTTTTTTTGCCTGTGTTTAGCGAGGTAAGTTATTTACTTTTTTTTGCTCAAGCATTTCTTTCCAGTGAATTATTTCAGCCGGTAAAATGGGTGCAACCCCGTCAAAGCCTGCAACCTCGAGCATATGCTCAACACTGACCACCCCTTTCTTACTTTTAAACACGCCGCGCACATAAGCAATGGCATGTAAGCCACGCTCTGAATGAAACTTTTGTTCAATGTAAAAGTATTTATGATCCCAGCCAACCAAACGCGTACTAATGGTAAAACGTTGCATTGGCTTAATATCGCGGATGTAGGTAATGGCTGTCGCATTAACAATAGGGAACCAACGACGTTTCATTATTTGCTTAAGCAAACCAACCCGTTCAGTCATCCAGGTACGCGACAAGTCCATCATCGCTAAATAGCGCGAATTGGTTAAATGCAAATTAATATCGCAGTCACTTGGTAATGCTTTGTAGTCTATATCAACCGTATCTAACAACGATTGATAGTCACGATTACGTTTAATTTTAAAAAATAACAGCAGCAGTCTAAAATATAAGTTCACAGTAGAGGTCTTACCAGTTGAGTTTTTATCAGTGTATCATAGCGATTGACTCCTTTGGTTGTTTTTAAACCAAGGAATCAATCACTAAATGAGGATGTTTGGGTATCTATTTTTAAACTTTAACCGTTTTGCGGTTAATGCCGTAATCACGCAATTTATTAGCCACAGCAGTATGACTTAGTCCCAAGCGTTTAGCTAACTGACGAGAGCTAGGATAGGCAGGATAAAGCTTACGCAGTAAGGTGGCTTCAAAACGCTTAACCGCTTGATCAAGCGAGCCCTCAAAATCAGACTCTAAATAGCCTAAATCATGGGTAAACGTAGGTAACTGTAAATGTTCAACGCGCAGTTCACTGTCTTCTAACAACGATACCGCACGGTAAATCGCGTTTTCTAATTGGCGTACATTGCCAGGCCATGGGTAATCTTGTAAAAACGTTAAACATTCTTCAGATAACTCGGGGACTGTATGGCCATTTTGCTGCGCATATTTTTGAATAAAGTGTTCAGCAAGTGGCCCAACATCCGCTTTACGATCTCTAAGCGGCGCAATTTCCAGTGTTAATACATTAATTCGGTAGTATAAATCTTCTCTAAATACGCCCTCTTGAACCATTGCTGGTAAATCTTTTTGCGTGGCAGCAATAATACGTACGTTCACTTTAACTTCGTTTTCGTCGCCAACTTTTCTAAACGTACCGTCTTGTAAAAAACGTAGCAGTTTAGTTTGTAGCTGCGTCGACATTTCACCGACTTCATCTAAAAATACCGTTCCACCATCCGCTTGTTCAAGTACACCGCGTTTAGGGGCTGCGTTTTCTTCATACCCTGCATAACCGAATAGTTCGGACTCAGCAACATCATCTGGTAACGAGGCACACGATAAAGCAATAAATGGTTTTACTGAGCGGTTAGATGCATAGTGACAAGCTCGCGCTAGTAATTCTTTACCCGTTCCCGTTTCACCCGTAATAAGAATGGGGGCTTCAAGCTGCGCCATTTTTCGCGCTTCGCGAACAACACGGCGCATCGCCGTGCTAAAGTTATGAATAGTCGCAAAGCTTTCTTGGCCATAACGCCTAAAAGCACTCACTTGCTGACCTAAACGGCTTTGCGATTTTATATTAATTACCGCGCCCGCTAATACATCGCCTTCACTACCCTGAGGGACCGCAATAGGCAGAATATCTGCAATAAAATCTTCACCAGCTACTTCAACACGCGTGGTTTGCCCTAGTACTTCTTTGCCCTCTAACCAGCGAGTAAAGTTAAAGCCTTTGAGCAAATTATTAATATTAGCACCGGTGACTTCTTTTTCTGTGAGTTGTAAATCTTTGCAGGCTGCGTCGTTACACAGGCGTACCCACCCTTTAGCATCAATAGATATAACGCCATCAGGAAGTGCTCTTAATAAGGTGTTAAGTTCGTTGTGCTCACGTTCAGACGGTAAAAACGCGGTTGTGCGTACATCATGTACACCATCGATTAAGCGAATAGACGGCATGATTTTTTGAAATTGTTCAAATTCAATCTCAGGAAAACTCACATACATACGACAATTTACTGAGTCGACTTCAATCCCTTTTAAGTCAACATTGTAGCTAACTAAAATATTAAGAATCTCTTGAGCAATACCAACTCGGTCTGCACAGTGAATATCTAAACGCATACACCCTCAGGTAAGGAAAAACTAGTTGGCGTGAATAATACGCTAACTCTGTTTACGAGCATAGTTTATTGTAAAGAAATTTGGACGAAAAAATGTTTTTTTACTAACTAGAGGGCTTTTTCAAGCACTTAACGAATTCAAGCTTGGCTGTTCACTAAAAGTCGGGGTTATTGCAACTCAATTTAGTCTAGCTGGCCTTGTATAAATTATATGCTGCAATGAGCGAATCATTACTGTCCATACGCCAATATTCGCTCATGTTTAATCTAAGTGGTGATTATTAAATTAAAGTAGTAAAGGTTAACTATTATTAAAAATTTAGTAGCTATAACTACCCGTAAAACAAAGCTTTTATTTATTTTTCAAGCTGTATTTAAACAGTGTTAAAGATAACGTTGGTATGACAATGTTACCTATGATGTTAAAGATATTTTTTGATAAGTTTAGGTGTTTACTGCAGCAAATAGGGGTTCACACACTGGTATTTAACAATTACATAACCGATGTATGATAGCGCGCTCAACGCTTCCCCTCGCACAAAGGTCTATGTATACTTAGGCGCAATTGTAACTAGGATAAGGGTGTGACTCTTACCTAAACGTATAGCTGCGTTTAGCAAACCATTACCTTAGCTGCATAAAAAACACTGATGATCGAGCATTTATTATACTTTTTATGAGTAAAAATTTAGCTAAATAAAAAACCACAAGGTCATCAAAACAATAATGAATTAGGAAGTAAATATGAGTTCAAATTCTGACAGTGGCTGGTTTGGTCACCCTAAAGGACTTTCAACCCTGTTTTTCACAGAAATGTGGGAACGAATGAGTTACTACGGTATGCGAGCGATGCTCGTATTATTTATGACAGCAAGTTTACAACAAGAAGGCCTAGGATTTACCGTTGCTTCTGCTGCTGCAATTTATGGCTTATACACAGGTTCAGTATACTTTTTAGGTTTACCTGGTGGTTGGTTAGCAGATAGATTGTTTGGTGGCCAAAAAGCAGTATGGTATGGCGGTATTATTATCATGTGTGGCCATATTATTTTAGCCGTGCCACATGAATATTCATTTTTCATTGGTTTGATCTTTGTTGCAACAGGTACTGGTTTACTTAAACCTAATATCAGTGCCATGGTTGGTCAGCTTTATACTGACGAAGATGAGCGCCGTGATGGTGGTTTCGCTATTTACTACATGGGTATTAACTTAGGTTCTTTAATTGGTTACTACGTGTGTGGTTACTTTATGGAAAACGTAGGTTGGCACTGGGCATTTGGTGCCGCGGCTGTTGGTATGGGTATTGGTTTAATTCAATACAAGCGCACACTTAAAAACTTACCAGATCACAGCGCCTTACCTGCTAACCCATTAAGTCCTAAAGGTACTTCGCGCGCATGGGGGGGTATTGCAGCATTTGTTATCGCGACCGCCGGTGTTACCGCTGCTGCGATGACAGGTGCTATTGTCATTAACCCATCGATTGTTGCAGGGTACACCGCAGTTATATTTACTGTTATCTTTTTCGTTTACTTTGGCCTTATATACTTCAAAGGCAAACTAACCGATGCTGAAAAACAAAGAATGTGGGCGCTATTTTTAGTCTGTGTCGCTTCAGCCTGTTTTTGGTCTGGCTTTGAACAAGCCGGTTCTTCATTAAATCTGTTTGCTCGTGACTATACAGACCGTCTGGTTGGCACATTTGAAATTCCAACGACTTGGTTCCAATCTCTAAATTCATTGTTCATTATTGCGCTATCGCCATTCTTTGCCGCTTTTTGGATTAATTTATCTAAAAAAATGGTCTCGCCTACTTACAGCGTAAAATGTGCGTTGGGCCTCGTTATTATGGCTTCAGGCTTTTTAGTAATGTTTATGGCAGCACACTATGCCGCTGAAGGCTTAAAAGTAGCACCTTATTGGCTTGTTACTACGTATTTCTTACACACAGTGGGTGAGCTTTGTTTAAGCCCAGTTGCATTGAGCGCTGTAAGTAAGTTATCGCCTCGCCGCTTTACTGGTCAAATGATGGGGGTATTCGTACTTACATACTCTATCGGTAACGTTATTTCAGGATTACTTGCTGGTAACTTTGATCCTAACAATGTTGAAGAAATCCCGAACCTTTACCTACAAATTGCCTTATTTAGTATCGGTGTAGGTATCATCTTAGTACTGATGAGTTTTAAAGCTAAAATATGGGAAAAACAAGGTTTAGAACAAACCGCACCAACACAATAATTTAGATTTATCACACGCATAATTATGAGCTTTGATAAATGATATCAAATACCTCCTGTAGTTAACTGCAGGGGGTATTTTTATGGCCGCTAGATTAAACCACACAATTTTTACATTCAGCCGTTTATTATTTATACCTCATCACTGTGCACAAACGAGTTTATAGCAGCAAACCATCAATACTCTTTGATTTTATATATATCGCAGCTAACCAAACTCATTAAAAGTGTAAATAATAAAATACAAAAACCGCACTTTTTTTAGCGCAAAAAAACTAAAAACACATATAAATAAATTAAATTAAACTATTAATAATCAAAAACTTAATAAGAAAACCTGTACTTTTATCTCGCTACCTAATTTTTACTTTCACCTGCTCGTATGTAAATAACCAACATACTTTGATAACCGTCTCGTAAAATTTACACACGCGCTATTTACTAAATAACAACACCCTCTTCCCCAAAACACCAATCTGGTTAATCATGCAGGCAATACGATAACTAATAATCGCAGTGCTTAATTGCGGGAGTAATTATAATGAGTGAAGTAAATAACCCTTTAGGTTTGGTTGGTATTGAATTTACCGAGTACGCAACACCCGATGCCGATTACATGGATAAAGTGTTTACCGATTTTGGTTTTTCAAAGTTAAAAAAATTCAAAGGTAAAGACATTGTTTATTACAACCAAAACGATATTCATTTTTTACTAAATAATGAACGCGATGGTTTTTCAGCTGAATTTGCTAAAAATCATGGCCCAGCAATTTGTTCTATGGGTTGGCGCGTAGAGAACGCTCAAGCGGCGTTTGAAGCAGCGGTTGAGCGTGGCGCTAAGCCTGCTACTGATGCAGCAAATAAAGACTTACCGTACCCTGCTATTTACGGCATTGGCGACAGCTTAATATACTTTATTGAACAGTTTGGCGATAAAGGCTCTATCTACGCAAACGACTTTGAAGATTTAGCTGAGCAAAACGTCGTTAATGATAAAGGGTTCTTACGTATCGACCACTTAACCAATAACGTATATAAAGGCACGATGGAAACATGGGCTAACTTTTATAAAGACGTGTTTGGTTTTACCGAAGTGCGCTACTTTGATATTAAAGGCCAAAAAACAGCCTTACTCTCTTATGCATTAAAATCACCTTGTGGCACTTTCTCTATTCCAATCAATGAAGGTAAAGGTAACGACAATAACCAAATTGATGAATACCTAGGCGAATACAATGGCCCAGGTGTACAGCATTTAGCCTTTTTAACCGACGACTTAGTGAGCTCACTTGATAAGTTAGATAAATCAACTATCGCCACTTTAGATATTATCCCTGAGTACTACGATACTATTTTTGACCGTGTACCATGGGTTAAAGAAGACAAAGAAAAGATTCGTGAGCATCAAATCCTGGTTGATAGCCAAAGCGAAGATTGCTACTTATTGCAAATTTTCTCTAAAAACTTATTTGGCCCTATCTTCATTGAGATGATTCAACGTGTTGACGATGGTGGCTTTGGTGAAGGTAACTTCCAAGCGCTGTTCGAATCAATCGAGCGAGATCAAGAACGCCGCGGCGTTTTATAATTAAAATTATGACTCTAAAAAGCAGCGTATTTCGCTGCTTTTTGTCGTTTAATCGTAACTAAGAGAGCTTATCTCTCTTTGCGTGTTTAAATCGCGCTTTTCATCACCATATAACTAGTAGATATTTAAAATTTGCTGGTGCTATGTTCTTATCTAATAAATTGATATGCGCGACCAACTAAACCAAAGGAAATGTAATGAGTTTAATTAACGAAACCCATGATATAAATTTAACTAGCTGGGTTGCATCAGCAAATGATGCACAATGTGACTTCCCTATCCAAAATCTACCTTTTGCCGAAGTACGTCGCAAAAATAGCAACGAAGCTTTCCGAGGCGCGGTTGCCATTGGCGATCAGGTTATTGATTTAGCAAAAGTAAATGAACTCGCTATTTTTAGTGGCGATGCTCAAGTCGCCATTGCTGCAGCAAGTAAACCTACACTAAATGAGTTTATGGGTCTGGGTGAGCAATATTGGTCAGCCCTACGTTTAGCATTATCGAAAGCATTACGTGAAGGTTCTGAGCATCAAGAACAACTTACACACGCACTTATTGCGCAAAGCGAGATTGAATTTGCTCTGCCGTGTCGCATTGGCGATTACACCGACTTTTACACCTCGATTTATCATGCTACGGCCGTAGGTAGTTTATTCCGCCCTGATAACCCACTGCTACCGAATTACAAGTGGGTACCGATTGGTTATCACGGTCGTTCGTCATCTATTGGCGTATCTGGTCAGCAGTTCCATCGCCCTAAAGGACAAACTAAAGCGCCAGACGCAGAAGTACCTTCATTTGGTCCGTGTAAGCGTCTTGATTACGAGCTTGAACTGGGTATTTACTTGGGTAAGGGTAATGAGCTGGGTGATGCTATTGCCATTGAAAATGCTGAAAAACATGTGTTTGGCTTTTGTGTTTTCAACGATTGGTCAGCACGTGATTTACAAGCATGGGAATACCAACCGCTTGGTCCATTTTTAGCAAAAAACTTTGCATCAACCGTGTCACCATGGATTGTAACTACCGAAGCACTTGCACCATTTAGAACAAGCTGGACGCGTGATGAAAATGATCCGCAACCATTGGAATATTTAGAATCAACGGCTAACCGTGATCAAGGCGCATTTGATATTCAAATGGATGTTAAAATTCAAACGCAAAAAATGCGTGATGAAGGCTACAATCCAACACAAGTATCTAAATCTAGCTTTAAGCATTCTTACTGGACTGTGGCACAAATGGTGACTCACCATACGGTAAACGGTTGTAACTTTATGCCAGGTGACATGCTGGGCTCTGGAACGCAATCAGGCCCAACTCATGAAGAAGCTGGTTCATTACTTGAGCTTTCTCGTGGTGGTAAAGAAAAAATCACCTTAAGCAACGGCGAACAGCGTAGCTTCTTGGAAGACGGCGACAACGTGATAATGCGTGGCTGGTGTGAAAAAGAAGGTTTTGCACGTATTGGCTTCGGCTGCGTGGAGAGTACGGTACTGCCAGCAAAATAATTGCAAAATCAATAAACTAGTAAAAAAGGGTGGCCGAATAAGCCGCCCTTTTTTATTAATTAAGCCATAGTTACAATTTTTTTCTGGCTTTTTTAGTTGAAATTGCTATCTTGAATCCGTTAATAGCCAGTAAATATGTGACATGCCTGTATTCATAAAATCTTTTTTTCATAAAAACTTCCCAGCTCGCCAGCTGCTTATTCGCCAAAATGGCGAAGTAAAGCATGTGGTTTTGGCGCCATGGTTACAAGTTTCTGTACTCGCTATTATTATCACCGCTATTGTGTGGATGAGTGTCTCTAGTATTCGTGTGTATATGCAAACACACCAAATATCTCATATCGAACAAACTCAACTTGATAAGCAAGCGCAGTGGCAACAAAAAGTAAAGCAGCAGCAGCAACGCTATGCATTACAACAAGAACAGTTAGCTGAACTAGAACAAAAACAAGCTTTATTACAAGGTATGATTGAATCATTGCCTGCTTCTATTAGCAAAGACGCCATTAAATTAGAGGGTGAGCTTGACTCCTCCCCTATAAATGAGAGTGAGAGCGAATTCCATGAGCCGCTCGAAGATGACAAGTCACAAAACAAACATGCCCATAATAGCGCCACCAGTTTTGAGCAGCGCTATACTTTACTAAATGAACAATACGATACTAATTTTACCTTATTAGCTGCGCAAATTAATCAACGCCACGACGCTATTTTAGAAATATTGCAAGACACAGGTCTCGAAAATGCACTTGCACAGCACCTCGCCTTAGCGGCACAAACAACGGCGCAAGGTGGCCCGCTGGACATACTTGATGAAAGTAAAATACCCAATACATTTTTAGCAATTGCCGATAAGTTGCTTGTTTTAAATCAGCTAGAAAACTTTTTAACCGCCTTGCCGAACACATTACCCTTACCTGCCGCAAAATATTATATTTCGAGCAACTTTGGGCTTCGAAAAGATCCCATGAATAAAAGACGCGCATTTCATAAAGGCGTTGATTTAGCTGGCTGGCATAAAACAGAAATTTTTGCCCCTGCCGATGCAACGGTACGTCGAGCTGGCCGCAATGGTGGTTATGGTAACTTTATTGAATTAGAACATAAAAATGGCGTTGTAACGCGCTTTGGTCACTTAAACAAAGTTAATGTTAAGAAAGGCCAAGTTGTTGCAAAGCACGATGTCATTGGTTTAATGGGCAGTACCGGAAGAAGTACAAGTACTCATTTACACTATGAAGTATTAATAGACGACAAGCATGTCAATCCACTAAAAATAACAAAGGCGCTTTCTCGTGTTTGGTAAAAATAAACAAGCAAAAACGGACTCATCAATCAAGCGAGTGAGTCATACTCCCTCAATTATTTCTAACGATGTGCGTATTACGGGCTCTTTAGTTAGCCAAGGTGAAGTGCAACTCGATGGACGTATTGACGGTGATATTAAAGCTGAGCATTTAGTTATCGGCTCCTCCGGTGTTGTTGAAGGCGTTGTTGAGGCTAGCAGCGTTGTTGTTAAAGGTAAAATCATAGGCTCTTTAAATGCAAGCGAAGTGAAGATCGAAAATAATGCCCATGTCCTTGGCGATATTTTTCATGACACACTAAGCATAGAAGCCGGTGCGATTATTGAAGGTAGTTTAAAGCAGCGCTTTGAAAAAGAAGTCATTGAGCATGCTAAAGATAAACCAAAACCGGTTAACGATGTAAAAGCCATTGTTGACAATGAAGACAGTGGCCTTTCGTTTGTAAACAAGTCGTCTACTGCAAAAAGTTAAACCTGAACAAAAAATGGTTTAGTCAATAAACTAAACCATTGTTTTTAATACTTTATATAAAAATATAATTTAGCAATTACTTCTTCTTTGTGATGTACATGGTTATATCTGCAGTAAACACCAACTCATTTCGGGTATTATAAAGCTTTACCGGCACCACTAAATCTTCTTTATCAATCCATTGATGAGGCAACTCAATTTCAGCAATCGCGGTAACGTCTGTGTCTACTTTAGCTAAATATTGTACTGTCATACCTTTAGGTATCCAGCGGTGTGTTTTATACGGTACCGTCGCATCCACCATCACTCCCGCACACAGCTCAGCCAAATTACATTGAGCAATCGCATGAATTGTTCCAATATGATTATGTACACGGCGTGTGTTTTTAACCACTGCACTACAGTGCCCTGCTTTTAAATCTAAAATAGTGGGTTTCATAGAGCCAAAATAAGGTGCCTTGAAACACACGGCTTTACTGAAAAGCCAGTTACCGCATGGCCACTTTTTAAATTTATGCCATGTTTTTATTAATGCAGACTCATTACTCATTATTATTTTTCCATTGTCTTTGCTTAAAAAGCAAATTAACACATCGGATCAGTTTAAAGAAGTGTGATACTTAAACAAAAATAATCATAATAAGGTTAAAAGTAGGTAAGTTGGCTGATACATCGGCCATAAGCCCTTTCTTTTTCATCAGTCGCCACTTAAAATACCGACAAAAGGAGACCTGATGCATACACAGCCCGCTAAACCCAATTTTACTTTATTACTTATCTTAGCGTTACTCGTCATTTTTTGTCCGATGGGCATTGATATTTACCTGCCTGCCTTTCCCACTATCGCAGAGCAATTCTCAGTGAGCGAAAAGCAAGTACAGCAAACGGTGGCTATTTTTATGCTTACTGTTGGTTTAGGGCAATTAATTGCAGGTCCACTCGCTGATCGTTTTGGCAGAAAGCCCGTTGCCTTAACTGGGGTCGCTTTGTATGGACTGGCGGCATTGGGTGCATATTATGCTCCTAGCTTTTTAGTACTGATGTTTGCTCGTGCTATTCAAGGGTTAGGCGCGTGCGCTACCTTTGTTGTCGCTTTTGCAATAGTAAGAGATAAGTTTGGTAGTGAACGCAGTGGCCAAATAATTACCTATCTAAACGGTATCGTTTGCTTTATTCCAGCATTAGCGCCCATTTTAGGTGCTTGGCTAACCGTACAGTTTGGTTGGCAAATGAACTTTCTATTTTTAACCGGTTTTGCATTACTGGGGTTTATTGTCACCTTATTCTTGTTTAGGGAAACACGACCAGCAGACAGTCATTACCAGGGGCATATTTTAGATTTAAGACGCTTTTTCCCCATCATTTCAACTCCATTATTTTTATTTAATAGCTTGTTATGTATGGTCACTATGTCAGCCATATTGGTGTTTGTAACACTGGCTCCTGGTTGGCTCATTACGGAATTAGGTGGCAGCGTAGCCGACTTTACCTTTTGGTTCTCGCTCAATGCGGTGCTTAGTATTCTTGCTAGTTTTATTATGCCTATTTACATTAAACGCCAACCTAAAAGAGCCTTAAAAATAGGCCTTTTAGTGCTAGTGAGTGCCGGCTTACTTATGTTGTTATTAAGCCAATATAAAACGCCATTGGCATTAATGATCCCTATGTTCATTGCAGCATTTGGTTTTGCTTTAACACTTGGCTCTGCCGCTGGGCGTGCTTTGAGTTTATTTCCTAAACAAGCTGGCACCGCCTCTGCTCTTTTGGGAGCAATGCAAATGAGTGGAGCAAGCTTATTGGTTTTTATTACTCAATACTTAAACTTATCAACCCCAGAGCTTATTGGTACGCACTTTCTATTATTAATTCCTTTTTGTTATTTACTGTTTCGTTATGCTAAATATGCTTAGCCACTAACGCATTTTCAATACTTCTCTCATTTTGGCTAATTCAGGTGCTACTTGATTAGCCGCCCCTAATCCAAACAAAACATATATTTTTTGTTTAAAAATAATTAATTTTTAGTTAAATAATTTCGTTTTTATAGATAAAACACCTTGTTTTTTGCTTTTTATTATTTTAATGTTAGCTCAAGTTAACAGAAAGTTAACCAATTAATTCTAGGATATTATAATATGAAAAAGAATAAACTCGCCTTAGCATTAGTTCTTACTGGTATTTTTGCAGCCGGAACTGCCCATGCTGCAAACGATCGCTTCATCATTCAAGTTGATAATAATAAAAAAGGTGTTGTTAAAGCGCTTACTAAAAAACTAGGTGGTGAGATTAAAGTAGATGGTAATGGATTTATTGCCGCAAAATTTACTGGTCAAGATTTAAGTAGCTTAAAAGGCCTACTCAACAACCCACATATTAAACTCATTGAAGAAGATCATAAGCGTGTACCTATGTCATTATTTAACGATGATGTAGGCGATGCAATGCAGCAGCAAATTACGCCTTATGCCGTTTATCAATCACAGGTTGATCAAGTAACTTTTGATGCCAATGCAGGCATGAAAGTCTGTGTTATCGATTCCGGCTTAGATAGCTCAAACCCTGACTTTATTTGGGGCAACATCACCGGTGATAACGACAGTGGCACCGGTAATTGGTTTGATAATGGCGGCCCACATGGTACTCACGTAGCCGGTACAATTGGTGCTGCAGACAACAACCTTGGTGTGGTAGGTATGGCACCGGGTGTGGCAATGCACATTATTAAAGTATTTAACGAATCAGGCTGGGGTTACTCATCTGACTTGGCTCAAGCAGCAGATTTATGTTCTCAAGCAGGTGCGAACATTATTAGTATGAGCTTAGGGGGCGGCGGCTCAAACAGTACAGAATCAAATGCGTTTGCTAACTTTACCAATGCAGGCGGCCTTGTTGTTGCTGCCGCGGGTAATGATGGTAATAACGTACGTTCTTATCCTGCAGGCTACCCGTCAGTTATGATGGTTGGTGCTAATGATGCCAATAATCAAATTGCTGATTTTTCACAATTCCCAAGTTGTTCATCAGGTCGTGGTAAACGTGCAACAAACGATGAAACCATTTGTGTAGAAGTAACAGCCGGTGGTGTTGATACGCTATCAACCTACCCTGCAGGTATGGCTACAGCAGCGAGTATGTCAGCCGATGGCACAGCATATAATTCATCAGCAATGGAAAATGCAGGTCAAGTCACGGCGAGTGCCTACTTTATGGGGACCGGCGAAACAGTTGATCCAGGTGCCGCTGGTAAAGTATGTATGATTGATCGTGGTGTTATTTCATTTTATGACAAAGTTGCTAACTGTGAAAACTCAGGCGGTTTAGGTGCGGTTATTATCAACAATGAAGCCGGCATGTTATACGCAACACTAGGTGATACCAACGATACTTCAATTCCTGCTGTAGGCGCTGCATTTGAAGATCGTAGCGCATTAGTTGCTAGTACAAACGTGACAATTAATATTGGCGCAACTGATTATGGTTTTATGAGTGGAACGTCAATGGCAACGCCTGCAGTTTCAGGTATTGCTGCGCTAGTATGGTCTAACCATAGAGACTGTACAGGCACAGAAATTCGCGATGCGTTAAAAGCAACAGCGCAAGATCAAGGGGCTGCTGGTCGTGATGATTACTTTGGCTATGGTATTGTAAAAGCGGCAGACGCTGATGCTTACCTTACAGCAAACGGCTGTGCGGGTGGCGGCACGGGTGGCGTTGATCCCGAGCCAGGCGTAGATGATATCTCTCTTAGCGCTTCAGGTTACAAATCAAAAGGCACTAAATTTGTTGATTTAAGTTGGAATGGCGCAGCAACAAGCCAAGTTGATATCTACCGCAATGGTAGCAAAGTCATTACCACTGCAAATAATAATGTCTACACCGACAGCATTAATACTAAAGGTGGCGGCACCTATACATATCAAGTATGTGAAGCGCTGAGCACTACGGTGTGTTCAAATAATATCACCGTTAGTTTTTAATAAATTTAGCACTTCGTTATGTTTAAAAGCATAACGGCTAGTTTTATAACAATTTAGTATCCTCAACTTAGCGGGCAATATGCCCGCTTTTTATTTTTCTCATTGCTTGATAAAATCACTTACCACTTCTTTTTCGTACTATTTAATGATCAACCCTGACTTTTTGCTCTCATTTTTACTCGCCAGCTTTTTAATGGCCGTTGCGCCAGGGCCATCAAACGCGTTTTTAATGGCGCAAACATTTGCTAACGGGCGAAAAGCAGGTATGCAAAGTGCATTTGGCTTTGCTTTAGGTGGCGTAGTACATACATTTTTTGCGGTTGTTGGTTTAAGTGCTATTTTAAAAGCCTCTGAAACAGCCTATGCCAGCGTACAATATGCAGGTGCAGCCTATTTATGTTACTTAGGTTTTATGATGCTTAAAGGCACGTTTATGCCACCATCTTGTGAGCAAAGCGATAAACCGCATGTTACAACCAATAAAAACAAAAATGTCATGTTTCAAGCCATGATGACAGAAGTGCTTAATCCTAAGGTGGCTTTGTTTTTTATTGCTTTTATCCCACAATTTGTTGACCCTAGCTTGTCATCTGCAACCTTTCAGCTGGCATTTTTTGGGCTACTTTATCCAATCTTTGCTTTTCCGATTGACTGCACGTATATTTATTTCGGCGATAAAATAGCTCAATTTTTTAGAAATCACCCAAATAGCCAGCTTTGGATTGATAGGTTCACAGGCATTGTATTTATTGCCTTGGCTATCAATTTATTACTCTAACTAATAAGAATCAGCATGGATCAAAAAATACAATCTCTACCTGCGCAAAAAAATATAGCCTTAGTAGCACATGACGGAAAAAAAGCCGCGCTTAAGTTATGGTGCGAAAAACATAAGGCCATTCTAAGTAAACACACTTTATATGGCACAGGGACTACTGGGCATTTAATTGAGAAAACAACAGGGCTTGATGTTATTCAATTATTAAGTGGCCCTATGGGCGGCGATCAACAACTCGGGGCGAAAATAGCGGAGCATGAAATACATGTATTAGTCTTTTTTTGGGACCCTTTAGCCTCGCAACCTCATGATCCCGATGTTAAAGCTCTGCTACGTTTAGCTGCTGTATGGAATATTCCTGTGGCGTGTAATGAAGTGAGTGCCGATATGCTACTTAGCTCACCATTAATGGATATAGAGCTTGAGCGAACATTGCCAGATTACGAAAAATACCTCGCAACCCGACAAATATCTCTATAGCAGCTTACTTATAAAGCATGCTGGCCCATTTAGTAAGGCCAGCAGTTACACTACCAAAGTGATCACCGTTCACCATTTTTATGTTGCCTAAATGCTCACTCAACGCCGCTTTAATTAATGGAGACTGTGCACTCCCCCCAGTTAAATAAATCACATCGGGAGTGGTATTGGCATCAGTAATTGCCTGTTTAGCCAAGGTCACAATGTGGCTAATGCTATCGTCAACAGCAAGCGCTAAATCAGCGACTGAAATATCTTTGCTTAATGAGTTATCTAAAAAGGCTAAATCACAATTAAAACTATTTGCGGATGTTAATGCAATTTTAGCCGCTTCAGCTTGTTGAACTAATTGGTGACCTTGCTTATTTTGCTGTAAGTGAATAAGTCGTTTGTAAAGTTCAGGGGCGCTGACATCGCGTAACTGCGCACTGAGTTCACGATAATGCTGAGCACTATAAAACTGGCTCTGTAAATTCACATCGTTAATTTTACAAGCTTGCCAAAATGGTTGATTAGGTAGCGGTAAACCTGATTTAAACGTACTGCCAAGCCCGAGTAACGGCATTAAACCATGGTAGCTCAAAGCAATATCTAAATCGTTTCCGCCAACACGTTTACCACTATGTGCTAAAAAGTCTGCATCTCGCTGGCTATTTCCTCTAAAGCTTGGCCCCATTTGTACAAATGAGCAGTCACTGGTACCACCGCCAATATCAATCACCAATACTTTTTGGTCTTGCTTTAAATCACTTTCATAATCAATACCAGCGGCGAGTGGCTCATATAAAAACTCAACATCTTTAAAGCCTGCTCGGTTTGCTGCGCGTGTTAAAATGCCCACAGCTTGTTGGTTTGACTGCTCACCGCCAACCGCTTGAAAATTCACTGGGCGACCAATAACAGTTTGGCTCAGCGTATACCCTAACGATAATTCAGCACGTTGTTTTATTTTTAAAATCATTGCTGTGGCAATATCTTCAAAAAAATTGATTTGCCCTTGCTTTAAGCCCGTTGCGCCAAAAAATGATTTAGGGGATTTTACAAAATAACCTTCTTCAGGAAATTGCACATATTCACTAATCGCCTCTCGGCCAATAAATAGAGTGTCGTCGCCGGCTTGTAAGTCTAGGTCTGATTTAATTCGCGGGAGCGTATTAAGCAAGGGTTGGCGCGCGGTTTTATAGGCATGCTCATGCTCTGAGCCCTGCAAATGCTGCGCAACAAAATCAACGACTAAGGCGCTATGATGTGTGTATAAAGTTGATGGAAGATAATGTTTGCCTTGCTCTAAAGGAATGAGCTTAACACGCTCTTCGTTTAAAATACCCATAGCACAATTAGAACTACCATAATCAAAACCAACAAACATAGATCACCAAACATTACCAAAAAGGCCGCGCAATTTAGCATAATTGCTAAAAAATATATACTGAATTGGCCTACACTCTTTATTTTTCGGGTCTTTCTCGCAAAAAGCTAGCAAAACGCGGTAAACCATTTTTAGTGTATCCGTGGTATCGATAAGTGATTGTTGAACCAATGGCTGGCGGACGCTTGCGTTCTTCATCACTAAAGCCCGTGCCAATAGAAAAGGTTACGCCTTGCTTGGTTTGCACTCGTAATGCCCCGAGCATACCTGTGTATTTACCTTTACCTGGTAAATATTCAATAACTAGCGCTTCAGCATCCAAATAAGGTTTGAGTTTTAACAATGCACTAGAGCGACCACTCGTATGCTTAGCCTCTGCTAAATGAAGCATAACGCCCTCCCCGCCTTGTTTGGTGACCTCATTAAAGCAATCACTTAGTTGCTGATTGTCGCTAAATTGATATTGCTTAACCGCCTTAATATGTGAGCTATTTAACTTAGTAATGAGTGACAGGTAATTTTGATAGCGACGATGAAAAGGCGTGCTTGTATCTGGCATATCAAATACTTGATAAGTCACTGTTTGCCAGAGTAAGTCGTCGGGTACTTTTGTTCTAACAATACCACTGAGAACAGAAAATTGACCCCGCTTGGTCCATAATTCACCATCTAACCAAACATCAGGCAAAGGGGCGGTAAACCACTTAGGAGGATTAATTGGATTACCTTGGCGGGTAACAAATTGTTTCCCCGTCCATATTGCTCTAACGCCGTCAAACTTTTCACTCACCAAATATTGGCGAATATCGTTATGCTTAGTTTCATCATAAACATCAGCGAGTTGCACCTGCGGCAATTGCGCTAATAAACTCGCACTAAAAAGCGTTAAAAAAATAAATAGGTATCTTTGAATAGTAACCATAACTGCATCCTTGCAAATTTAAATATGGCTTAAACTATAGTTGAGATTGAAGCCATTGCCAAAATTCTTCAAGGTTATCCATTTGCTGTGTTGCTTTACTGAAGTCGTGCTGCTCGGTGTGCTTATTAGCAATCGCTACAACGGCTAAGGCTGCATTATTTGCTGCTGTTACGCCAGTGAAAGTATCTTCAACGGCAATCGCATTTTTTGCAGCGACCTGCATATTTTTAAGTGCTAATAAATAGGGATCACCGGCAGGCTTTGGATTGGTTACATCGTCTTTTGTAACCACCGTATCAAATAAATCATAAAACCCTAATCCTTTTAGTATTGGCTCAGCTTCATGGCGTGCGCTGCCTGTTACTAACGCCATTTTTAAGCCTTGCTCTTTAACCGCGAATAAAATATCTGCAGCATAAGGCATTAAAGGCGGTAAATTGGTTTTAACGTTTGCTAGGGTCTGTTGATCTTTCAAGGTTAAATTTGCAGCAGACTATTTGGTATTTAGGCAAGGCAGAGCCTATGTGGTGTGGTTACTCCCCATAAATAGGCGATAACGCAGCATCAATGCCAAATAGGCGTTGCCCGAAGGGTTCTGCCTAGGGGCGATTAACTCTTTGTTGCTCGGCTTTGACTTAGCCCACTAGGTTACAAACCTCGCGCCGCGATTAAATCGCCCCTAGCTTGAACAAATTTAAATCTGCAAAGGTCAACAGACCCTTAAACAAACGGTATTTTTCATCCGCTAAATAGCGACTACTCACAGACAAGTTATGGGTTTGTTTTATTTCCTTTGCAGCGTCAATTGTGGGGCGCCCAGAAAAGCGCTGACAAAAATCATCTTCGTCATAACGCACACCAAAAGGCGCAAGTAATTGGCTCCAACAGATATAATGCACACTTTCAGAATCAACTAACGTGCCATCCATATCAAATAATACCGCTTCAATAGACATACCTTCTCCTTGTAGTTTAGCTGTTTAGCCTATGCCCTGAATATTAAAAAAGGTGCCTAAGCACCTTTCATTAATGTGTGTTACTCAGTCAAGCCTGCTGGCGGCTCAGCATAAGCGTCTTCACCGGTGTTTACATCAACTAACTCGTAACCACGGGCTTTGCGCATCACTTTAAGTACGGGTTTTTCAAATGCGGTTTTTAAGCGCTCAGCATCATCTTTTAGTTCATCTAACGAAGTACCAAACGGCGCTGCACCCGTTTCTGACCAGTTAGTTACTTTACCATTTAGGTTATATTCCACTTCATGTATTTGATATTGCGCCGCTTCATCTTTGGTTGCTTCACAAAAAATTACACGGTAATTCCAAAATCCAGCCATTACTTTTTCTCTTTAATAAACATATGAGCGCTACTTTAGCAGCTCTACAAAAATAAAAAAGCCTGCACTAGGCAGGCTTTTATCAATAATTACAATTTAACGTTAAATTTATCGATTAGAAAAAGTTAACTTTAAATTCAGCACCAATGTAACGCTCTTCGTTAACCATTGCTGTGTTGTTGTTGAAATCAACACCACCAATTGCTTGTTGCTCGTCAAATAGGTTACGCACGAATGCTGATACTTCATATTCGTAGTCGCCTTGTGCCCATGCATAACCAGCACGTAGACCTACTTCTGTTAGTGGCTTACCTTCAAACTCAACTGATTCATATAAGAAAAAGTCAATTTCACTGCGGTACGACACATCAGCGTAAGTGAAGAATTCACCTTCAGCGAGTTCTTTAGTGTAACGAAGTGTGATGTTAGAGATCCACTCTGGAGCATGCGGTAAGCTGTTACCATCTAAAATAGCACGGTCTTCAGGACCAAATGCACCTGGTACTTGGAACGTAGGATCAGTAACAGTACATTGTGCACACACAGCAACGGCTAAATCTTTGTCTTTAAGCTCGGTTTTGTTGTAGCTTAAGTTAAACGTGGCATTTAGCTCATCCGTTAACACCCACTCAGAATCAATTTCGAAACCGTAGCCAGTTGTTTTATCAGCATTTAATAAGCGGTTAAAGTTAGCACCACCACCTACAGCCGTTAGCTGTTGGTCGTCCATGGTGTAATAAAATACCGTTGCGTTAACACGGCCTTGGCCATCTAACACATCAGATTTAATACCTGTTTCAAACGAAGTAACAGTCTCTGAATCAGCAACGGTTACTTCATCACCAAATAAGATACGACCTTGAAGACTCGGTGCACGGAAACTGTTAGCAATGCGGCCATACCAGTTTACGTCATCATTGACTTTGTAGTTAGCCGATAAATCCCAGCTTACGTGATCATCGCTTACATTTTTTTCAATGTAAGTAGCAGCACCACCTACAGGGCTAAGCGTACGGTTTGCTGAGAACTCTTTCTCATCGTCAGAGTAACGAAGGCCCGCGGTTACTTTTAAATCATCAGTAATGGTGTAATCAACTGAGCCAAACACAGCCCATGCTTTAGTGTCTTGCTGTTGGCTAACAAACCCATTTAATACGCCATTATTAGCCGTATCATAGCTAAAGTTTTCAATCGTTAATGCTTCGTCGAAGTAAAAAACACCCACCTGGTAATTTACATCGCCAGCAAAGTTGCTTGATAAACGTAACTCTTGCGTGTATTGGTCTTGGTCTGGAATACCATCAGCACTTTCTGAAGAAAAAGGAATAAAACCAGGACCCATAGCTACTGGAACATCATTGATAGAGAATCCACCGTAACCACCATCAATGTCAGCACGAGAGTAAATTTCTGCACTTTCCCAACCAGAGATTGAAGTTACTGTGTGGTTAGCTAAGTCCCACTCAAGTTTAAGGCTTGCACCTTGTGATTCCACTTGTTGCGTCGCACGCGATGCGGCATCGTGGTAAACCACATCATTTTCAAAATCATCAACTAAGTCATTAGTGCCAGGCTTGATAGTATTGGCACGAAAGGCAATTGGAGAGCCATCTAAATCACGGACATGGTAGTTAAATAATCCAGTGAAATCGTCACCTTCATATAAAAATTGAATACGTGCAGCTTGTTCAGTGTAACCACCTAAGGCATCTTTTTGTTCAAAGCCCGGTGCACGATTATCAATGTAATCGTCTTTGTCTTGCCAAAGTACTGAAACACGCGTTGATAAACGGTCTGTTAATGAACCACCAACTGCGCCTTCAAAATCAACTGCGCCACGGCTACCGTATGATACAGAGCCATAACCTTCAAATTCTTGACTTGGTTTAACGGTATCAAATTTAACTAGACCAGCTGGCGTATTACGGCCGAACAACGTACCTTGTGGGCCACGAAGCACTTCAACACGCGCTACGTCAAATACAGGAAAACCTTTTAAAATAGCATTTTCTTGTACAATTTCATCAACCACAAGTGACACAGGCTGTGAAGCATTCAAATCGAAATCAGTGTTACCTAAACCACGTACATAAAAGCGTGGGAATGAACGACCAAATGAAGATTCAATAGATAAACTTGGGATTTTCGCATTCATAAAACGAATATCCATACCAGCTGAGCTGTAAGCATCTAAACTGTCGCCTTGCAGGGCTGAAACAGCAACAGGTACTTCTTGAGCGTTTTCTACTCGTTTACGAGCAGTTACTTGAATAACTTCTAGTTGGTTCTTCTTAGCAGTAGTTTCTTGCTCAGCAGCTAGGGCTGAAATTGAAGTACCTGCTACGGCAGAGAACAACGTTGCATTGATAAGGGTTGCTAACGTAGATCTTTTCATTGCTTTCATGTCGGGGTTAACCTTTTTAGTGCACTCTTGTTCAACGGTTGATGTGTTGCGCAATTAAATAATTACGGATTCAGTCAATTTTTCGCGACTTGCTCTATGCGGCGCGGACCTTATTACCGAGAGTACAAAAACGGCATAAATAAGGCTGACTGAATGCGCGAGATTATACCATGCTGTAATTAATTTACCGCATGCTGAGTGTTAAAAATATAAACTTATTTTTAACACTTAAGCGCACTATCCCGACTTTTAGTGTACTTTTAGCAACTAAACAACCAAAAAGCGGACATATGTCCTTACAATGAATTGTTAAAAAATATAGCAAAATAACGCGGCACTTTTTTAAATACTACTTTTTCACTAATGAACGTGTGAGTGCAATTTCACCATCAATATGAAGATCTCGCTGTGGAAATGCAATAACCACATCGTGTTGTTCAAACACTTCATAAATACTAAAGCGAATATCACTGCGCACTTGCCTTAATCGAGTTTCAGATTCAGCGCACACCCAAAAAATAGCATTAAAGACCAGCGAGCTGTCGGCAAAGTCATCAAACAACACGGTTGATTGGGGCGTTACGAGTATAGCTTCATGTTCATCTAATACTTGCTGAATTAACTTTTTAACCAGTAATACATCAGAGCCATAAGCTACGCCTACGCTCACGGATGAGCGCGCATTGCCATCAATGAGCGTCCAGTTTGTAACCGTATTTTCTAATAACTGGCTATTAGGGATCAACATATGCACCCCGTCGTTTCTGCGAATGCGGGTAGAGCGAGTGTTAATAGTTTCAACCACCCCTTTTGCAGTGCCAACTTCTAGAAAATCGCCAATGCGGATTGGCCGCTCCCACATTAATATCCAGCCACTAATAAAGTTATTAATAATATTTTGTGCACCGAACCCCACACCAATGGCAATGGCACCCGATACAAAGGCAAATGCGGTTAGTGGAATGTTGAGCACCTCAAGGGAGGTAAAAAGTAAAATCGCAATGCTTAAAATGAAATAAAAACGCGTAAATAAATGCACTGCATCTGGGCTCATTTTTCGAGCAAGTAATGACTTCTTAATCAATTTACCAATACGTGTAACCACAAACCACATAGTAAATAAAATCAGTGGGACTTGAATGACTTTAGCAACCGTAATATGTACGTCGTTATAACTAAACAGCACAAAACCTAGTATGTCGTTAATTTGTTCTATATTCATGATTATTCCATATAAAAATAAGCTAGCAGTTAGTAAATCAGTAAATGCTAATAATTGAGTGAGTCTAGCATGTGGTTAAATTAAATAAGTAACAGTCTGTTTAAAATAATGACGGTAAAACAACCGTGATTGTCTCGTGTCGACATGCTTGCATTGACCTTGGGGTAATTTGAGCTGTTTACTGCTGCTTTTATCTACTAAAGCTGTTTTTGCAATCTAATTTGCGTTTAAATCCTGCTTTAAATCGATAAACTTTGTTGTATATAAGTCAAAATTTGGTAAGTTAACTGTGTTTTCGACTCACTAAGCCTATTTCGGCTATTTTTTCTATGGAGTTATTATGCGTAAAACACTGATTGCCACTACGATTGCTAGTGCACTTTTATTATCTGCCTGCTCTTCTGAGAGCACTAAAGAAACAACACAAGAAACCGCAGCGCAAGTTCAAGACATTAACGCAAGCAATGTATTGTTCAAACCAAGTCCACTTCAATACATGGCACCTGAGTTTGATAAGTTTGGTACGACTGAATACGAAGCCGCATTTGATGCAGGTATTGCACAGCACAATGCAGAAATACTGGCAATTGCCAACAACCCAGCGCCAGCCACTTTTGAAAACACCTTAGTTGAAATGGAGCTGGCAGGCGAGCTACTAAACCGCGCATCAGCTGCGTTTTATAACCTATCAGGCCTTATTTCAAACGATGAATACCAACGTATTGATAAAAAAATGGCGCCAGTTTTCTCGGCTCACTCTGATGACATTTATTTAAATGGTGCATTGTTTAAACGTGTACAAACGGTATACGACAATAAAGATAAGTTAAGCGCTGAAGATCAACGCCTAGTCGATTTTTACTACAAACAGTTTGTAAAAGCCGGTGCAAAATTAAACGATGCTGAAAAAGCAAAAATGCGTGAAATCAACGCAGAGCTTGCAAAACTATCAACTGAGTTTTCTCAAAACGTATTAAAATCGTTTAAAGAAGACGTCATTATGGTTACTGATAAAAGCAAACTTGCGGGTTTATCTGAAGGTGAAATTGCCGGTCTTGCAGCCGCTGCTAAAAAAGCAGGCAAAGATGGCTACATGATCACCTTAGTGAACACCACGCAACAACCTATTTTAGCAAGCCTTGAAAATCGCGAACTACGTGAGCAAATTTTTAAAGCATCAACCAATCGTGCTGCTAAAACAAATGGCCCTATCATTATTAAAGAAACTAACCTGCGCGCACAAAAAGCAGAACTGTTAGGCTTTAAAGATTGGGCTTCTTATGTAATGACTTCACGCATGGCGCAAACTACTGATAACGTGTACGGCATTTTAGATGACTTAGCGCCAAAAGCCGTTGAAAAAGCGCAAGCAGAAGCACAAGCAATTCAAAAAGTAATTAATGATTCGGGTGAAAACTTTGAACTTAAACCATGGGATTGGTCTTTCTACGCAGAAAAAGTACGCGCTGAAAAATACGACCTAGATCCAGCCTTAGTTAAGCCTTATTTTGAAATGCAGTCGGTTATCCATAACGGCCTGTTCTTCGCTATGGAAAAACTTTACGGTATTACCTTTAAAGAGCGTAAAGACCTGCCGGTTTACCACGACGATGTAATGGCATTTGAAGTATTTAACGCCGATGGCAGCGCAATTGGTTTATTTTACATGGACCCATATGCACGTGAAGGTAAGCGTGGCGGTGCATGGATGAGTGCATACGTAAGCCAAAGCGGCTTAAAAGGCACTAAACCTGTTATTTACAACGCACAAAACATTCCAAAGCCGGCTGAAGGCGAGCCAACGCTCATGACGTTTGATGAAGTATCAACTATGTTCCACGAGTTTGGTCATGCGGCACACGGTTTATTCTCTGACGTTAAATACCCAAGCCTAGCAGGCACTGCAACAGCACGTGACTTTGTTGAATTTCCATCACAAGCACACGAAGATTGGATGATTGAACCAACGGTACTTGCTAACTACGCTAAACATTACAAAACTGGAGAGCCAATTCCTCAAGCACTACTTGATAAAGTACTTGAGTCGCAAAAGTTCAACCAAGGTTTTGGTACCACTGAATATTTAGCCGCAGCACTACTGGATATGGAATGGCACTCATTTGGTTCTGATAAGAAAATAACTGACGTACAGCAGTTTGAAAGTGACGCATTAAAGGCACATGGTATTGATTACTACCCTGTTCCGCCGCGTTATAAATCAAACTACTTTAGCCATACGTTTGCAGGTGGTTACTCAGCAGGTTACTACGCTTACCTGTGGACTGAAGTATTTGCCGCTGATGCGTTTGCTCACATGGAAAACAACGGTGGCTTAACGCGCGAAAATGGCGATAAGTTCCGTAAAGAGATCCTATCAAAAGGTAATAGCCGTGACTTAATGCAAAGCTACATTGAGTTTAGAGGCCAAAAACCAACCACTGACGCCCTGCTTAAGCGCCGTGGTTTAGTTGACTAATCGATTACTTTAATCGTTAATAAAAGCCCGCTTGCGGGCTTTTTTAACTTATTTAAAACGCTATTTAACTCAAACACTTAAACAATATAACTTGGCTATGTTAACCTTAATAAAAAATTAAGGTGCCTTTATGAAATACACGTTTCTCCTCCCTCTCTCATTGCTGCTAAGCACATTGAGTTTTGCTAACGAAAAGCAACATGCCGATATTATTATTAACCACGCGAATATTGTTGATATCGAAAATGCAGTGGTGATCCCCAATCAAACAATTGCCATTTCTGACTCTAAAATTATTGCCCGCGGCGATAACTCACTTAAATTAAACTACAGTGCCACCACGCAAATTGATGCACAAGGGCGCTTTGTTATGCCAGGCCTTTGGGATATGCACGTGCATTTTGGCGGTGGCGAACAATTAATTGAAGAAAATAAGCAGCTACTGCCTTTATATTTGGCCTACGGCGTAACAACGGTACGCGATGCCGCCGCCGATTTAAGTGAATCAGTTCTAAGCTGGCGCGAGCAAATAAGCAAAGGTGAACTAATAGGTCCCACTATTTATACCTCAGGCCCTAAGCTTGAAGGTAAAGGCTCTATTTGGCCGGGCGACCTTGAAGTGGAAACACCCCAAGAAATGCATGCTGCTATTGATAAACTAGACGCGATGAATGTCGACTTTATTAAAATTACTGACAGCGCATTAACCCCTGCGCTTTATTTACAGGCAGTAAAAGAAGTTAAAAAACGTGGTTACAAAATATCAGGGCATATTCCGTTTTCGTTATTAGTGACTGATGTATCTAGCGCGGGTTTAGACGCGATAGAACATATGACATATTTACTTAAGGCGGCAGCTAAAAACGAAGATGAAATTTCAGCTAAAGTAAAAACCGGTGAACTGAGTTACCGCAGCGCCTTACCCATTGTGATGAATAACATAGATAAAGACACCGCAATGCAAAAATACCGTCTATTAGCCAAAAACAACACCGCGGTTGTGCCAACCTTAATTGGCGGCCAAGTTACGGCTTATATTGACGAAGATAACCACCAGCAGGACGAGTTTTTAAATTACTTAGGTAAGGGCCTAAAAGACACCTACCAGTGGCGCGTTGATCGCGCAAACAAAGATACTCCTACACAAATTAAACAGCGTAAACAACGCTTTGTTCAAACCGCTCAACTGCTACCTTGGGCACAAGAGGCGGGTGTGCCTATTATTGCGGGCACCGATGCAGGCTTTTTAAATTCTTATATTTACCCTGGGCTGTCGCTTCATCAAGAATTAGCTCTTTTTAGTGACTATGGCCTAACTCCACAACAGATACTGCAAAGTGCGACTGTGGCGGGGCCAACATTTTTAAATAAAACCCAGCAATTTACCTCTTTAGAAGTTGGTAAAGTGGCAGATATTATTATTTTACAGCGCAATCCATTAATTGATGTGCGTAACACGCAATCATTACAAGGGGTGATCAGCCATAACCGCTACTATAATAAAGCCGCACTGGAAGACCTTAAAGCACAAGCAAAACAATTTGTAAGCTCACAGCAATAAGTTAATTATTGGGCTCAGTTAGCTGAGCCCTCCCTTTGTTAGTCGGTGTAGTATACACTCGCGTTTTTAATTTGGAGCAAGCAACACCATGGGCTATTTATTTGCCGTCACTCTATTATGGGCCTTCTCGTTTAGTTTAATTGGTGTGTACTTAGCAGGCCAAGTTGATGCATGGTTTAGTGTGTTAATTCGTGTTGCTTTAGCAGCGTTAGTATTTTTGCCTTTTTTAAAGAAAATCCCCACCCCGCTTGCGTGTAAACTCATGCTGATAGGCGCACTGCAACTGGGGGTTATGTATGGCTTTTATTACCACTCATTTTTGTTTTTAAGTGTGCCAGAAGTGCTGTTATTTACTGTAATGACCCCGCTTTACATTACGCTTTTAAACGATGCGCTAAATAAACAGTTTAATCCGCAGTTTTTTATCGTTGCGTTTATTGCCGTACTAGGTGCTATTACCATTCGTTATGAAAACTTAGACAGTAACTTTTTAGTCGGATTACTACTGGTTCAAGGCGCTAATATTAGTTTTGCCATCGGCCAAGTAACCTACAAACGATTAATGCTTAATAAACAACTCGATGATAAAACCGTATTTGGTTGGTTTTTTATTGGCGCACTAATTGTTGCAAGCGCCTGTTACGCCTTATTTGGTGATCTTAACAAATTACCAAGTACCTCAACTCAATGGGGCATACTGATTTATTTAGGCATTGTGGCCTCCGGTTTAGGCTACTTTATGTGGAATAAAGGCGCGACGCTTGTTAATGTTGGCGCGCTGGCGGTGATGAACAACTTGCTTATTCCTGCCGGTATTATTGTTAATGTGCTTATTTGGAATAGAGACGCAGACCTACTTAGATTAAGTATTGGCGCAGGAGTGATGCTGGTTGCCTTAGTGGTAAACCAAATAATGGCTAAACCAGTAAATTAATCACTCTGTAGTGAAATTGTCATTAAAAATTAGTAAGGTAGCGTCCACTTTTATTTTTAAGGACAAATAATGAAGCGCATACCTTTTCTAACAACTTTTTTATTATTAAGCTCACTTACTGGCTGTGATGACGATGTAAAAATAGTCGAAAAAGAAGTGGTTGTTACCAACACTGACGTTGAAATTGTTGAAGTACCTACCCCGGTTATTGTTGAAGTAGTACAAGGCACTAATATTCAACTAGGTACTCGCCCAGACTACCTAGTTGACGATATGGCTAGCAGCGCACTAAAAACAAAATTAGAATCGTGCAAGGAAGGTCCTTTTTACCGTACTGATTTTTCAATTGGTCACCGTGGTGCTCCAATGCAATACCCAGAACACACTAAAGAATCTTATATTGCAGCCGCTCGTATGGGAGCAGGTGTTGTCGAATGCGATGTAACCTTTACCAATGATAAAGAGCTAGTATGTCGTCATTCTCAGTGCGACTTGCACACCACCACCAATATTTTAGCCATTCCAACATTGGCTGCTAAATGCAGTGAGCCATTTACCCCAGCAAACTCTAACAGTGGCACGCCTGCTTCAGCTAAATGTTGTACCAGTGATATTAGTTTGGCAGAATTTTTAACCCTTGAGGGCAAGATGGATGGCGCAAACACCAGTGCCACCAATGTTAGCGATTACATGAAAGGTACACCCAGTTGGCGCACTGACTTATACGCCACCTCTGGTACACTCATGACCCACAAACAAAGTATTGCACTCTTTAAAGAGCTGGGAGTAAAAATGACCCCAGAGCTTAAATCACCTCAAGTGAGTATGCCCTTTAACGGTATGACCCAAACGCAATACGCACAAAAAATGCTGGATGAATACACGCAAATGGAAGTACCCGCTTCGCGAGTGTACCCGCAATCATTTAATTTAGCCGACGTAAAATATTGGATTAATACTAATCCTGAATTTGCAGCGCAGAGTGTCTATTTAGATGGGCGCGACAGCAATGCAGGGTTTGATCCAAACAACGCTGCAACATGGCAGCCATCTATGGCAGAGCTCGTAAACGACGGCGTTAAAATTATTGCGCCACCCATATGGATGCTATTAAGCATAGATAACAACAGTAATATTGTCCCCTCACAGTATGCCATTGACGCTAAAGCCGCGGGGCTTAATATCATTGCATGGAGTCTTGAGCGCTCAGGCCCTCTAAATCAAGGTGGCGGTTATTATTATCAGTCAATTAGTGATGTTATAGATAACGATGGCGATATGTTCACTGTGGTTGATGTGTTAGCGCAAGACGTAGGTGTAATGGGTATCTTTTCCGATTGGCCAGCAACCGTAAGTTACTATGCTAGTTGTAATAACATGCCTGCAAGTATTTAAACTTTAAGGCGTGTTTATTTTATCGCGCTCAGTTACCATATATTTTATATATTATTTAACTGAGCACTTTTATGATCATCCAACACCACCATGCTGACTTGCCTACCCCAACGGGGTTAATGCGCACTACGGTTTATCGCCCACACGCTCACGGGCAATTCCCAGCCATTATTTTTTACTCTGAGATTTTTCAGCAAACCGCACCGATTGCTCGCAGCGCCGCTATTTTGGCAAGTCATGGTTTTGTGGTACTTGTGCCAGAAGTATTTCATGAGCTTAACCCTATCGGGACAGTGCTTGCTTATGATGATGCGGGTAAAGATAAAGGCAATAATGATAAATGGGCAAAACCGCTTGAATCTCACGACAGCGATACCCAAGCGTTAATCGACTTTGTACAAACACACGATTATTGTACTGGCTCTGTGGGTGCAATGGGTGTTTGTATTGGTGGGCATTTAGCGTATAGGGCCGCATTAAACCCCGCAATAAAAGCTGCTTTCTGCTTATATGCCACTGATATTCATAGCGATACTCTTCCCGCACAAAAAGGGAATAATTCATTTGAACGTATGGCCGATATACAAGGTGAAATCCACTTTATTTGGGGAAAACAAGACCCCCATGTGCCACAACAAGGTCGCGACAAAATTTATCAACAAGCGGTTAGTACGGGTATTAATTACCAATGGCAAGAAGTGAACGCGCAACATGCCTTTATGCGTGATGAAGGCGAGCGGTACGACGCAGCACTTGCTATCACCATGTATCAACAAGCCGTTGCTTTGTTTAACCGAGTGCTTTAAGCGCTATTATTTAAGCATACCTAATGCGGTATGTTGCTTTACAAAATACGCTTTTAAATAATCAATAAACAAACGCAGTTTTTTAGAGCCCGCCGCCCCAGGCGGGAACACCCCATAAAGCTCAATGTCTTTGCTTTTATAATCATCGAGTATAATTTGCAGCAAACCCGCTTGTACTTTTGGCCATGCATCATAAAGTGGAATACGACCAATACCATGCCCCGCCTCTACAAACGCAGTGCGTGCAGCAGCGTTATTGGTGCTTAAACTACCTTGCATTGTAATATCGACCTTTTTTCCTTCTTTTTGTAAGGTCAGCGTTTTACTGCCTAATTGATAAACCACCCATTGATGCTTTGCCAACTCATCGGCTGTGGTGGGTTTACCAAAATGCGCAAAATAATCGGGCGCACCACAAATACAGGTACTCATAGTAGTGAGCTTAGTGGCTTGTAAGTTCGAATCGCGCAGTGCAATCCCTCTAATTGCAAAATCAAACCCGTGCTTAATAATATCCACAACGTCATCTGTGAGCTGTAAATCTATATCAATTTTAGGGTACTGACGTTTAAAGGTATTTATTGCCGGTACAATTAACTGCATCCCTACATTTACTGGGCAACTTATTTTTAATAGCCCTTGAGGTTCACTTTTTATATTTTCTATTTGCTGATTAGCGGCATTAGCTTGCTCTGTAATAACACGGCAACGCTCATAATAGGCCATTCCGGCTTCGGTTAACGCCATAGTGCGGGTAGAACGGTTAAGTAGCGTCACTTCGAGCTGTGTTTCTAATTTTTTTAAGTGATAACTCGCTACGGCACGGGTCAGCCCTAATTGTTTTGCCGCTGCAGTTAAGCTGCCCTGCTCTACAATTTGTGCAAATACCACCATGCTTTTTAACTGTTCAAACGAGACTTTCATAGGTGCTCCAATGCGGTTTTAACTTCAACCCTCTTATTGTATCAATTATTGAATCAATTAAGTTAAATTTATCATCGTTGTTTAAAGCTCTCTTAGTGCATATAGTATTTACCAAGCAAGATTAATTAATTTAAATCATCATAAGGAATACCTTACATGGCTAAAAAAATACTAATGGTTCTTACATCACATGCAGAGCTTGGTAACACAGGCGAAAAAACTGGTTTTTGGGTAGAAGAATTTGCAGCCCCTTATTACGCATTTGTTGATGCAGGTATTGAAGTAACATTGGCTTCTCCAAACGGCGGTCAGCCACCGATTGACCCAACTAGTACACTTGCTGATTTTCAAACTGAGGCAACCAAACGTTACGATGCAGACAGTGGTGCACAAACACTGATGGCAAATACCAAAGTTTTAAGCGAAGTAAACTCTTCTGATTACGACGCCGTATTCTACCCTGGTGGTCACGGCCCTTTATGGGATTTAGTCGATAACACCGATTCTGTATCGCTCATTGAAAGCTTTATTAAAGAGCAAAAGCCAGTCGCTGGCGTGTGTCATGCAAGTGCGGTATTTTTAAATGCTAAAGACGCTGATGGCAATGCATTAGTCGCCGGTAAAAAAGTAACGGGCTTTACTAACAGCGAAGAAGCTGCTGTACAACTTACTGACATTGTTCCATTTTTAGTTGAAGACGAACTTATCAAAAAAGGTGGCGATTACCAAAAAACCGATGATTGGGGCGTACTTGCTCTAGAAGATGGTTTATTGATCACCGGTCAAAACCCAGCAAGCTCAGAACTTGCGGCTAAAAAGCTATTAACTAAACTAGGTTAATAGCAGCCAACAACTCAAATCAGCACAGCATTTTATGCTGTGCTTTTTTAATTGCTTTTCATTACCTTATACAATTCCTATACTGGCAACACTTTCGGTAAATTAGGATCACACTATGGCCACTAAACCAAACACGCTTTCACTTATTACCAGTACCCGCTTTGCTATTTTTAGCATTATTATTATTTGTTTTGTATTGCAGCTTATTAATAGCCTACCAGGCATTAATTTAAACGGTTTAGGTATTTATCCCAGAAGTATTCAAGGGCTGGTTGGTATTCTTTGTGCTCCCTTTTTACACGGTAGCTGGTGGCATTTTGCCAGTAATATGTTGCCATTTGCTGTATTAAGCTGGTTAATTTGCCAGTACAGCGTACAGCGCTTTTATAGTGTATTTATATTCACCGCCTTAGTAGGTGGTCTATTAGTTTGGATGTTTGCTCGCAGTAATATTCATGTGGGTCTAAGCGGAGTCATCTATGGTTTGTGGGGCTTTATTTTATGCTATGGCATTGTAAGACGTTCATTTAAATCGATTTTTATCGCTGTTATCGTGGCATTTTTATACAGCGGCTTTATCTGGGGCGTATTACCACAGCGTTTTCATATCTCGTTTGAGAGCCATTTGTTTGGTGCATTAAGTGGATTGTTTTTAGGCTATAAACTAGCAAAAGCAGATAAATTAAAAGATCAGCAAGCAACAACTGAAACACGCGTTTAATAAAGATAGAGGTTATTTATGAGTGAAAACAACGAATACATCCCGCCTAAAGTATGGACATGGGACAGTGAAAGTGGTGGTAAATTTGCTAGTATAAATCGCCCCATTGCAGGCGCTACTCATGACAAAACATTACCGATTGGCGAACATCCATTTCAGCTTTATTCGCTGGCAACACCCAATGGCCAAAAAGTTAGTATTATGTTTGAAGAGCTTTTAGAGCTTGGCTTAACCGATGCCGAATACGATGCGTATTTAATTAATATTGGTGAAGGCGATCAGTTTGGCTCTGACTTTGTTGATATAAACCCGAACTCAAAAATACCCGCGCTGATGGATCATTCAACCACACCGCCAACACGCATATTTGAGTCAGGTGCTATTTTACAATACTTAGGCGAAAAATTTGATGCCTTTATTCCTAACGATCTTAAAGCAAAAACAGAGTGTCGTAACTGGCTATTTTGGCAAATGGGCTCAGCACCTTACTTAGGCGGTGGGTTTGGCCACTTTTACAGTTATGCACCGAGTAAAATGCAATACCCGATTGACCGTTTTACCATGGAAACTAAGCGCCAGCTTGATGTACTAAACCGCCATTTAAGTGACAATGAATACATGGCAGGCAGTGAATATTCAATTGCCGACATTGCTATTTGGCCGTGGTATGGCTCACTGGTTTTAGGTGACCTATACGACGCGGCAGAGTTTTTAGATGTGGCTTCTTACACTCACGTTATGCGCTGGGCTAAACAAGTGGCTGCACGCCCTGGCGTAAAACGAGGTCGTCGCGTTAATCGTACGTGGGGCCCAGAAGAAGAACAAATGGCAGAGCGCCACACTGCCCAAGACTTTAACTAAAAGTCAAAACAGTTCAAGAAGCCAGCTGCTTAGCTGGCTTTTTTATGCCCATTAATAAAAAAATACTGAATCATATTTCAGTTTTATATTTTTATAAAAAATTAAATAACTTCCTTTTAAAACAGGAAAACACGCCAAAATAGACTAACTTTAATAAAAATTACTAACATAAAGTTTATTATGCAATCTTTGGTTTGTGTACTCCTCTTAAGTGTACTTTATATTGCAGCACTTCCTTTAAGTGCACGCAGCGAAGATGTAAAAACATTAACGCTCTACCATGACTCAGATTATTCAAACCATTACGAATCGGCCTATGCAATGAAGATGGGGGTGCTGACTGCTTTAGCTGAGATTAATAATAACGTACAAGATTATCAGCTGACACTGATTGAAAAAGACAACCGAGGTAATTCGAATCGCAGCTTATTGCACATGCAGCAGTTTCTAAAAGACCCCAATGCACTGGTTTTTATTGGTGGATTGCACTCCCCGCCATATATAAAAAACAGAGAGTTCATCAATAAAAACAAACTATTACTATTACTGCCTTGGGCTGCCGGAGGGTCTATTACGCGCTACCCTAGCGATGACAACTGGGTATTTAGGCTCTCGGTAGATGATACAAAAGCCGGTTATAGAATGGCCCAATTTGCAACGCAAACTCTAAATTGCAAAAATCCGCTCTTACTTTTAGAAGACACGCCATGGGGAAAATCAAACAACAACACCATGCTTGAGGCCTTTGGTGATATAAAACCACAAGTAGAATGGTTTAACTGGAACACAAAAATAAATAACGCCAAATTAATGCTGCATCAAATAAAAAATACACCTGCAGAGTGTATTTTATTTGTTGGAAATGCCATTGAGGGGGCTGTATTTATAAATGCGATGGCAAGTTTTGCCAAAAATGAACGCCTTCCTATTGTTAGTCATTGGGGAATAACGGGTGGGGATTTTTTTGCCAACGTTGAGCAAGCCATAAAATCAAACTTGAGCTTACATTTTATACAAAGCTGTTTTTCATTTTTAAAAACGCCGCAAACCGCTTTAACTAAAAATGTTATAGCACAAAGCTTATCCCTCAAGCCTACCCCTGTAGCATCCACTGAGTTAATTTCTCCGGCTGGATTTATTCATGCCTACGACTTAACAAAACTATTGTTACAGGGCATATCACAAATAACTTTAACCGATAATACAGAGCACAACAGAGCAAAAATTAAACATGCACTTGAGAACTTAACCATGCCAGTTAATGGCTTAATAAAACAATACCAACGTCCTTTTGCTGTGTGGTCAGCTAATAATATTGATGCCCACGAAGCGCTTGGTTTTGACGATTTATGCATGGCAAATTATCAGCCAGATGGAAAAATACACATTATCGAAAACCCAATAGGCAATGTTGAGTAATGCGAGCATTAATAAATAAAAAATTTAAGCTCTCAACAAATAATGCTTTTTATACTTTTTTAGCATTGAGCTTAATATTATCAGTGACTATTTCTTTACTGTTTGTTGGTCATCGCGCAAATACAGCTATCTATGATTTGCAAAGTAAAAGTCTTGAGATTGAATCTAAACTCACCACCAGCTACCTCACACTATTTTTAGAAACAAGAACACAAATTCTTAATGACCTTGCTCGTCAACCTATTTTATCTAACGCCATAATGGGGTCAGACACCTCAAAAGCGCTACTCCAAGATTACCTTTTTCAATATAAAATAATGGGGAGCACCGAAAAAATAACGATTATAAACGTACTAAAAGAGGTGGTTTTTAGTAACGACCCTTCGCTTAACGAGCTGAGTATAATTGAGCAACCATGGATAAATAGCTTACTTGAAGAGCATACAGAAAAGGCGGTGATATTAAATAAGCCAACCAATACCGACCTATTCACCATTGCGGTGCCTATAAAATATAATAACTTTACTGAGGGCGTGCTTATGGTGCAATTTAATACGCCAATGACCCAGTTACTACCGACCGACTTTGACCGTGAAAGTCATGGACTGACTTTAGCAGGCCCATGGGTTTTTTATTCTAATTTAAATCAAGGTGACGAGTATGTCAGTATTGGCCAAAACCTCATTGGCAATACAGATATAACATTAAACTACTACATTACTGCCAATTTAATTGCTGCTAAAACTACTCGCTTCATAATCGATATTGCTATATCAATTATTGTAAGTATGGCTTTATCGTCGTTATTCCTGTTTGTATTTGGTCGGCACTTACTACTAAACCCATTTAAGCTTTTAGAATCCTCAAAAGAAGCGATAAAGCAAAGTGAAGCGCGTTACGAACTGGCAGTTAAAGGCAGTAATGATGGCATTTGGGATTGGGATATTATTAAAAATGAAGTATATTTTTCTCCCCGTATTAGCGTATTGCTTGGCTACGACGAAAACGATAAAAACGCTTTGCCTCACTGTGCTGATGCACTTTATAAGTTACTTCACCCTGATGATATAACCAAGCATAAAAAGCAAATAGCAAATCACTTAATTAGCAACATTCCCTTTAATTACGATTATAGATTAAAGACTAAATCAGGCGCTTATCGTTATTTTACAGTAAAAGGGATGGCACTGCGCAATGAGCATAATAAAGCAATTAGAATGGCAGGCTCTGTAACTGACATTACTGAGCAAAAACGTTCTCAAAAAGCATTAAAACAAGCAAAAGAGCAAAATGATTTATTAGCGCAGGCAATCGAATCGTGTAATGTGGGTATTTCTATAGCCGATGCGAGTGTGCAAGGCTTTCCTTTAGTCTTTTTAAACTCTGAATTTGAAAAAATAACAGGCTATAGTAAAGAGGAAATGCTAGGAATAAATTGCAGCTTACTTCAAGGGCCAAACACCGATAAGAACGCAATAGATATTATTACTAATGCAATAAAAACATTAAAAACTCAACGTATAGAAATACTAAATTATAAAAAAGATGGCACGGAATTTTGGAATAGCCTACAAATCTCGCCTGTTTTTAACGAGCAGCAACAACTCACAGCTTACGTGGGAATTCAGCAAGATATCACTGAGCAAAAAGCAGCGAATCAATTATTAATTGAAGCAAAAGCGGCGGCTGAACAGGCTAACATTGCCAAAAGCGAGTTTTTAGCAGCAATGAGTCATGAAATTCGCACGCCTATGAATGGCGTATTAGGCATGCTTAATTTGATTTTAGATAGCTCATTAAATGAAAAACAACACCATCAGGTAAGCATTGCACTCAATAGTGCAAACTCCTTATTAAATATTATTAACGATATTTTAGACTTTTCAAAAGTGGATGCCGGTAAGCTTGAGCTTGAGGAGTTAGAGTTTAACCTTTGTAACATGCTCGACGATTTTATCGAAACAATAGCAATTCATGCCCACAGTAAAAATATTCCGTTAATGCTAGATATAGAGCATCTTGAATACGCTTTTGTCATTGGTGACGCCGGACGCCTCAAACAAATTTTAACAAACTTAGTAAATAATGCACTTAAATTTACTCATAAAGGCGAAGTGCAAGTTATTGCTAAACTCACACCGATTAACAATAATCAAATGCGTTTTAACTGCCAAGTAATAGACTCTGGGATTGGTATTTCTGCAGCCCAACAAGCCAAGCTATTTAAATCATTCTCTCAAGTTGACTCTTCAACAACACGAAAATATGGAGGCACGGGCTTAGGCTTAGCGATTGTTAAAAAGTTATGCCACCTAATGGAAGGTGATATACAGGTACAATCTAAAGAAAATAAGGGCAGTAACTTTAGCTTTAATGTTGTTCTAAAACGCAGTAAAAACCCACAAAAAGTATTACCCCCTGTAGATATGTCATCGTTAAATATTTTAATTGTGTGCAGCAATCAAACTCAATCTTCTATCTTACACAAGCAGTTTACTAAATGGGGAGCAACAGCCGTAATCAGCCCATCCGCAAAGCAGGCTGTGCAAATATGTCAGCAATATATCGAAAAACAAAACCTTTGTTTTGATTTAATTATGATTGATATGCAGCTAAGTGACGGCGATGCTTTAACCTTAAGTAAAACCCTTGATAAAGAAGTAGATCTTATGGCTGCGCATGTTGTTTTAATGACCACGGGTGAGCTAAATAAACAGCGCGATTTATATCAAGCGCCTCGGTTTTCAGCCATTGTTACAAAGCCCATAATCACACAAAATCTTTTTAAGATGCTATCGACCTGCTTTAGCGATAAACAGCAAAGTAATAGCAGCCTCATTACTGAGGATTTATCTGACACTCAGCCTTTGTCGAGCGATGATATTGTGTGGGACAAAAGTATTCGTATTTTACTGGTTGAAGATAACAACATTAATCAAATCGTCGCCTCTACCACGCTTAAAAAAATAGGAATTAATAGCATTGATATTGCAGCAAATGGCCAGCACGCGCTCGAATATTTAAAACAAACAACTTCCCATAACCCGTACTCACTCATTTTAATGGATTGCCAAATGCCAGTGATGGATGGTTACCAAGCCACAACCAATATAAGAGTAAATGAAGCTGGAAGTAAAAATCCCCCAATTACTATTATTGCTATGACAGCAAACGCTATGGTAGGCGATAAAGCTAAGTGCTTACAGGTTGGAATGAACGACTATATTTCTAAGCCCATTGCGCAAGACATATTATTTAAAAAACTCCTAAAATGGTTGCCATATGAACTTAAAAACAATGAGTAAAGTAGATATGTTAACCATATCATCTTAATATATATAGATATTTGTACTTATACAGCGGTAAAATAGAGTGAAAAAACTAACAAAAGAGCAAATTTATAAACGCTTAAATAACGAAGAAGATGCTCGCGCGTGTAAGGCCATTGACGAAAACGCATGCCAAGAAGTCCCCGGTAATTTTATTACTTTACTGCTAAGCCAACTGTTTAGTAAGTTTGCTGATGCGCTACTCAACCCCAAAATAACGCTGCCGTGGTTAATGCAAAGCTTAAACGTGCCAGCGAGTTTTATTGCTTGGCTAGTACCTATTAGAGAGTCGGGTTCACTACTGCCGCAGTTGGCCATTGCTGGCTTTATCCGCCAATTGCCTATTCGTAAATGGGTGTGGGTTATTGGCGCTATTGTGCAGTCTTTATGTATTTTGGCTATGGTTGGTGTCGCGTTTACACTTGAGGGCAAGCTTGCGGGTTACGCCATTATTGGTTTATTAATTTTATTTAGCTTAGCTAGAGGGTTTAACTCGGTGGCCGCAAAAGATGTGCTTGGAAAAGTTATTCCTAAGCAACAGCGCGGTAATATTAGTGGCTTAGCTGCCAGTATTGCCGGTTTTGCCACCTTAACGTTTGGCTTGCTTATGTGGTTTTTTTCACAACAAAAAGATCAAAACACCGTCATTATAGCCTTAGCACTCGGTGCAATAATGTGGGTGATCGCGGCTTTTTTTTACAGCCAAATAAATGAATATAAAGGGGCAACCGATGGTGGTGAAAATGGCTTGCTGCATGCGTTTTCTAAACTTAAGCTGCTTTATAAAGATAAACAATTTGCCCATTTTGTTGTTACCCGTGCGCTACTTTTATGCTCAGCTCTAAGTGCCCCTTTTTATATAGTTTTAGCCAGTAAACAGTCTTTTGAATTTTCTCTGCTTGCCACTTTTATTGCCGTTTCTGGCTTTGCTAGTTTAGTCTCGGCGCCTATTTGGGGCAGGCTCAGTGATTTATCTAGCCAGCGTGTTTTAGTGCTTAGCGCTATATTAGTCACATTTAATGGCTTAGCCGTATTTGTTATTGCCACTTGGTATAGCGCACTACTGCTAAATTGGTGGGTTATGCCTATATTGTATTTTTTACTCTCAGTTGCACACCAAGGCGTGCGTTTAGGGCGAAAAACTTACCTTGTTGATATGGCTGAGGGCAATAAACGCACCGATTATGTATCGGTAAGTAACACGGTAATTGGGGTGTTATTACTACTTCTGGGTAGTATAGGTTTACTCGAGGCTTTTTTATCAACCGCTGAGCTAATTTTACTTTACAGTACCCTTGGTTTTTTAGGTGCTATAAGTGCATTCTTTTTACCACAAACCGAATAATAGGTTACCAACATTGCTTTATAACTGTGGGCGCTTTAATGCAAATTTGTCTTTCGTGGTACTAAAATAATCGCCGCCCATTTTACCCACCGCATCTAAACGCGTTGGATCAATATATCCGTTCACTAAAACGGTGTCGTCGAGGAAAATACCCACTACATCTAACAGCATCATTTGCCCACCGCTTGGCTCATCTGAAATAGTAATCACCTCTCGCAACTTACATTCGTAGCGCACTTTTGACGCAGCAACACTTGGCACACTGACTAATTGGCTGGGGGTACGCTGTATATTTGCAGCATCAAACTCACTCACGTCACGTGGATAGTTAGCGCAGCTTTGGTTCATTTGTTCAACAAGCGAATGGCTAACAATATTAACTACGCACTCTTTGGTAGCGAGTAAATTATTTAACGTATCTTTATTTGCATTATCGCGAGGGTTTACCTGCGTTACGCTTAAAACCGGCGGGTTACAACTAGCAACAGTAAAAAACGAATAAGGCGCAATATTAGCAACCCCCTCTCCACTTAACGTGCTTACCCACGCAATCGGTCTTGGGCTTATACCGCCTACTAAGTAGCTATAAACAGAGTGGTTGCTATTATCGGTTAAATCTAAAAACATGATTTCTCACTTTTAATCTTAAAAAACTAAATCGGAAAATCGCTACGCTGCGTACAAGTTAAATAATTACTTCATAGCATTTTTAAATAATACATTGAATCCATGCGCATAAAAATAAACATAGTCTGGTTTAAACGTGACTTACGCCTAAGCGATCATCAGCCTTTAAAAAATGCGTTTAGTAACGGCCTGCCTACCCTCTTAATTTATAATTTCGAACCTTTACTAATTGACGATGTGCATTACAACGAGCGGCATTGGCGCTTTGTATATCAATCTATTTGCGACTTAAACACTCAGTTGGCTCGCTTTAACAGCCGCGTATATATATTTAATGAAGATATGCAAACCCTACTTGAATCGCTTCACTCGCAGTTTGAAATCACAAACCTCTTTAGCCACCAAGAAATAGGGCTAAACAATACCTTTGAGCGTGACATAGCAATTAAAGCCTGGTGCCAACACCATCACATTAACTGGTTAGAGTCGCCAACCGGGGCTGTGATACGTGGCAAAAGAAATCGCAGTAATTGGAACGAGCGCTGGCAACAAACCATGCAAGCACCTATTGCTATACCTAATTGGAAGCAAATAAAACCACTTACTCTTACTGATTATCAAACACCTATACTGCCGAGCGCCTACACGCAAGATAATGAACATTTTCAGCACGGGGGCCCTCGACTTGCCCGTGAAGTAATGCAAAGCTTTTTTGCTGAACGCGGTAAGAGTTATCAAAAAGGAATATCCAGCCCAAGCTTAAGCCGTACACATTGCTCTAGGTTATCGCCCTATTTAGCGTGGGGGAATATCAGCCTGAGGCAAGTGTATAAAATGGCGATTGACGCATACCATAGCACTTCTGCTGATAAAAAAGGGTGGAAGCGCCCACTTGCCGCGTTTGTATCACGCTTGCATTGGCATTGCCACTTTATGCAAAAGTTTGAAAGCGAATGCACCATGGAATTTAAAGCGCTAAATCCGGGTTACCATGCATTTCCGTATCGTGATGACGCCCAGGTTACTAGCGATATTGAACGCTGGGCACAGGGGCAAACTGGTATTCCTATTATTGATGCCTGCATGCGCTGTTTAAAAGCCACCGGTTATATTAATTTTAGAATGCGCGCTATGCTAGTTAGCTTTGTAACGCATCATTTAAACATCAGCTGGCAACAGGCAAGTTTTCCGCTGGCTAATTACTTTTTAGACTTTGAACCGGGAATTCATTACCCACAAATTCAAATGCAAGCCTCTGTCACCGGTATTAATACCATTCGTCATTACAACCCAATAAAGCAATCGGAGGATCAAGACCCAACCGGTGCGTTTATAAAAAAATGGTGCCCTGAACTTGAAAAGCTCCCCATTGAATATTTACATCAACCTTGGGAGCAAACGCCCATGGAAGCGCTATTTAACGACTTTAAACTAGGTGAAGACTACCCTGAGCCGATGCTTGATTTAACCACCGCCTCAAAAGAAGCCCGCGAACGGCTATGGCAATACCGAGAGCGGCCCGATGTAAAACGCGCCATAGGTAAAATTCTTAAAAAACACGTAGCTCCGACTCAAAAAATCACCCGTGTAAAACGCAAAACTCGCAGTAACAGCAATAAAGAGAACACCTAATTATGGCGCACAAAAAACTTAACTTACCGCAAAAAATTTGCCCAGTATGCAATAAGCCGTTTGCGTGGCGTAAAAAGTGGCAACGAGATTGGGATAACGTTATTTATTGCTCAGAGCGGTGCAAACGCAGCAAATAGCCGCTTATAAAAACCAATACACGCATATTCGCTTTAATCTCACTTTATATCTTACATAGCTGTTATAGTGGTTAACGTTTCAACTTGTTATTCAATGCAAGTTAACACTCTACCCTCTGCCTGCTCAACATTCATTACACCTAGCACAGCTAATTAAAAGAACACCCTTTACCAAGCCTTATTTTACAGCCATGGCGTGAGCTTGCCTGTAAAACCCCTCTTTGTTTGTTAGCGATGTAGCATTATTCGTTTATAAACTCAGCATACTTTAATCAAGGATATAGCATGAGTGAATTAACTATTGGCGTAATTGGAACATCACGTAAAACAGATGAAAGACGCTACCCTATTCATCCTGTGCATTTAATGCGTATACCTGAAAAACTCAGAAAAAAAATGATTTTTGAGCAAGGTTATGGCGCGGCATTTAATATGAGCGACGAAGAAATTGCAGCACTGACAGGCGGCATTGCCACCCGCAGTGATATTTTAACCCAATTAGGCACCGTCATTATTGCCAAACCAGTGCTTGCTGATTTACAAGAACTTAAAGAAGGCGGCACAATTTGGGGCTATGTACATTGCGTACAACAACAAGCAATTACCCAAGCTGCCCTTGATAGAAAGCTCACTCTTATTGCCTTTGAAGACATGTTTGTATGGTCACCACAGGGGAATGTGGGCCGTCATACTTTTTATAAAAACAATGAAATGGCTGGTTATTGTGCGGTGTTACATGCTCTGCAACTAAAAGGCATTGATGGCCATTACGGTAATCAACGTAAAACCATTATTTTTAGTTTTGGCGCTGTTAGCCGAGGTGCTATTTATGCATTAAAAGCTCATGGTTTTAGAGATATTACAATTTGTATACAGCGCCCCGATCATGAAGTGCGTGAGGAAGTACTTGATTGTCATTATGTTAAAGTACGCCCAGGCATTGAAGGCGAAGCTCGTATGATGGTGGTTGAGCACGATGGGTCGCAGCGCCCGCTTACTGAGCTTATTAGCGAAGCTGACATTATTGTTAATGGCACCTACCAAGAAACCGCAAACCCCGTCAATTTTGTGATTGAATCTGAAGCCGATTGCTTAAAACCCAATAGCCTTATAATAGATGTAAGTTGTGATGAAGGAATGGGATTCTTTTTTGCAAAGCCAACAACATTTAAACACCCAATGTTTAGCTATAAAACCACTGATTATTACGCGGTTGATCATACCCCTAGCTACTTATGGGAAAGTGCAACGCGCTCTATTTCTGCCGCGCTCATTGTATACTTGCCAACTGTTTTAGCCGGTCCAGAGCAATGGCAAAAAGACGAAACCATTCGCCGCGCTATCAATATTGAACACGGAATAATTAAAAACAACGCTATTTTAGCGTTTCAAAACCGTGAAAGCGCCCCGCCTTATCACCTGCAAATAGCTGATATAACCTAAATTCGGGATAATAAATAATCCCAAACATAACGTGGACCTTGTTTATTAAATTATTTGGCTTCTATTTTGCAACTATCTATGTAAATAACGCTTTTTAGCTGTTTTACCGTGTAGTGTTTACAACGTATTGCAAACACTACACGGTATGACTAATTAACCTAAAAAGCCTACACCCTCAACAAGGAGAACATAATGACGATTAAAAAATCTGCAAGTTCAACATGGTCTGGTGATATTAAAAAAGGGAAAGGTTATATCTCAACGCAAAGTGGCGCATTAGATAACCAGCCGTATGGGTTTAATACCCGCTTTGAAGATAAGCCAGGCTCAAACCCTGAGGAATTAGTGGGTGCAGCACATAGTGCCTGTTTTGGTATGGCTTTATCGCTGGCACTTGGTGAAGCGGGCTTTACCGCTGAGAACATAAACACCGAAGCAGTGGTTAGTTTAGATGAAGTGGATGATGGCTTTGCCGTGACGCACATTGCCCTTGAAGTAAATGCAACCATTGCAGATATTTCAAATGAGCAATTTCAAGCATTGTGCGAACAAACCAAAAAAGGCTGCCCTATCTCAAAATTATTAAATACTGAGATTTCGCTTAACGCCACACTTAAGTAAATACCTAGTGTATTAAGCTAGGCGCAAAGCGCTTAAAGCTCATGAAAAGTAAGGTTATGCGCATGTAAAAAAGCCATAACCTTATTGCTACTTTTTCATTAATCATAGAAATAAAGGCACTGTTTAATCGCAGTGAGTTACAAAAAGGTTAAACAAAAACAGTTAAATAGATTATGTAAAATATCAATACTTTGTTAGGATTAAGGGCAGGCTTAACCACACCTTATTTTGTAGGTTAAAACAAAGGGTACGATGAATGAATGATAAATCACTAAATTGCGAAAAAGTTTCTTGTAGCAATTGCGCTGATTCGAATGAACTAGATTTTGACTTTACCATGGCATTTCAGCCTATTGTAAATTGTCAAAATAATACTATTTTTGGATATGAAGCACTTGTCCGTGGTTTAAATAATGAATCGGCCTACTCTATTATTTCTCGTGTTAACGATACTAACCGCTATACGTTTGATCAGTTATGCAGAATTAAAGCGATTGCACTTGCATCAAAGCTAGGTGTAGATTCGATGCTTAGTATTAACTTTTTACCAAACGCTATCTACAAGCCAGAGCGTTGTATTCGTACCACCCTAGAAGCCGCTAAAAAGTATAACTTCCCTACAACAAATATTATGTTTGAATTTACAGAAGTCGAAAAAATAGAAGACAGCGCACATGTAAAACGTGTTGTGAGCTATTACCAAGAATTAGGCTTTAAAACAGCCACCGATGACTTTGGTTCAGGCTATTCTGGATTAAACCTATTAGCCGATTTTCAAACTGATATTATCAAGCTTGATATGGCGCTGATCAGAGATATCGACAAAGATAAAAATCGCCAGGCAATCGTAACTCACTGTTTAAACATGTTTAGCGCGCTAAATGTTACAGCTCTGGCTGAAGGCATTGAAACCGTTGAAGAATATCAGTGGTTAAAACACGCAGGTATTGAGCTAATGCAAGGTTACTTATTTGCAAAACCAGGGTTTGAATGCTTGCCAGAAGTTGATTTTCAATAGCACACCGTTGCTATAAAAAAACCGCCGTTACGGCGGTTTTTTCGTATTAGATATAGGTTATATATCCAAAATTACATATTCCCCAGCTCTATCATCATTGCGGTGTACATACGTAAATTAAGTGCTAATTGCTCAAGGGTAATAAACTCATGTTCTGAGTGCCCGGTGTAGCGTTTGCCCGGCATAGATGGGCCAAACGACACGGCATTATCAAATAGCTTGGCATTTGTACCGCCCCCTATTGAAACAAAATCAGCGTTTTTATCACCCGTATAATGCTTAAAAATATCAAGTAGCTTTTGCGCATGGGGTGCGCTATCTAAAAGCATGGGCGTACCAATGGTGGTTTTAATGTTAGCTAACGTAACCTGATTAGCCGTTTGCCAATTAGCAAGCGCAGTATCAATTTGTTGTTTAAGTAACGTCTCATCTTTACCAACCGGACGGCGAGCATTGACCGCTAAAGTAAGCGCATTACCCTCACGTTCAATAACCGTAGGCGCTACGGTCATTGGCCCCATAAAGTCATGTTCATAAGCAATTTCGCCAAACTGTTTACCGTGAATATCTAAACCAATAAGCTGATTAACAAAATCAATGAGCTGGCCATCACTGTTGTTTTCAAGCTCAACGTCTTTAAATATTTCAGCTAAATAAGCAATGGCGTTAACGCCTGATTCCGGTTCAGATGAGTGGGCCGACATGCCTTTAACACTTATGGCAAGCGCGTTATTTTGCTCTGTAAAATTAAATTCAACTTGCTTAAGTATGTTAGCTTTTGCTTTTAATTGATTAATTAATGTTTCGTTGGCGTTATGTAGTAATAGACTGGCATCTTCAGGGATTTGACTGGCAAATGCGCCGCCGGTTACTTCACTGACATACACACCTGTTTGTGGTGATGTTGCATCAAATGTTGGCGCAATTAAGCTCCAGCCTTTTTCAGCAACCACTACAGGGTATGAGGCATCAATGGTTACCGCATACTTTGGTTGCTGATAAGTTTTCATAAACTCAGTTAACGGCCCCCAGTCAGACTCCTCCGCTAGGTAAATCATTAATTCAATACGGTTATCAAGCGCTATGCCTTTATCTTTTATCGCCTTCATGGCGTACATTGCAGTCGCAATAGCGCCTTTGTCGTCTTCGGTACCACGACCAACCAACTTACCCGCCTCTGAGGTGTCAATAATAAAAGGGCTTTGCTTCCATTTGCTGGCATTAGCAGGTTGTACATCGCCATGAGTTACTATGGTTACCTTATCAGTTTGTTGCCCCATACCAATAAGTACGGTGTAACCTAAATCTTGATAATCAAAACCAAGCTCAGCCGCTTTCATTTTTAGTAACGCTTTAAAGCCAATAAAGTCGGGATTTTGTGGTGCGCTAACATCACTTTTATTAACCGTTGGAAAAGACACCAAATTTGTGAGTGTATGTACTTGCGCACTTTGGTAGGTATTTACAGCGTAATCAGCCACGCTGTCATTAATTTTATTTAATTGTGCATGAGTATTAAAGGCCAATAAAGCGATACTAGCTAAAGCTAACTTTTTCAAAACAAATCCCATTTAATTAACAACTAAGAACCATAATTATAACGCCCTTGTTTAATAACAAACAACGCTTTGCGACAGAGCGTAAAACCGCCACTATATTTATCTAACAGCTTTACTAAAGATGCCTGTATAATGCGCACCTTAAAATTACGGGGTTAATCATGAATCGCAGAAAAAAGATCATTACAAAGTTTAATAACAAAGATAAGCGCGCAAATGCAAAATTACATAAAAGTAATAAACCTGCTTATGTGTCTAAAGCTGAACGTGAAAAATTAGCATTACTGGCTCAAGAACAGCAAATAGAGTCTATAAACGATGAAACATGTTTATAAATCAATAAAAACAAAAGCCTGGAACAAAAAGTAAAATAAAAGTTAATAAATAGTTGCAAACTGAACACCTAACTGTAATATTGAACATTCAGCAACAATGCTGAAACACACCAATAATCACTTAGGAGGCATAAATGAACAAACTATTTATTATCACTCCTAGTGCTCCTCAAGAATGTTCTGTCAACTATCATTTAAGTGAATGGTTCGACGAATAAAAAAACCTGAATAATTTAAAAGCAATAATGCCTCGCAGTAGGAAGGCTTCTATGTAATTAAAATTCAGGTAACAATAATGAAAAGAAAACTCTCAATTCTTAATGGATCACTAGCCGCGTGCATGTTTTTTTCGTTTGCAAGTAATGCTTGTTTAACAAACGAGGTTGAATCAAACGACACTGAAAGCAATGCAAATTCCCCACTTTGTAGTAATACCGCCGTTGCAGGCTCGTTGAGTCGAAATGATACTGATTGGTTTAGATTCGAACTAACGCAAACCGGACCTATTGAAGTTAATCTTGATCATCATACTCGTGATGACTTTGACTGGGCATTATATCAAGAAACGGGGTCGGCCCTAGCCGAAGGGGCGACCAGTAATGTGCCAGAAACAGGCAGTTATAACGCGCAATCAACGGGTACTTATTATGTAAAAGTAACGCGTTACTCGGGTACAGGTTGGTACGATCTAACAGTCAATTTTGGTGAAGGTAGTAACACCGGTGGCGGAAGTGGTAACGATGATTGTGGCTATAGTTCTCGCCCTGCAAAACCAGGTTCATTACAAGCATATTTACAAGGTGGCAGTGCTGATTCATGCAGCACATTAACAGCTGATCAAGGTGCTGTATTACTGATGGGTGGTGGCAGCGATGTTGATCAAGCATTTAGTAATCGCGTTGCCAACCATGTTGGCAGCGGTGCCGATGTTGTTGTGCTTAGAACCTCAGGTACTGACGCCTACAACGATTATTTACTGAACTTAATGAATGCCGACTCAGTAGAAACACTGATCATTGATACTCGCAACAAAGCGAATGATGACTATGTTGACTGGGCTATCCGCAGTGCCGAATTTGTATGGATTGCAGGCGGTGACCAATCTGATTATCTTAATCAATGGCAAGGTACAAAAGTACAAACCGCTGTGCAACACGTTTTTGATAAGGGCGGTGTCGTTGGCGGAACGTCTGCAGGCATGGCATTAATGGCAAACAGCGTGTACGACCCAGATGGCGTTGCTGGTGCAGTATCCGATGAAGTAGTCACTGACTTTTGCCATGAGACACTTAACTTCAGCAGTCGCTTTATTGATGTGCCTGTTTTAGACAATAGCTTAACCGATACGCACTTCCAAGAACGTGACAGAATGGGGCGCGCCATCGTGTCTTTAGGCCATCACAGCAATCAGTACTTTTCTATTGCAGCCAGTGAGGCAACCTCACTGTTCATCGATGCCTCTGGTACAGGTGTTGTTGACGGCAGTAATGAAATTTACATCTTTAAAGAAACGGCTAATACGCAAAGAGTAACATTGCAATGTGGCAGTGCTGTTAACTATCAAAATGTTAATAGAATAAAGCTACTACCTGGTGATAATTACAATGTGGTTAGCCACGCTCATAATGGTATGCAACTAGACGTGAGCATTAATGGTAATAACAACAACTTCTATTCCCCTATCAATCCTTATTAATCCCCCAGTTGAGAGCCCTTTGGGCTCTTTTTTAACTGTCGCAAAAATAATAATTAAATAAACAAAAACCTGATAATTACCTATTCGTTTTATATTCAAGCCACTTTGAAGCCAAAGGGTTAAAATAATGCGTATAACGGATCGCTACATAGCCAACCACAGCGCTTGCTACTAGCAGCTCAAATATCGCTAAGTAATGTATTTGATTTATAAACTGCATATCCACGTTCATCGTTAGCATCCAATCCGCGAGTTTAAATAACGCTGTAGCACCAATGACCATGGGAAAGGTAAATGCAGCAAACCCTGGGCAAAACCTGCGGCGTAGTAATTTAAAAAATGCCGTATAAATAATGAGTGTCATTAGTATGGCAATACCAAATAACCCCCCAATAATCACTGGTGACGGTTGGGTCACCACAGTGAAATACCCCGCTAACGATAAACTTGCTGGCGCCGCTAAAATAGCCAGTGTAGGCTGTGCAGCATCAGGAATTTGCTCAGCAAATATTATCCGATAAATCATTATCGGCAGCATAACTGCGTACATTAACATGCCAAAATAAAGTGCCCCTTGCGCTAAAAATAGCAGTGCAGGATTACCCGAGAACGCGACATCGGCAACAATAATCCCCACCGGTGGGACAAACCAACTTGGCACCATGTGTTCAATTTTAAATTCACGAACACGATGAATAATAAAGCTCAGTAAAAATCCCAAATGCAATAAAAATGCGCCTACCCAAAGCACATCCCCTGCTAATGGATTAACGTGCCCTAACGAATTAGATACCACCAACGTTGCCATAGCAAAAGTAGGCACCACACTGCCTACAACAGGGTGCGCTAAGTCGGCTTTTAGTAATTGCGGGTGCAGTAAAAATTTTAAGCCAAGTATTAATAATAATACACTTGCAATTGCCGCCCCAGTGTATTGCGCTGCGCCATTTACATTGAACATATTTTCCCAAGCCCAACCAAGGCTGGCTATGCCTAATGCTAATCCCCCCATTGGGGTGGGTGCGGTTATTACTTTGGCTTTTATATAATTAAACATGTTTATACTCCACACTCACTGTTTATCTTATAAAGAAGTTTAACCTTGCATTTTGTTTAGTTAAATCTAATTATATAGAACACACGTTCAGAAAAACTAAACACCAAGCTCATGAATATTTCTCTTAAACAACTTAAAGTGTTTGTAGGTATTACCCAGCATACAACGCTTAGCGCAGCCTCAGAGCGACTTTACTTGTCTAAAGCGGCACTCAGTATGTCTCTTAGCGAGCTTGAAAAACAATTAGGCCACCCACTGTTTGACCGGGTAAATCATCGCTTAATTTTAAATCAAGAAGGGCAAAAATTACTGCCCTTGGCCGATGAATTACTGCACAGAGCAAATGATATTAATACGCTTTTTTCGTCCCACGCAACAGCCAGTGGCACGTTAAAAATAGGTGCCAGCGATACCATTGGTAATCATGTGTTGCCCTCTATACTTAGTGGATTTCGCCAACAACAGCAGCATTATTCTCAGCAGGTTTTTATTTCAAATTCTGAGCTTATTTGTCAAAAACTGCGCGACTTTGAACTCGACATTGCATTAATAGAAGGCCATGCCCAGCAAAGTGACTTAGTCTCAACCGTGTTTAGTCAAGACTCTATGTGTATTATTGCGCCGCCATCCCACCCTTTAGCTAAAAAACCACAGCTTAGTTTTAATGACTTAGCAAACAGTCAATGGGTATTAAGAGAGACCGGCTCTGGCTCACGCTCATTCTTTTTACAAAACCTTGCTACGCATATCGATAATTGGAGTCAAAGCTTTGAGCTCAATACCACAGAGGCATTGATCAACAGCGTTGCAGAAGGGTTAGGGCTGGGGTGTTTATCGTCACTCGCGGCACAGTGCGCTGCAAACGATGGCCGCGTTACGCAGCTTAACTTAAACCACTCTATGCAAAGACAGTTTTGGTTAGTGATGCATAAAGACAAATACAAAAATCCGCTGCTAACGCAGTTTATAGATTTTTGTCACAAGCAGAATTAAAAAATTAATAGTAATTAACTGTCAGATTCGATTAACCAAAAATCGAATCTGACAGCTCACACTAACTTACTCTCTCATCTTAAAACGCGTAACTCATAGCCAAATTAATAGAACGACCCTGCCCTGCTAATTGGTTAAATCCCTGCGTTGAATCTTGTTTAAACTCAGCAATACTTACGCCGCCCAGTGGTAATTCATAATACTCATCAAGCAGATTGGTAATATCAACACTCACGGTCAATGCATCCCAACTGGCTTTTGAGCTTAAATTAAGTAAATGATACTGCTCGGTTTGGTTTTCTAGGCGGTTGCTATCTACGCGGGTTTTACTATCGACCCACTGCCACGTGAGTGCGTTTTCAAAGCGGCCTATTTGCTGGTTAATCGCAAATTGGGTTTGCAGTGGCTTAATTTGATAAAGCGGCTGATTGGTATCGTCGCGCTTACCACGGGTATTGGTAATGTTAGCTTTTAACGACCAACTACCATACTGCTTAGACTCGTGCAGAGTAGTAACCGCATCTAGCTTTACTCCATAAAGCGTGGCATCTACGTTATTAAACATAAGTACATTACGAGTATTGGCAGCAAGCGCTGTGCGGTTAAAGCTTCTTACTCTGTTGACGTCAATATAATCATTTACATCGCTCACCCACGCATTAGCACTGATACGCCAGCTGTCGTCTTTAGCCATACGGGTATACGTAGTGCTAAGCGTATGTGCGGTTTCAGGTTTAAGGGCAATGTTACCAATATAGCCATTACCATCGCCGTACCAACCTATCATGGTGGTGGCCATATTTCCCACCCCCCAACTGTAACGTTCGTATAAATTAGGTGCGCGATTTTTACGAGCTAAACCAATTTGTAACTCGTCATTATTGCTTAGTTGATAGTTAATCAGCACGTTTGCATCGACTAGGTTGTCTGTTTGTTTTTTGTTCTGACCATTAAACTCTTTAGCGGCCATTGCATCGCTTGGCATCGCCATGGTCATCGCACTCATAGCGGCCATACCTGCGTTGTATGCTTGTACATCGTCGGTATTGGTTATTACATTTTCAAATCGAACGCCTGCATTTAACCACCAGCGAGTATTTAGTTGGCTTTCATATTCAGCAAGCAGGGCAATACGCTGACGCCGGCCGTTATTAATATTGTTGTAGTCATTTGGCCCCATCATCATTGAGCCTTCAACCGCAGGCCACCAATCATCAATATTCATATAATGGTACTCTTGGGCGAGTAATAACTGGCTGTTGTTATCAAGCGCTAATCGCCATTTTAACTGAGTGCTTATATCTTCGGCGTCGGTTTTCATTGGCATTTTTCCGGTTTTTTCTGCGCTGAAAAAGCCCATTTCATGCTTTACGCTATGCCAATTTAACTGCGCTTCAAGCTCACTGTTTGTAAAAGCACGCTTATACTGGGCAACAGCGCCATAGCTGGTGTTATCTGTCATATCCATATATTGGTTAGCAAAGCCTTGATAGGGTATTTTTTGATGGCTTAGCTTAACAACTAATTGTTGCTTATCATCGCGCATGGCAGCACTTAAACTATGGTTTTGCGCGCGGTACAGGGTATCGAGCACTAAATCGCCGTTACCATCTTCATAACTGTTAGCATCGCTAAACGCACCTTGATAATTAAAACTGAATACGTCGCTGGCAATGCGCATGCCCGCGCCTACCTTTTTGGCGTTATCTAGCGTATTGTATTGGGCTGATACGTAGCCAGAGTGCCAGCCAAGTTGCTTGCTTTCACTGTACTGAGGTGAAATAGAATTAACCGCGATCACCCCTGCAATATTATCGCCTCCCGCGCTTACCGGAGAAATACCTGCAACCACTTTGTAGCTACTAATTTGATTGGCTGAAATATACGACAGTGGCGGGTTCATTTGATTGGCACAGGCGGCGGTGATTTGCGCTCCATCGACCAGTACCGCCACTCTATCGCCCATTAAACCATTTAAAACAGGTAAGTTAGCCATGCCACCGGCGGCTGAAAAGTCCACACCTAAATCAGTTAATAACGATTCAGATGAACCTAACGATAGGTGTTTGTTTTGTGCTTGACCGTGTACTTCAATCACTTCAATTGAGGCGTCATCTGCAAAGGCAACAGGCGATAGTACGCCACTTATAACAAGTGCCAAAGGCGATACTAAACAGGAGGTTAGGGGATTTTTTTTATCAGTCATTATTGATTTACCACAAAAATTTTGTGGGTAAATTATACGTGCTGCGGCAAGTTAAAAAGCGCGACATATTGTCGCACTTTGTTAATTTTTAACCCTGTTCGTCATCAAAAATGTCTTCTATTTTAAGTTTAAACAACCTTGCGGCCTTAAAAGCCAGTGGCAAGCTGGGATCGAACTTGCCCTTTTCAATGGCATTAATCGTTTGGCGCGATACATCCAACAGCTCGGCCAACTTTGCTTGAGTGAAATTATGCTCGGCTCTTAACACTTTTAATCTATTTTTCATTCATCACCTGCGCAATAGTGTTTATTAAGCACATACACACTAATTAAATACACCGCCCCCATTAAAAACATTAAGTCGGGTATTTGCGCTTTAAAATCAATTAAACCACTCAATTGTAAATTGGTGTATGCCAGCCCGCCTACTAACACTGCACCTAAGGTAAACCCCATGGCACTGAGATGTATTTTTTGCATTAATTCATCCATGCCTTGCAAATAGCGCTTGTTGGCTAAAATCATCCCTACGCCAGCAGCCAAATTTATAATAATAAAAAAGCCACTAATTAGCGCTGAACGATCCCAGATTAAAGTGGGGCCAAAGCTGCAAATAGCTAAAGTAAAAAGCCATATTAAGGTCCATTTAGCTAGGTAACTGGTATTTTTAATTTGGCGTTGTTTTAAATTTAATTCTGCTTTCATTGGCTTTATCCTGTTTTTAAAAGTAATGTTTACTTTACAAATATCATTCATGCCTTACAAAAAGTCAAGTTAACATTACATTTTAAATTTAACACTGCTTATTTTTGATTGCGTTAATACTTTGCTGAACTTACTTAACCATCCTTTGGTTGGCTTAAGTTAAATTTTATTCATCTTAAATTATGGTTTAGTCCATGACGAAAGAGAGCTTTTAATTTAAAATGCACGCCTCTTTACTCCTCATTTCCACATTCAACTAAATAAGCGTGTGTGCTTTATTTTTAAACGCACTGGCGTTTAGTTTGTTATTAAATTTTATTTATTATCTTCAAGGATTTTATATGGCCGTTGATACTACATCGCCGTCGGGTCAGCCCAATAGAACCGCTATTTTAATTGTGCTGGCGTTGGGTACTTTTATTTTGGGGTTATCTGAATTTTCTATGATGCCTATGTTGCCATTAATTAGTGAGGCTTTTGGCAGTACCCCGTCACAAAGTGGTTATGCTATTAGTGCTTATGCTCTTGGGGTGGTGGTTGGCGCACCCATTTTAATGTTGGCAACGGCAAATATGCGAAAACGACGAGCGCTATTATTATTTTTAAGCTTAATGTGTATTTCAAACAGTTTAAGTGCATTAGCGACCTCGTTAGAACAACTGGTGCTGTTTAGGTTTTTAAGTGGCCTTCCCCATGGCGCTTATTTTGGTGCCGCGTTATTACTGGCCTCTGATATAGCACCGCAAGGAAAACGCGCTAGCTTTATGTCAAAAGTGTTTATGGGCTTAACCATAGCCACTATCGTTGGTGTGCCGGTGGTGACATTGGTTGGGCAAAATCTTAGTTGGCGTTATTGCCTCGCTGCGGCTGGGGTGTTGGCGTTTATTGCCTTTATTTTTGTGTATAACGTGGTGCCCAATGTTAAAAACACCCATACCTCTAACTTACTCAACGAATTAGGGGTGCTAAAAAACAAACTGGTTTGGTCAATATTAGGGATTGTTATTATTGGCTTTGGTGGCGTATTTTGTATTTATACCTATGTGGCCGATACGATCTTAGAGGTCACTCAGAGCGCGCCCTATACAATTTCAATTGCTATGGTGATGTTTGGTATTGGCTCTACGCTCGGTAATTACGTACTAGGTAAAGCTGCCGATAAATCAGCGATAAAAACCACCGGATTTACGCTTGCCTCTACCATTGTTTTTGCATTTGCATATGTAAGTGCCAGCTATAATATTTATCTGCTGTATGCGGTTATATTTTTTATTGGCTGCAGCTTAGGGCTATCAACCTTAGTGCAAACGCTATTAATGGATGTATCACCTGACGGCCACGCCATGATTGGGGCATTAGTGCAGTGTGCGTTTAATATTGCAAATGCTATTGGCCCTTGGGTTGGCGGCATTGCTATTGCAAAAGGAGCAGCGCCAAATCAAACAGGCTATGTTGCTGCGGCTTTATTTTTAGGTGGGCTGTTAATGTGGCTGCTTAGTTATATACAAATTAGCGGCAACAAAACTAAACAGGCACAGCCTTGTTAATAAAAACAAAAAGAGCCGCTAAGCGGCTCTTTTTACATTTTACTCTTTAGCGTATTAAACGCTAATAGATGACATATCAATAACAAAACGGTATCGCACATCAGAGCGTTCCATACGCTCATAAGCGGTGTTAATTTCGTCTATGTTGATCATTTCACACTCTGGCAGTACGTTGTGCTCACCACAAAAATCAAGCATTTGCTGTGTTTCTGCAATGCCGCCAATTAACGAACCAGCCACACGACGACGACCCATTAAAAGAGGAACTGTGTTTAGCTCATCTACTGGGCCTACTTGGCCAACAATAACCAAGGTACCATCGATATCAAGTAGTGGTGTGTAAATTGATAAGTCATGCTTTACAGGCACGGTATCAATAATGACATCAAACGCTGACTGCGCATTTTTCATTTCATCATCATTGTTTGATACTAAATAATGCTGTGCGCCGAGCTTTATTGCATCTTCTTTTTTAGACTCTGTACGACCAATAACAGTAACGGTTGCACCCATTGCTACTGCATTTTTAACCGCCATATGACCTAATCCACCAAGGCCTACCACTGCAACACGGCTACCTGTTTTTACACCCCATTTATGTAACGGTGAATAAGTAGTAATACCGGCGCAAAGTAACGGCGCCACGCGCGATAATTCTAAGTTTTCAGGCACTGATAATACAAACTCTTCGCGTACTACAACGTGTTTAGAGTAACCACCTTGAGTCATTTCGCCGTTAACTCTATCGGTTCCGCTGTAAGTACTGACCATGCCTTCACGACAAAATTGCTCTTCGTGATTATCACATTGGTCACAGCTTTGGCAGGAGTCAACCATACACCCTACGGCAACGGTATCGCCTTGTTTGTATTTTTTTACATCACTACCGACTGATATTACTTTACCTACAATTTCGTGCCCAGGAACTAATGGGTAATTACTACCCCCCCAGTCGTTACGCACTGCGTGTAAGTCTGAATGGCACACACCACAATATAAAATTTCTATTGCTACATCGTTATTTCGTAAATCGCGGCGCTCAAAAGAAAACTCTGTAAGCTCAGAACCTTGGCTTTTTGCTGCATATCCGACTGTTTTCATAATAACTCCATAGTTTATTAAAAATCATCCACAGTATGCACTGTCAGCTATGAACATAAGCTGATCATGTGCAACTGCAAATAGCCCCATAAAGTGCAGGGCTGTTTTTCTGTTATCAATTATTCCACAACAACGGCATTTAACTCGTCAATCAGTGTTTTAATACGCTGTGCATTTTTACCTAAATCACTTTTACCAATGCGTGATTTACTGCGTATATCGACCACACGCTTACTGCCTTTATCGTTAATACGAACCACAACATCGTCTTTAAAGCCAAACCAGGTCGTGGTGTCTGTTGCTTCAACAATGCCATTATTAACATCACTATTAACCAGTTCCCAACCAAGGTTTTCCATGGCTTTAGTAATTGCTGCCACCAGCTCTGTTTGGGTTTGGTTGTACTCGAGCGGTTTTAGTTCTGGGTACGCTTCACGTTGCTGCGCTGCCGTTTCTTCACCCGCGTAAGCAACAGGGTTAGGTGCATCAGCACGTAAAGGCACAACCGCAACAAACTTAGGTGGGTTAATTAAATCGGTAGAAATATCATGAATTGGCGGAACACTTTTTGCTGTATTCATCATGTTAATCGGCATTGCAATCGCAACAGCTGCAAAAATAACCGTGACCACTGCACTGGTTAGGCTCACTGTTTTACGCATGAATAGCACTTGAACTAATAATAAGGCTAATGCTGCCCCACCAACATAAACGCCTAATCTAAAACCAGCAAAGGCAGTACCTAGCTCAACCATATTAAATTTATAAAGAGGTCCCGGTAGTACCACCATTAAAAAAGCGATAAGCCCAACTAAGGTCACTAAATGTTTCATTGCCTACTCCGTTATTGTTATATGGTTATTGTTTTTTAAACAAGCTTTATACTGTTAACACTCCAATTTAGATTACTATGACCGATAAGTATCTATAAAGTCATAATTTATTGCCCTTTTAAAGTAGATAACTTGACTCCTTGGTAAAAATCAACAAACTACGGGGGTAAAATTATCAGGGTATTATTATTTATGAAAACAGAGATTAGTTACCGGTTTGAGTCATCACAAGTAGCCAACCGCTTTTTACACGAATTAAAAGATTGGCCAGTCAATGACGTAAAAACACGTCTTTTTAATGGCGGCGACAGCGTTAAAGTAAGCTACGAATATGATGAAAGCGGATTTGATTATACCGTTGCCGAACTTGATGATTTAGCAGAGCAACACGGCGGACAAGAAGTATCGAGTTAAAATACTTATACCTACGCTCAATAGCCACAACACACTTTGTAGTCATGCCTACATTTTAAAACTTTAAGCTTACAAAGTTATGTAGCAATAGGTATTACACAACGTATTAAAGACCCCATACCCACTTTACTTTCAACCTCTATAGTGCCATTGTGCTCTTTAAGTACATTGTAAACTATAGCCATTCCCATACCAGTGCCTTGGCCTACGGGTTTAGTGGTAAAGAAGGGATCGAACATTTGTTTAAGTGTATCAGCGTCCATTCCACAGCCGTTATCTGCCACCTCTATGTAAATATTGTTTTCATTGGCAAACAGCTTAACACTTATTTTTCCTTGCTGATCGCGCAAATCGTCGCAGGCGTGTTTGGCATTAATTAATAAGTTTACAAACATTTGTTTCATAGATGATATATTACACCGTGTTAGAGGTAACTTTTCAATGTGTAACTCTATAGCACATGCTCCCAACTGGTTGTCGAGTAGTTTTAGCGTGCCATTGAGTGATTCTGTAATATCTACCATTGCAGTTACGTTGTCTTTTAGGCTTGCAAAGTCGACAAGGTTACTAACAATATGAGCGATACGTTCTAATCCCTCTTGGGTATCATCAACTAAGTCATCAATATCGTCCACAATAAAGCTTAAATCGTTCTCTTGATTGAGCTGAACTAAAATAGACTCTAACTGCGATACTGAAATCGATTTATCTACAAATTGTTGAGCCGCCGTCATTAACGAAACCAACACGGGCTTTATAAATTTTATACTTTCTACATTGCTGGTTATGTAAGCAAGCGGGTTATTGATTTCATGAGCGACCCCAGCAGAAAGCGTGCCTAAAGTAGCCATTTTTTCACTTTGCATTAAGGTTATTTGTTGGTTTTTAACCGTTTCGAGCTTTTCTTCCAGCTCTTGATTAACAATAAACAATGCCCGTGTTTTGTCTTCTAGTAGGGTTTCTAATTGATCTCTGGCTGATTTTTCGCGCAAATACGCTTTTTTATAATTGTAGTCGTCTTCAGCCATGGGGAGTCTCATATTTTATTTCAATTAAACACGAATCAAACCCATCATGCATACACTGGGCATGATTAAGTTTAGCATCAACCCCATAATGAGCCGCAGCACCAAAAATAAGCCCTTCGGCGCACATACAAAGCTGTCGCTTAGAGTTGTAACGCATTAAAATAAACCCGTCTTCAATAATTTGGGCGTCAATTTCAGGTAAATTAGGCTCATGATAAAGCTTAGCTACTTCAACATGAATTACTTTATCAATACTAATAATGAGATCAGCAAAACAATTAAAGTTAGCAACAATGCTTGGATGACGTGCCTTTAAGTGAGAAAATAAATACTCTCCAAAGGCTTTTAATACCTCTGGCATAGACATAGAAAGTGCAGTGGCTACATCTTGTGCTAAACCAACTATTTCTTCATCTGGATAACTTTCTGCAGAAATATAAACACGACCCTCCGGTGCATTTTTTTCAAGTAAGTCGTCCCATGCTGCCATGCCACATTTTTCAATAACCAGTGCCTCAAGCCCTCTAAAGATAACGCCTTTCATGCATGTTCCCTCTATTATCACTTTTAGATTGTTAGCTGCATCTTCAATTAGTTACAAACGCTCGCTACCTTACTGCTCATATGTACACTAGCGTAGTAAGCCTTACTCTGTAAAATGTCAGCATTAAAGTAATAGTAGTTTAGTCGCTTGTAAAACGCCCAAAAATGTTCGTTATTTGCATGGTCAACGTTTAACATTAAGTGACATTAAGGAAGCGTGATCACATTCTGCTTTTTACTCTATTGGTGGCAACGCTATTGGCAGGGTCGTCTGGCCAAAAGTGATTTGCAATGTGAACTATACAATTTGTTGACAGCATTAAAAACCTATTAAATTCAATTGGTAAATCTAAATAAGCTCACCATTCGTTGACAACTCAATCTCATAGCATTTGTTGACACTTAATTACCCTTTGGTTGACACCTTATATTACCATGTTGACAAATCAATACGATCTCACATTGACAATTAAACAACTTAATTAGTAAGCAAGGGTTCACACAAGCACAAATTGTTACTTCGGCTTTATTGACCTTCCCGGTTTTTCTTCAAGGGGTTTTTCAGGCCATCTATGCTTAGGATATTTAGCACGCATGTCTTTTGCAACTTCAACGTAAGACCCACTCCAGAATTTCTCCAGATCAGTAGTAATCTGAATTGGCCTTTTGGCAGGTGAGAGCAATTCAAAACGTAATGGAATGGTGCGTCCCGCTAACATTGGAGATCTAACTTCACCAAATAACTCCTGTAATATCACTGAGACTGTGGGTTCTTGCGCTGCTGAATATATAATTCGAACATTTTTATTGCTCGGAGTTAAGTAAAACTCTGGGGCTTCTGAGTCAAGTAATTTAGACTCACTATAGGTTAAAATGGATGAAAGTAATGGAAACAAATTAATGTTTTTCAATTCAGAAAAACTGCGAATATTTGGCAAATAAGGTAATAACCAGTGAGCAACATCCTCCATTATAAAATCAATATTCAAATTAGGAAATCCATCTAGCTTTTCACCTAGCCAAGTAACACGATTAAGCCAATCTTCACATTCTGGAGTCCAGTTTAAGATCCTTTTATAATCCTTGGGAATAAGTTTAACCAGTGAGTCACGAATAAACTCTTGCGGAACATTTTTACTTTTGTCTTCTTCAATTATAAGTTGTCCATACTTCTTTCGTTGGTGTGCATATATCTTATTACTAGAGGAAATTTCATAATCGGTGTCTGTAACTATTTGCTCTGAGAAGTGTTTAGATAGAATATTGATATCAAAGGGGGCAGCAGAATAGACCCTTCCTTCTTTATTTTGTGCATCGCTATCAATCACTACTAAATATTCAAATGAAGTGAGTGGGTCTGACTCTTGTAAAGTAACTCCTTTACCATTTGCTAATTTATATCGACAACTGTTTAGGCCCCTGCGCTTTGCCAATCTATCAGGAAAAGCTGATAACAATAAATACCCCACAGAGTCCTGTATACCCTCTGCTTTAAACTGTTCATCGACTTTAGGTGTGTTATTACGTAAAACTTTAAAATCTTGCCCAACCACCTTTAAAGCTTGTTGGTTTAATCCGCTTTGCACGCCATTACCTTGAATGGCTTCTATTAAAGCCTCTAATCTCAATAATATATCAACACTATGACTATCTTTTATTAAATCTCTTTCAGGTAACATCGCTGCTAAATAACAAGAAATCTGAGATTCAAAGCTATTTCTCGCTGACAGCAATATTTTGGCTAACCGAGGGTGGACTGGCAATGATGAGGCAACTTTACCTAAAGAAGTGACCCGTCCTTCATCATCTAAAAGATCTAATTTAATTAGTAAACTCTGGCTTGAATCAAAATGTGAGGCCGGGGGAGGTGTTAGCCAATTAATCGAGCTGTATTTATGAAAACCTGCGTTAGCTAACTCCAACACGACTCCAGAAAGGTCTGAAACCAAAATTTCTTCTCGCTGATAGTCGATAAGCGAGGCATGTTCGGTCTCAGTCCATAATCTTATACATTTACCTTCTTTAAGCCTTCCAGCTCTGCCTTTTCTCTGCTCTGCCGAAGCCTTTGATATTTTGGAAAGCATAAGTTTAGACATGCCACTAGATGGATCATAAGCGAGTACTTTTTCTAAGCCTGAATCAATAACACAAGTCACACCTTCTATAGTCAAACTTGTTTCCGCGATGTTAGTGGAGAAAATTATCTTCTTTTTAAACGTTTTTGTTATAGCTTTATCTTGTTGTTCTGTGGGAAGGGAGCCATGAAGGGGTAGCAAATCTATATCTTCCCTGCTACCAAAAAACTCTTCAGCTTTGTTTATACAACGCTTTATATCACCAATACCCGACAAGAAAACTAGAATATCTCCCTCGTCATCAATAACATTTTGAATTGCTTTTAGAACATTAATTTCGATTCTGCTATTCACAGGCTTCATATAAGTTTCTGTCACAGGGAATGATCTTCCAGAGCATTTAATCACTGGTGCTCCATGCAAATAAGAAGATATAAAGCTAGTATCAAAAGTTGCTGACATAACTAGAATTTTCAAATCTTCTCTGAGTACTTGTTGTGACTCTAGAGAAAGCATTAGAGATAAATCGGCATTGATAGATCGTTCATGAAATTCGTCAAAGATAAGAATTCCAACATCAGTTAATTCAGGATCAGTTTGCAACCTTCTGAGTAAAACCCCTTCAGTAACAATTTCTATCTTAGTTGAGTTCGAGAGCTTGGTATCATTTTTTATCTGATACCCGACAGTTTGACCAACTGTTTCTGAAAGTTGCTTAGACAGAAAACGGGCTATTGATTTTGCAGCCATTCGTCTTGGTTCAAGCATTACAATTTTTTGGCCTTTTAAAACATTTGCTTCTAATAACTCAAGAGGAATGACTGTTGACTTCCCAGCTCCGGGATCAGCTTGCAGGACAACATTATTACTGTTCTTTAACTTTTCTAATAAGCTTGCCAACACCGAATAGATTGGCAATGATTTATCTCGTTGTTCCAATTTTCTGCCTTTTCAAACTATTTTCGCTTGTCTGATAGCAAGCTGTAGAGTGCTTTAATGCATTTTTCGATTGTATCACGATCTAGCATTCCACAGATCCGTTCCTTAACTCCTTTCCCATACCACCAAATTGCCAATTCACATTTTCGCAATTAAGCAGTTAATTCCATCCTGTAAAATACTATTTTTTAATAATTGAACATTTTTTATATTTAATTCTGATTAGTCTTAAACTTACTAACTTCAATAGAATTAGAATGTTATGTTTTAGAATGTTTAGCCTGTTCAAAGCCAGTGCTCATTGTGTATTATTTACTTTATAAAACAATGAGTTATAATCACTCCAATTACGTAATAATAAATAATATGATTAATGCATGACAAACAGTAGCGTTGCGGTAGAGCCGTCCTCTATTGCAAATTTTGAAAAGTCTAAAAACGACCTTAACAACCATGTTGAATACCATAACTCAACACTTTCTCACGCTGATTTAAAAATGCCGCAAAATGCACGAGGGTACGTAATCCTCGGCAATGCTTTAGGAGCAGGCGAACAACTTTTAATAAATCAAATAATAAATAAAATCCCTCCATTTCTAAAAGTTTTCATTTGCTATCAAAATGAATTTTTAGCTTGCTCTAGTTTTATTCGCGAAAATTACACAAGTCCCATCGAGCAGATGGTTTCAATAGATGAGTTAGTTAGTGTGGCTGGCGGTATCATAAATCTTGACTGGACAGAACCATCCAAACTTAAGAATTTATTGCAAGAAGTCGGTTTAATGGGAGCAGGTTGTATAGTGATCTTTGCTAGTGGTTCAAACGCAGGTGCAGAGGTGACAAAACAACTAAAATTAGTCTCACATTTATGCCAAAAACTATTTGTTGCTGTGAACATTCATGACCGTGAATCATTTTATTCAGCGAAAAAACTTGCAAATGACCAAGCTTTACCGAGATTAAACTTTGGATGTTGGCAAAAAATTGAATTAGATGAAGGCTATCAACATAACTTTAGAATTTTTTCAGCAAATGAATTTAATGAATATTTTGCAGGTCGTTAGATGAACATATTATTTATATGCACTGCAAATGTTCAAAGAAGCCGCACGGCTGAAGAACTATTTAACGCTCTAGATAACGGAAATACTTATAAGTCAGCAGGCTTGAGCAAAAAATATGTAAGCAAGGCAGGCACAACTCTTTGTACTGAAGATATGCTGGATTGGGCTGACAAAATCTATGTTTTTGAAGATTTCCATATCGAAATAATCACCCGCTACACAGATAAAAAACATCTCCATAAAATTACAAACTTAAAAATTGAAGACAAATATCGCTACTGGCAAAAAGAACTAGTATTGCGGTTGTTAGGGTTGCTTCCGAGGAATAGATAAATAAATTAAGCTAGATCAGTACTAATTTTAGAAGGTTAAATAAATGTACTACTTGTCGCAATTTTTAACCTGAGTTGGTCTAAACCTGATCTGTCATATGTAATTAATTGGGCTTAATCAAATCTTACAGTCACATTAGCGCCTTTATGGGTAAGATCCCTTTAAATAATCTTAGTGTGAAAAATGCACTATATGCAGCTAAATTTGGGTGATAGACTAATTCCCAGTGTTATTACCCTACGATTTATGGAAGAACATTTTCACGATATAGATTGTGGATATTTGTAGTTTGTTGATTGGATATAAAAATGTATTTACATTGTTTGAAAATGGAAAATTTCCGAAGATATGAACAGTTAGAGGTTGAGTTTAACTCTGGCCTAAACTTATTGGTTGGGGAAAATGATTCAGGAAAAACGGCGATAGTAGATGCCATTAAGTATGTCTTAAATACCCAAAGTTACGAGTATTTAAGACCTTGCGTTGAAGACTTTTATTTAGAACCAAGTAAAGACGAATCGTATCGAACCACAGAATTCCGAGTTGAATGCACCTTCAAGGGGTTTGATAAACACGAAGCAAAGCACTTTATTGATTGGCTTGGTACTGATGAAGAAAAAAATTACTTTTTGAAAGTATGGCTCTATGCATCAAGGAAAAATGGGAAGGTCTTTTACGATGTAAAGGCTGGTAGCGATGACGAGGGGGCCGCAATTAATGCAGAAGTTCGTGATTTACTCAGAGTAACCTACCTCAAACCACTACGTGATGCTGAAAGTGAACTGACACCGAAGAAGGGATCTCGCCTATCTCAAATTCTTTATAACCATGATGTCTTCGAAGATGAAGAGAATCATCGATTACTCCGCATAATGTCCTTAACTAATAAGGCTATAGAAAAATTTTTTACAACTCTGGATGGGAAAGAATTGCTCGTAGATGTAAATACATATCTGGATGATTTTTCTCTTGAAAACAATAAACTCAACACAAGGTTTAATGTAAGTGATAGCTCCCTAAAATCTGTATTAGAAAAATTATCACTAAGATTATTCAACCAATCAATATCTGAGAACAACAATCAAGGTCTTGGTTCACATAACCTTCTGTATATAGCCGCAGAGCTATTACTGCTGAAAAAGAGCAACTATCATGGCTTAAAGTTGGGGCTAATCGAAGAGATTGAAGCTCATTTGCATCCACAAACACAAATCAGATTGATTGAGGCTATTCAAAAGATCAGCGAAGAGAATAAAATTCAGTTCATACTCACAACTCATAGCACTAGCTTGGCATCTAAAGTCAAATTAAAAAACTTAGTAGTATGCAAAGATGGGTGTCTATATCCAATGGGCAAAGAGTATACAAAACTGAGAGAAGGTGACTATCTATTTCTGGAGCGTTTCCTTGACTCAACTAAATCTAACTTGTTTTTTGCGAATGGAGTGATTCTTGTCGAAGGAGATGCTGAAAACATTTTGTTACCTTCTTTTGCCAAAAAATTAGGCCGTGATCTTTCACAGTATAGTGTGTCTATTGTAAATGTCGGCAGTACAGCATTCTTGCGCTATTCAAATATTTTTTTGAGAAAAGACGATAAAGAATTACGCATTAATGTTTCATTGATAACTGATGTGGATGTAAAACCTACTATTCATGAAAATAAACAAACTAAAAATAAAAAAGACGCAGATGGAAATAATGTTAAAGATGATAAAGGAAAGAATATTAAAATTGAAATGACTCCAATAGAGATCGAAGAAATGAGAATAAATACAGTTAAGGAAATTCGAGATAAATATAAAGGACCAGTAACTGCATTTGTCGCACCTCATTGGACTCTCGAATATAGCATAGCTAGGAGTTGTTTGAGTGAACTGTTCCACCAAGCTGTTTATATTTGCCATAAAACAAAGTCAAAAGACTATGTATATAGCGAAGATGAAAAGGAAGTATTAATTGAAAATGCTAAGGTCGAATACAATAAGTGGAAAGATGATAAATTGAGCGTTGATCAAATCGCTTACAATATCTACAAGAATATCATGCTAGATAAGAAGATATCAAAAGCCGTAGTAGCTCAAGTTTTCGCTAATTTTATCATTGACGCTGAATTTGATGGTGTAGAAGAGGATGAAAACCTTTCTTATTTGGTTGATGCAATTAAGAATGTAACAGGCAAATAAGTATGGAGCCGATAACAGATCAAGATATTCTAGACGTAGAGAATAAACTTTCCTTAAAGTTCGATGACGGAAGTAAGGAGTTTATCAAATGTGCAATTACAAAGGATATACAGGCGTGTCCGGGGGCAGGCAAAACTACTTCATTGATTGCAAAACTGGATATACTTGCCAGTAAAATGCCGTTTCCTGATAAAAGTAGCATCTTAGTTCTAACTCACACCAATGTTGCTGTTGATGAAATCAAACACAAGCTCGGTCATAACGGAAGCAAAATTCTTGGATACCCCAATCATGTAGGAACATTTCAATCTTTTGTTAATAAATACTTAGCAATACCTATGTATGTGAAAATTTTTGGCAGAAAACCCGTAACAATAGATTCTGAAATATTTAATGAGAAGTTAGTGTCATTAGTTAATTCTAGTTGGATTGGAAAAACTTTATTAAAACGATGTGTAGAATATAATTATACAAATATTGAAAGCTTTATTGAAAACTTGAAAGTTTATGATGATAAAATTGTACTTTTGCAATCTGGAAATAAAGAAAGAGTCATAGTTTATAGTGGCAAACCATATTATAACAATCTCAAATCTTACCTTGAAGAAAATATCATATTAAAACTAATATCTAGAGGGTATTTAACATTTAGTCATTGTTATGATTTGGCAGAAGAGTACTTGAAAGAAATCCCTGATATAGTAAATCTTATAAGCGCAAGATTTAGTTATGTTTTTGTTGATGAGGCTCAAGATACAGATAAAAGACAGTTTGATCTTTTAGGTAAGATCTTCGGGAATTCAGATTCTATAATTCAAAAAATTGGTGATAACGATCAGTCAATATTTAATTTTCAAAGTTTAAATGAACAGACATGGGAAGTCGGTGATGTACATATTAAAATATGTGATACGAAGAGGTTATCTCCAAAAATCTCTAATGTAGCTAGCCATTTTTCAATTACAGATCATAAACTTACCAGTAGTAGTCAAGTAGATATCGATCCAGTAATCATAGTATTCGATGATCAACACATAGATAAGGTGTTGCCTAAGTTTGCAGAGTTGATAAAGAGACACAACTTGCATTTGGAAAAGAACCCCATCTTTAAAGCAATTGGGAATATCGGAAAAGTTAACGATTATCATACTATACCGAGCTATGTTGATTCACATGTCATAAATCGTCCTGAACTTATTGTGAGCGACAACATTAGAGATATACTCTCCAATAGTAGTTGTGAAATTACACCATACCTTATCAATAAGATTTATTGGGACTTGATAGTTCAATACTTAGATGTGATCGGAATAAAAAATGATAAGAGCAAGTTTTCAAGAAGAACATTAACCAACCACCTTAAAATGAACAATAAAGTTATTCTTGATGCTTTAAAATTGAACTCATTAAACATTGTAGAAGAGCTTTCCAGTGAGACAGATCTCAATTTACATCTTGAAGAATCATTACAGTTGCTTGCTAATTTTATTGGGTTCAAATATGAACAAGATAAGCTAATTGCCTTAATTACTAACTATAGAATACCAAAAAGTAAAAGCGAGACTAATAACATTACATTAGTTACTGACGGCTCTTCTATAGATATATCTGTTTCTACAATACATAGAGCAAAAGGTGAAACTCATACCGCGACTCTAATTATGGAAACATACAAAAAAGGCTACGATATAAACCAACTATTGCCTTTGTTAAAAGGGAAGAAAAAGAAAGGTTTAGAGGCAAAGAAAAAAGTACTTTATGTTGGTATGACAAGACCCACTCACTTACTATGCTTAGCAATTCATAGGAGTTATGCAAAGTCAGCGAAAAATAGAGTCACTTTAAGTGAACAGGATTTAGAACAGATTAGGTTAAATGGGTACGACATTGTAGTTGTAAATGAATGATTTATATTCAACTACACCCATATAATAATACGTATATCTGTCTAAATTTCACACAGCAGCCTGTATAATTAAATTTTGTATACTCATTATATACTTATCCACAATAGCTATTCTTAAGGCTTGTTATTTTTTCTGCTTCGAGTTTGTATAAATTTAGTTCGTAAGTTTTATAAACTCGTTGAAATCTTAAAATATATTGACATTGATTTTTAGGCGGTAACCACTCGTCAGGTCCCTTATCACCTTTGCTTCTATTTAAACTAGACTCAACACTTAATAAATTAGCAGGATCATTAGCAAACTTTACACGTTTTTCATTTGTCCATTTATTAGCACCATGTTTCCACGCCCAAGATAAGGGAACAACATGATCAATATCTATTTCTGAGGCTTTAAAAATTGTATTCCCAGTAAAGGGGGATATCCATTTACCTGATTCAACTTTACACATTCTGTTCGATCTAAACTTAACCTCTACTAATGATTGAGAAATTAAAGCTTCCATTCTAGAGTTTTGACAATCACCATCTTCATCAGCCCAGCCATTACCAAACTTGCTTCTTGAGTATTCAGCTTTATCTGCTAATTGCTGAGGTATCTCGTCAGGAATTGCTTGTTTATTGACAGAAGGCTTTCCTTGGCTTTTAGGTAGCCTGCCGCCTGATTCAAGGCAGGACTGTATCGAATTAAATGAATGAAAATTTTTAGTACGATCATAATAGGGACTATTTTCGTCGTGACAGATACCACTCTTTGATTTTTTGACTATTGATGCCTCAATGTCATTTGAAAATAGAAAAGCGAAAAAAATAATAACTAAGTTTGAGTAGCGTACCATCAATCTATCCTTGTTTATTCATCTATAGCACCAGTTGGTATTAGATCATCAATTGTAAGTCCACTAGGAACTGTGGAAGGAACAACATCCTTAACAATATGAGATTTATCTTCTAAAAACTTCAAAAATTCGATTAACTTTAAAGTCTCATTTGGTTGAATCATCTCTGTATATTTAAATACAGTTCCTAGACATACTTCGTAATAATCACTTTCTAACCTACAACCGGTGAAATGCTTTTCAATTGCTTGGTCAAGGCTTTCAATCGAGCCGTCATGCATATATGGCGCGGTCAAAGTTACATTTCTTAATGATGGCGTTCTAAATTTTAGAAAATCTTTCAAATTGTCCGTTACTTCGAATCTACCTTTATCAATACTTTTATCTTTTTTGAGGCTTACTATACCAATAGAATGAAAATCAAAGTCTGAAAAAAGTGTGTTTGAGTGACAATTATTGCATTTATATTTTTCAAAAAATAACCGTGCTCCTTTCACCTCTGCCTCAGGCATTTGTATGCTACCTTTCAAAAACTCATCCCAAGGTGTTTTACGCGTTGCAAAAGCAATTTCTTGATATCTAGCCAAAGCATTTGCTAAATCAATTGCAGTAAAATTGCTTTTGTTCGGATAAGCAGATTTGAATAGTTTTCTATATTCTTTTTGTACCGAAGATAAGTCTTGATTATCTGAATGCCCAATTAGACGATGCTGAATGAAACTTAAATAAGCTAGATTCCAAATGGACTCATTTACATTTCCGAAGTTTTCGTACAATTTTTTACAGTAATCTTGCTCTTTTCCAACTAAATGACATTTGTAACTTTTTAACTCTGAGTTACTAATTATTGGTATCAATGATTGAGCCGCTAGCGCATTTTCTAGTCCCAAAGGAATGTGCTTGCCTAGTGGCGTTAAAAATTTAATTGGCCCTTGAAGGTCAACTTCCACACGCCCATCCCAGAACAGCTTTTTAACTTCATTGTTATCAAGATTAAATAACGCTTGAGTATTTCGGTCCAGTGCTTCAACGCCTTCATCAGCTAATCGCAATGCCCCTAAGTTATGACCTCCAGCACCTATAGCTCTTCGTAATGAATCTGAAGTATGGTTATTTACCAAATGACATGTCGAACAAGCAGTGTCTTTATTTGTACTCAATAGCTTTTCAAAAAATAATGCTTGCCCTAAATTATACTGCGCATCTAACAGTTTAGGCTCATTCCGTATTGGTACTATTTCATTTTTTTCTATGAACTCTAGTAACCATTGATGATCATCTAGTTTTGAACTAGCTCTACTCGTATAAAAAATAGCAATTACAACAACTGCTAATATAATTTTAATCATCTACAGAGTTTTCAAAAATTCTAGTAAATTTTGAAATTCCTCTTCGTCAAAAATTTCAATGTACGACAGTAACTCAGACCTACTTGCCAATATACGACCGTAGTTGTATAACTCATCCTTTGACATATCTCGATCTTTAAAGAATGGAATTGGATTCAAATGAAATAGTACTACCTCATCCAAAGAGTTAAATATTCCATTATGACCGTATGGCTTTGTACTCGATACATCCAACAATGATGGTGTCTTAAATTTGAATCGGTCTCCATATTTTAAAGATATTTCAGAGCGTCCTAGATCTTGCCCATCAACACTAACACCAAACTGCCCCTGAGGGGTTGCAATGGAGTGGAACTTAAAATCACTTAAAAGGTCACCGCTATGACAAGAAGCACACCGACCTTTTCCGTAGAAAAGAAATGCACCTTGTTTCTGAGCAGTATTTAAAGCATTGGTATCTCCCTTGATATACTTGCTCCAATTATTTTGAATGCAATTTTCTTTATTAATAAGAAAGGAGCTTATTGCATTACCTATATCTGATAATTGAATTTTTTCAATTTCAATGCCACTTTCTACAAATTTGGTTTTTAACTCTTCCCAATCCTGACCTTGTGAATTTAATATTTTCCTATTTAGAAATTTCGATGCGTGCTTATAACGTTCTTCATAATATGAATCATCAATTGAAACCATCTCGTTACTTGTACTTTCGCTCAACAGTCCCAAGAACTCGTCTCTAGCCAAAATAGGCAAAACAGCAGCCAAAGCTAAAGGCGAATCAAAACCCTTTGATACATCATCACCGATTATTGATACAAGTCTGCCTTGTTCTTGTTCAACTTTTCCATCCCAAAAATAGGTTTTATAGTCTTTGTGGCCTCTTCCAACTAAGGTAAATGAATTTCTTGGAACAATTATCCCTTTACCATCTTTTAAACGTGCTTCACCTTCACCACTCCCGCCAACACCTACGGATAACGGCAACCCATCGACCCTATTTAGATCTTTTAAATGGCATGTAGAGCAAGATGTGTCATTACCACCGCTTAATAGTTTACTTTCGAAAAGAGCTTCACCTAATGCAGTCAGATCTTTGTTATTGTTTTGAACAGCATTACAATCGAAGCCCGTTAAGCCATATATTTCAATAACTTTCTTTAACTTAAAGTCAATATCAGAAGCATTGGCACCTAACGAAGCTAGTACCAATAAATAAGTTAACCACTTCATTATCTCTCCCTGAATTTATGGTGTTTTGCTAATTCTTCCGCAGGTTTCTGGTGTATTTCTAAAGCCACTAATCCCAAAGCCGATAATCTATATTCTGAAATCCCATTTGATAACATTTGCTTTCGAAGCTTGTCATAGTCATGACAATCAAGCAGTTGTAATTCGCTAGACTTTTTTAATGCATCATTTTGTTGTTGCTCTATATACCAATTACTATCCATTGCATGAGCACATTTCAAAGTTAATTTCATATACTCAGACTTGTTCGTGTAGTAGGTATATTCAGGAATTAAATACTCTCTAGATACATAGCCAATTACAAAAATTATTACGCAGAGCTTAAATGTTATATTTAGTACTTTCATTGCACTAAAATTCCTAGAGAATTGAGAACTTCAATATCGAGTTTTTCTTTAGCAGTTTGCCCAACAGATAGTCTATATTTATTTACGGCTTTTCTCGTTTCAGGCCCCATAATTCCATCTAACTTTCCGTGATAGAAATCTAATGCTTGAAGTGTTAACTGTACTCTTAGAATGATATTTTTTCTTTTTTCTGCATCTGACATTACCTTTTGAAAATTAGATTCCTCGGCAGTTGGAATGGTTGATTTAGGTCTTGATGGTTGTCCCAAAGGATCTGAAGGAGGGCTTACGGGAGCTGTTCGAGGCGCTGGAGTAGGTGTAGATCTTGGCTTGTATGTACCACCAGATGATGAGCGATGAGAAGAATGACTGGCGTGAGATGAATGACTTCTGTGCCCTGCCAAATAAAGTGGCATTTCACCAGTATTTAAAGGTGCGGTTTCAACATCATCAATAAATTGAAATTTTTTCTTATCATCGTCTGACGAAACAATATCGTTACTAGCATTTGCAGTAATAGCAGCAAAACCACTAAATAGACCAACTAAGTTTTTTATTTTTCTCACAGTATTCTCCCTTTAGGCATTACTTCCATATTTCTAATCGAAGAAAAAAAGCCTCCGCAATCTGACTTAATAGTACAGTACTCACAGTCAGCCGGAAACGAATTTTTCCAGTCACTTATTGATTTCTTTGCAAATTTATAGAGTTCTTCTGGGATATGACACAACGGGTAGTTAAATAAAGAAATTTCAACACCAAATCTGTCACCAAGCAAACAAGCTTCTTGCAATTCGTTACAATACAATTCTGGCTTTAAGTACAAATTTTTCCAGTTTTTTTTAGCCCAACCCGTTTGCTCTAAATTCATGATTGAAACACGAGTTATTGAATTGAAACAAGTTAATGCCATTTCTACTATTGAAGACAGTTCACTGAAATTAGCTAGTGTAGGTATAACCCTTAGTTCTATTGGTATGCCTTTATTCCCTGCGTTAATCAGCCCCTTTATCGTATCATTCCATGCTCCCTTACTGTTTACCAAAGTGTCGTGAGTGCGACTAGATGTAGAGTACAAGGGTATTCCAATTTCTACTTTTCTTTTTAATGCAGATTCTTTAAAGTTTTCTGTGAAGTTAATATCCTTAAATGCTCTACCGTTCGACAAAATATGTAATGGTGTTTTGTCATTAAATTCATTAAGAATTTTAAAAAAGTTGAGTATAGCTTTTTTATCAAGTAATGGCTCACCTCCAGAAATACCAATAACATCCGAAGTGCCAAATGAGACAATAGACTGTGCAGCATATGCAAAAAGTACGGTATCATCGACATCTCTTGGTGGTTGCGAGCAAAATAAGCAAAGGTTGTCGCAACGCTCAGTAACTAAGAGCGTATTTGCATTCGCACTACTACAAAGGACCACCCGTACTTGCCCTCGTCCATTCAGAAGCCCTATATCTCCATGATTAGTCCATTTATCTAATAGCGGGTTCCAGATGGTTTTCATTGCTGAATCTGGAATGCTCGATTCACATATCAATAATTTAGGCAACGGAGTTGTTTCTTTGATGGCATCTCTATATTTCAGTATTTGAATGGGGCCAAATACACCATCAAGTTCCTCAACGTAGAATGAATCTGGTCTCGCTACTTCAGCCATTTAACCACCCATCTAATACTTTTTTATATTTTTGATTTCGGATGAGTTCAAATATAAAGTCAAAGATACTTTTGTGAAGTTCACAAAATCTGGAATAGCTTTTCACTCCAATTGGCTCTCCAAAATCTTGCAAGTGATAAATAGGATCGGAACCACAACTGCCTTGGTAAACACAATCTGAGCAACCCGGAACATCAAAATTGAACGAATGGGCAAGGAGTTGAGTTGAGTGTTCTAGATTTAATTCAGTATTATTAATATTCCCTATAATTAATTCGTCTGCTCCATATTTTCGATAGACCATTCTGGCTTCATCTGAACCAAACACATTTCCGGTGTAATCAATTAAAATACTGTTTTTTAGGTAACCAGCGGGAGCCATGAGGTCAACATACGCAGCAGACGGTGAATTTAATAGCCGCTTATAATGAATCAGCAAGAAATGTTCGATTAATGGTGTACCCGAAAGGTTCTCATTTAGAATCCGCCTAATAAGCTTTTTATAAAAAACCATAAAATCAGAGATCGAAATATCTTTAGCTTGTTTTTCTTCTGCAAAACCATATGAACTAACAGGTCTCACAAACATTCCTATCAGCCCTAGAGCTAAGTGAGTATCGACTAATTCGTCGTAGCCCTCCAGACCATCTCTTGTTACGGTTGTAACAGTTCCGATCTTGTCTTTGCCTAGCTCATGGTGTATCCAATTTATATTCTTCTGAACTAATTCAAAAGAGTTTTTCGTTATCAGTTTTCTATGTTTATTGTGCGCTTTTTTGCCTGCATCTATACTCGTTGAGAAGCCAACATTTTTACCTCTACACCAATTGATTATCGACTCATCAATTAGCGATAAGCTTGTTGCGATAACAATATTGAAGCTTTCTTTTCCTACTTCATTTTTGAATTGTTCATAAAAGGTTTGAATAAAATCAAACGCTAGTAACGGTTCTCCTCCCTGAAACTCAATCTTGTAAGGAGGTTTTTCTATTTTTGTTATGTACTGAATGAGCGATGGGATTTGTGAAGGCTGCAAATCAAAGCCACTTAGATCTGCATTAACTCTACTCACTTGGCAATATGAGCAATGATGATCACAACGCAACGTCGGTACAATCATAATAAGACGAGGAGAAGCTAAGTCTTTATTAATTCTTTTGCTGAAAGCTGAAGTGGTTAAATGTACCTTACTCTCAAAATCTAAATCAGAAGTGATAAATAATTTTTGCTCCAATTCATTGAGTAAATTTGTGTCTGTGCATTGACCGAGTTCAAAAACATCTATCAACGATTGTATATTTTCAAGAACATAATAGGTGTTCGCCAAATTTGAAATAATGGTCCTTCCATCTTCTAGCTCCCTAAACTTAATAGGTAGACTTTTATAATTAGTCATTCCTTACTTAAATCCTTTAATGCTTTCCTGATGATTGCTAATTTTAAATCATCAGTCTGTGAGTCAATTTTTTCTCTCAACGAATAATCATTTAGCAACTTATTTAATTCAAACTTGCAACGAACAAAATCATCTTGGCTACAACTAAGTGTAATCAGCCATTCGTTCTCATTTTCTTCCATTGTCCACTGGTATTCTGACTTTAACCAGTAGAGTGCTTTTCTTACTACTAACTCAGAATACAACTGTTTATTTAAAGGCAATATCATTAGTTTGGCTCTTTCCATGAATCCACCCGGTCATCCCAAAAAGTTACTTTCGAAGATGATAACGAAGATGAATAATACCAATGTGTCATTTGACCTGCTTTGATAGTTTTTGGCTCCCCCAAAATCCCTCTTACTTGTGAAAAGCTCATTCCTCTTTGCAATTTTCTCCAAGTGGCTTTTTCAATGGAAATATTCTCTGGTTTTGATTTCACAAGGCTTTCTAGTTCTTTAACTCTCTTTTCCAAATTAACTACATGCTGATTAAGGCTTATGACTAAATTTTTTAATTCATCAACCTCACTAGCGTTGCTAGAAAATGTAAAAATCAAAAAAACAAATAACAAATGACGTCTCATATTGCTCCCTAAATAAGTTATATCTTCCTATATAGGCTACCGCCTATATTAAAAATCCTAATGGCAATTCCCCTCAATCCACTTTAATGTTAGTGGGTAACGAAAATTAAATTATTTGCCGTTAGGTTTTGAGGTTGTAAATTCCATACTGCTATCAAAAGTTTGGCAATTAATCTCAGTTCTGCATAAATGTGATTCTTTTAACAAGAAGAGCATTTATGTCTTTAATATCTAACATTTTTCTTCTCTTGTCATTTGCTTTAATTTTTCTATCGCTTTATCAATATTATCAACAAGTAGAATTTCACAGATTTTCTCAACTTTATCTTGAGTTCGACTCAGCATGAATATTAGCTCGTTAAAGCTTTTCGCATTGTATGCATCTTTTAGCAAAGTAAGTTGAAGATGTGTGCCAGAACTTAATGAGATCTGCTTTGTTTTTGCGCTCATCTTAAATTCTTTTTGTCTCAAGCGATTGTTATATGTCGTCCATAATGAATCAGGTAGTTTATCAATCGCTGATTGAAATTCAGCAATATCGTCATCGCTAAGTGATGGTACAGAAGCGTTCAGCTCTTTAATTTCTTCTTGGATTTCTAACTCACTTTTATCAGATTTATAAAGCAATTCAATTGCAGTGGAAAATTTCGAAGGAGCATTATAAAACGGTGTTTTTTCTTCATTTTGCTCGCTTAGTTTGTCGTGAAAATCTTTAAAAAAATTATTGAAAAATTGCTCTTCCGCATGATTTAAGTCTGAAAACAATTTCTTGAAGTAATCAGGACTGTAAAAAAAGTCTCTGACCATTTTAATGATTCTATCTTCATTCATCTTCCTCGCTGGGCGACCTCGTTTACTGTTACTCAAGTATATTCCTTCTTATAAACAACATATATTATAGTCGATAATTTATCGTTACCAAGTAACAATAAATAATAACGTTAATGGGTAACAAAAATCATCTTTTTCCTTTAGTTTGCTAGTTGAGATGGTGATATTCGGGTATTCAATTAGAATATGAGGCTCTAGCATCTTTAACTCGCTTAAAGCTTTTTCCTATTCGATAAAAAAATAAGTATTTTGATTTCGTATATCGTTAGTTTCATAATTATTATCGGTTATAATACTTTTAGTGATTTGATACGTTTTGAATATGGGCTAACTTTCCGCTGCTTAATTCCAGATTTTCTTGTTCAAGCTCTCTACAGCGCTCTACTAATTTTAAGTTGTCAGCCATCATGATATGAAGCTTGTTAGTAAGTTCTTTTATTTGAGCTTTGTCTTTTTCCTTCTGTTTCTGTAGCTTTTCATTTAGTTGCTCAATAACATTTTTAGTAGGTTTACGTTTAACTGAAGATTTATGTTCTTCAAGCCTATCTACTATTGACTTGAATTTGTTTCTTTCTGGTTTGATGTAACCTTTACTAACATTGCCTGCTTCACGCTCTATCAAGCCAAAAGTGATTTCACTATAACTATCAACTTTAATTATTTCTGGTTCACCGTTAATTAGGCGTTCAAGAGCTTCTTCGCAAGATTTAAGTCTATCTACTACCATTAAACTACCTCTTTAAAATCTGAAGGCTTTCTATTCATCCTGTGTTCTTTGTATTTCAAAAGTTCATCAAGATTTGCTTTAGCTATCTGGTATTCTCCAGATTCTTCTTCATATAGCGCTAGTTCTTCTTGGGTATGTTTGATCTCCCTATCAACTTTACTTTCTTTGATGATAGCTCCTTCACACGGCAAACAACTTGTGAACTCGCCTAGCATAAAACTGTCACAATCACCGACTTTGGTACAACCACCTAGCAGGGTTTCTCTATACGAAAATTCGCCTTTTTCCACTTTCTTAGCTGTTTCAGTTCTTACGCTGTCAATAAGCACTTCCCCCTTTCGGAGCTGTTCATTTTGTCTCTCAATGTATGAACCTGTTTTTCCATACAGCGGTTCTTCACTACCAAGTATATCGTTGAGTACATGGTCAGCCATATTAAAAGGAATACCTGTACGAAACTCATTAATGATATGTTCAGAAGGTAACTGGTACTTACCAGTCTTATCATCAAAATAGCCAAATATAGATTCGGCTTTTTCAAAATTATTGCTGTAATAGCGTGACATTGCTCTTGTAACATGTTTCAACTGCGACTTGAGAGAGGCTTCTGATATAAATCCAGCATTGCTGGCATAATAAGCCAAAGATCGTCTAAATTGATGGCTATGGAGAGGCCATGTCTTGCCAATTTGATATGCGTCATCTAACAAAAAATCTCTTTCATCATCGCTGTTATTTAACTCTTTGAAATCTAATTCAGTTATCACAATGTCTTTTAGCCAAGATGGTTTATGTTTCGATTTAAAAGTAACTGGAGTACCATCATAAACTTTATTTAATTTCAATAACGAAGAAGATAAAAACAACCAGTCATCTTTTAATTTCAGATCATGTAATTCACTCAGACCTTTATGTATGCGTTCTAATACTGTAATCGCCATTTTTACTTCTTCTGGCGCAAACCAAGAAACTTTAACCTTTCTCCCTGTAAACTTAGTGGTCGATGAAACTACTTCCACCATTTTAACTTTATCAAATACTTTACCACTCTTGTCTATTACCTCTTTTGATGTTTCGGACTGGGTAATTGAGTTAGGTTTCATGCGTTGTACTTCTTGATTACGCATTCCAGTAAAATAGTGAAGCGTTAATTTACACAAATATTGGATTTTAATTATCGACATTTGGAGATCTAACCTGCTTGAAACCTTAAGATCACCGACAAACAGTTTAGATAGATTATTTTCTTTTATAGCTTGTGCCATGTTAGGCCGCCAAAATGCCTTACCACCAACACCTTTTGATTTTTGCCCTTCGTGACTCAAGCCATAAAATGGGTCTTTTAATTTTTTTAGAAAAATCGATAGCTTTTTAGAATGTTTGTAGATGTGATTAATATCGCTTTCTAAATTATCTCCAATCAGCAGATAAATACGTTGTGGGATAATAACAGTTTGATCATTCTCCAGTCGCTCTATATCAACGTCAACTATCGTAGTCACATTAAAATTGAGTGTTGACTCGCCCAGATAAAGAAGGGCATTTACTAATGCTTTTGCTTTACTGTTAAACGCTGGTTTCTGGTGTTCTATAATGAAGGCTGTGAATAACCGCTCATCGGAAAACAAGTCTTTTAGCGTCATTTTACTGAGTGAAGGTGTGCTACTTAATTTAAAGCAAAATTTAGCAGCTTTAGACAAAACTACGTAATAATTATACAATGTACTCACTGCAAGCATTCCTGTATGCCCAGCAGGTTTTGAATACATTATATGAAAAAGGATGGTTTTCATTTCAGTGATAATTACGCTTTTCTGTGGCGAAGAGTTATCTTGAAAAATTCCATCAAAATTAAAGATAGTAATCTTATTTGCACTTAAACGGTAAGGGTTAAAATCCCATTTTTTTTCACCAAACATAGCGGTAACATTATTATTTTCATCTCTACATAGTACGAAATCATCTGGGATATTAAGCTTCTTTGATTTTTTAAATGACAATGAATCTGGAGGTTTTGCACCAATCAGCTCATCTTCGTTGAAGCATGTGTTTTCAAGTGTTATAAGATTCTTATTTATATCAGTCACTGGCGATGATCCCCATACGCTCATACTGGTCTAGTCTGCGTTCCCAAAAAGCTGTTAATGTGCCATTTACCATCACTTTTTTCTCAATTTTATCTACCATAGCTTGGTGAGCTTCAGACTTGTCGGCCATAGTTTTCAATATTTCTTTAGCGCGAATGGAAAGCATCTGGAATGTTTTTTCAGCGTGAGAAAAGTTTGTTGAATCATCTCTAACTGTTTCGATTACAAATAAAAGGCTAAAGAGTTTATGCGCATCTTCTTCATCTGCATGGCAACTGTACTTCACACAAAATAGACAACCATATTGGTTTTTGCAGTCGGGTTCAATTGGCGGATTCTCTATTTCTGATTCAGGTTTACCTTCATCAACACAATGACCAGACGTTATTTTTTTACTATGTTTACCTGTTAAATCAACATGCTCTCGTGCTTTTTTTACAGCACTCCAATGTGCACTGAACTCTTCAGCCTGTCTATCAGGCGTAGTTTCGGTGTAATCTAATGAATTTGTTTCAATCGTATGATTGAGTGCTGCTGCTCTTGTACTTAAGCTAACTTTTAGTTCACTAAGAATAAGGTTTTTATATTTGCGTGCAGGACATGAAGTAATATCACCAAAGTCTTCAGGTACATAAATACCTTTAATTCTGTAAAAATAATTATAAAAGTTTCCACCACTGCCAATTGGGTTAAACGCTAGCGCACGCATTTTTTCACTATTTTTCTTCTGTGTTACACTGAAAAATAACATTTTACACTCGTCGCCATTCAATACCCATTTGCGCAATTCAAGATATTCTTTAAACAAAGCATATCCATAGCTATCGCCTAAGTTATATGATACGTTTCTCCCTTTAGCTCGGAACTTAATAGCCCTGAAGTCATTCTTGAAATTATCTTTTTCAAGTTCAAATTCTGATGAGTATTCTAGTTGCCTTACTTCTGAAGGTTGCGCTCCCGTTAGCAGAATAAATATCTTCATATAGGCTTGCATACTCAAAGTTGCAAAGTCGATTCGCCTCTCATGGCGCTTGTTTCTATTTACTTCTTCAAAATTGACAACAGCTCTATTGTATTGTGATTTTTCACTTTTTTTAACTTTGTCTTTCCATTCTTCGAACGTAGATAAACGGCCTTCTTCAAAATTATATGTACTATTGTGATTAGTCGTATAAGGCGTTTTCACATTACCCGAATGAGACTGAAATACGTATGCTTCATAATCTGACATTTTAAGGTTTATTGGGAAATTTTTTTCCTCAACTACAAATGATTTAAGCTGTCTAGCTAAAGCTATTGTCGTTTGAATGTAATGAATAAAATGTTGTTCTTTAGGAGGTTTTGTGCGATTTCGCTGATATTTAATAGTATTGACTCTCTCCACTATCATTGCTGATTGCTCTCTACTAAAGCACAACCCAATGAGTAATTTAAAGGTGCGTTGTAAAATTGCTCCTTGATTTTGTGTAATAAAATCCATTTTTATTTTATGTCGCAATTCATCACTTATTCTTTTATATGCTGAACGGCACTGAACAGGACTTTGCATAAAGTCTGAGCAACCAAATTGGTCACACATATCAATGATACTTTTAAAATCTTTTAACTTTGTAAACCTAGACGAGTCCCTATATTTACTGCTTGATATGTAATCAAAAATATTAATCAACATATTGCGTCTTTCTTGCCTTAAAGAAGCAAAGTAGACAGGGGAAGGCTCTGCGGCATCCTTCCATGAGTTAGAGGTAAATATTCTTTCAGAAAAAGCTAGACTACCAATGTCAAAAGGGGCACACCGTACAGAGTCATCAAACTTTATTCTAATGTTTTCAGGTGCTTTAATTTCATCCCTCAACTGAGATGGAGTTAACACTATCGTATCTCTAATAACCATATCCGTTTCATCTATTAACACTGCTACACCTCCTTTTCAGTGTTATAGAATTCATTATCAAAGTCTCTGAAAATATATTCTTCAAAAGCATTTTGAGCTTCTTGACGTTCATCAAAATTCTCAAAAAGATTTAGGTAAGACTGCGTGACAGTTATATCTTTATGGCAAAGCCTTCTCATAACATCACGCAGTATCAAGTCAAAACGTCTAGGACGTTCTTGAATTCCGGCTTCAACCTTTGCCTCTTCAACCCTGATCAAATTATCGTAATAACGAAGTGCAAATGTAGCTCTTAACCAATGAAACACGAAGTCTTTTGGGAATTTGGAAGATGCATACTTCTCTATTTTACTGCATAGCACATCTGTTCTTTTTCCTTTCGGTCTTGCATCCTTCCTAGTTACTTTATATCTAGGGTCATTCTTGGCCATATAATGACAATTCCCCCTTTCGGAAATAAAAACATACATATCATCTTCCGAAATTGGCTCTAAATCAGGATGTTCTTTTGCATAGTTTTCTTGAAATTTTTGTCTGCGTTTTTTAGCGACTTTACTATGTGCATAAACTTTTAATTCATCTGCTAAATTAGAAGGAATGTAGAACTTATACTTCCGATTAAATTTTGTATCGATACCAGTACCCGGACCTGCTGTAATCCGATACGTTCCGTCTTTTTCAATCAGAGCTTCTTGTTTAAACAATTCGAGATGCCTCATTCGAATTGTCAATACTGTTTGCTTACGGATTCCCGTATACAGTGACAATTGTGCTATCAGCCGTTCATCTACAGTAAACTCACCTTGCTTCAATATTGAGACTAGTTCTTGCCGTTCACACATTGTTAGAGGTCGTAAATCTTCACCTTCATCTCTTACTTTGCCATAGGAAATAGGAGCAGACTCTTGTGTTACTGAAACTGTTTGAGACCTCCTTTTTCTTGTAACAGAGCCAGAGCCAGTATTCGTATTAAAAAAATGAGTGTAATCTTCAGCAAGATCTACCCTATCGATATCATTTTCATATCCGGGTTGTTTAAATAGCCATTCAAAAAAGTAATAAACTTTCCCTGTCTTTATATTGATTGACCCAGCACCTACTCCTCCACTTTCAACAAGCCAGTTAAAATATTTATAGGATGGGCGATTTACAGCTCTACGTGCTGAAAAATCTAAATAGTCTATCCCTTGATCTTCACAAAAAATAAGATAATCAAGTAGGTGAGTAGCGGTGGATTGGATATCGTCAGTTTCTGAACCCAGCTTTTTATAATCAGAAGCAACATTCCAAAGATACATGTTTGCCTCTTTCCAAGGCTGTCCATCTTTGTGTAAGAGGAATGGAAAATTATATATAGAATCATCATGAGCAACTCGTGACTCTATAGGTGTATATGAGTAGCTGTATTTTTTTTCTTTACCATCAAACTTATGTGAGACAGTATGATTAAGCGCATTTAAAGGCGCTCTGTCAAAATATAAATCAGCACTTACATTTGCAGTTCTTCTTATGAAGCTGATTCGCTGTGATTTGAATAATTGCATAATTTTATTGCACCTAAAGCTTGAACTGCTGTCAACAGCATCATTATTCGCACAGTAAATGTCAACTAATTTTATTCACCTTCTTTTAAAAAGATATTTGTCAACGCTAAATTATATTCCCACACTATTGTCAACCTTAACACTTCGCACAAGCTTGGGGTAGCGCCCTTTCATCTCTTTTTGTACCTCGCGGTAACTACTATTCCAAAAATGTGCTAAGTCTTGGGTTAACTGTAGTGAACGCTTGCCTGGCGATAACAACTCCATTAGCAATGATAATTTACCGTTAGCTAACATAGGTGTACTGGTTAAACCATATACCTCTTGCATGCGCACACTAAGCTTGGCAGGTCCATCAAGTTGGTATTCAATTTTTATGTTAGAGCCACTTGGTACTGTTAGTCGCAGTGGGAGTAAAGATTTTAGCTCGCTTTGCTGTTGCCAATTAAAACAGTTTTGTAGTGCCTCAAAATAATTAAACTTTTTAAGTTGCTCAAGGGTTTTAATATCTTCAAGGTATACTCCTAACCAATCACCTGCTGTTTCAATGAGCTGCTGCTGATTAATAACAGGAAACTGTTCTGGCATCAATTTGCTGGCTAGGCACATTCTAATAAGTAACTGCTCACTTTCTTTTTGCTCGTAAAACAGTGAAAAGCCCTGCTTGGCAAACACACTAAGCCATGCCTTGGCACGCTCTGTTTTATCAAGCTTATGTTTACTTGGTTGGCTGCTAAGGGTAATTTCTCCAAGTTTTACTTCATCTTGATGAATAAACCTAGCAGCTTTTTCATCAAACTCGCAGCGGGTCAACTCAGTGAATAAATGCGGTAAATACTCTTTAAGCGCTACTGGATTTAGCGCCGTGGCCGCAAAAACTCGCCCGCCTTTGTGTCCGCCCATACTGGCAATAGCTATATATTCGTCATTATGCCAGTAGTCAGGGTTTAGCTCGGTCCCTGCGCCATTAGCAAGTAAGTAGCCATTACCGCGTTTTTTAGCGATGCGATCTGGGTAGGCAAGCGACACTAATAAGCTTAAATGATCGGTGTTTAAATCTGTTTTGCTGTCGGTAAATTTTAAGCGTTTTAACCAATAATTTAATTGTTGCTTAAACACAGGATGCGGACGCTGCTGTTGACTATGCAGTGCTAGGTTGAGCTCATTGGCAGTACTAACTCGGCTTTCTAGTAAGGCGACTAAATAAATAGCTAAGCGATAAATCCCACTTAACTGTGGTTCTAGCATTTGCGCTTTTAATAACATGTGCGCTAGGCGAATATCGGCACCAAAGCCCAACATTTTACTACCCAAAGCGGTGAGCTTACCGTGGCTATCTATCGCTTCAAGCATAGATAATAAATTGGTAGCTTGGTTGCATTGTTGCTCACTCGGCGGGTCAAGTAAGGTGAGTTCACTAATGCTTGCGCCCCACTGCTTCGCCTCAAGCATCAGTTGGCTAATATCTGAGGTAAGAATATCAGGGTTATCGTGGCTGTTTCGTCGCTCAAAAGTTTGTTTTGAACCTAAACGATACACAACCCCTGGTTCTATTCGTCCTGCACGCCCTGCGCGTTGTACTGCCGATGAACGAGATATACTTTGAGTCGTCAGCTCAGTTACACCGGTTTTTAAATTAAAGCTGGCTGCACGGCGCTTGCCGCTATCAATCACAATTCGAATGCCTTCAATGGTTAAGCTGGTTTCGGCAACATTGGTGGTCAGTACTACTTTTCGCATCCCTTGAGGCGCAGGTGCTATTGCAGCTTGTTGATTGGCTTTATCTTGCTCACCAAATAATGTGGCAACTAGGAAGTTGCTAGGTAAGTCGCTCAATGCTTGTTGCACGCGCAGTATTTCTCGTTGGCCGGGTAAAAATACCAGCGCACTGCCGGTTTGCTCATTGAGTGCTTGTTTTATTATTGAAGGGATAGCATCAAGCCAGCGGCTTTCATCTTTTATTGGGCAATATATTTCGTCAATCGGGTAACTTCGCCCGCTTGACTGAATTACTGGACAATTAAAAAACGCAGTGTAGCGTTCGCTATCGAGGGTGGCCGACATCAGCATAATGGTTAAATCTTCACGTAGCGCCGCTTGCGATTCTAAAGCAAAAGCCAGCGCGGTATCTGCTGCAATAGAGCGCTCATGAAACTCATCAAAAATCAGTAAATCAACATCACTGAGCTCAGGGTCATTTTGTAACATGCGTGTCAGCATGCCTTCGGTGACTATTTCAAGGCGCGTGTTCGCACTTACTTTACTCTCACCTCGCACCCGTAAACCAACACTTTGTCCAAGGGATTCGTTTTGGCATTGGGCTAGGTAATTGGCAATATTACGTGCAGCTAAGCGCCGAGGCTCCAACATCACTATGTGTTTATAATGCCCATCGCGCATAAGCTGTAATGGCAACCACGTTGATTTACCTGCACCAGGCGGCGCTTGCAGTAAGGTGATTGAGTTGGCTTTTAATGCATCAATAAGTGAGTTATATATTTCTTGAACCGGCAGCACGCTATTTACCCTAAATTACTTTGCCGCCATTGTAGCAAAAATTAGCAGTTATTTATGTAGGGTACGACTATGTGCTTGGCTTATCATTTCATCTAAAACTTTAGCTTCTTGTTGCTGCGCTTGGCTTTGAAAAGCACGGTGCCTGTTGCTTACTATCCCTTCTATGCCTTTGGTAAAGCTCATTTGCTTAAAACAAGCTTGCTGTTGACGTAATTCATCTTGCTGTGAATCATTAATCCGCGTTTGTTGCTGCGCTGACAAACCAGACAAAATGCGTTTCATCCCTGATAAATTTTGTAAGCTTAGCGCCGAGCTCATTTGCTGGTTTTTATCCATACTGTTTATGTGCTGCTGAAGCTGCGATAAACGTTGCTGCTCTAGGTTACTTCTTTGTTGTAACTGAGTTTGCTCGGCCAGCATTTTATCTAATTTTTGTTGTTGTAATCCTAAAAATTTATTAAGCATTCAGTTTACCCATCACCGCATTTAATTGAGTTATTGACTGTGAAAAATCCACTTGTTCGTTCAACCCTTGGCATAGAAATGATTCGATTTGTGGATACAAATTTACCGCACTGTCGAGTTCCGGATCTTTACCTGCCTGATAAGCCCCTAAAGGGATAAGCTCATGCACTTGCATGTAGCGGCTATAAAGTTTTTTCAATTTATAACAAAAACTGAGTTGCTCATCGCTCACTATATTTGGCATTACTCGACTAATCGATGACCCAATATTAATCGCCGGATAGTGGCCCTTTTCTGCTAAGGTGCGATCTAAAACTATGTGACCATCAAGGATTGCTCTGGCATTATCGGCTATTGGGTCTTGTTGATCGTCGCCTTCAGCCAATACCGTATAAATGGCGGTCATGCTGCCTTTACTTTTTTCACTATTACCGGAGCTTTCAACCAACTGGGTTAATTTACTAAATACCGATGGCGGATACCCTTTAGATGCGGGCAGCTCGCCTACCGATAGGCCAATTTCACGCTGTGCTTGCGCATAGCGGGTTAATGAGTCCATTAATAGCAATACATTTGAGTTTTTATCTCTAAAATAGGCCGCCAGTTTATGACTAAGCTCGGCGGCTTTGATACGCAATAAGGGAGAATCGTCTGCTGGGGATGCTATTACAATGGCCTTTTTTAGCCCTTCTTTACCTAAGCTTTGCTCAATAAAATCTTTTACTTCCCAACCACGCTCACCGACTAGGCTTACAATAACTACATCGGCCGAGGTAAAACGGGTCATCATGCCAAGTAATTTACTTTTACCCACACCCGAACCTGCAAATAACCCTAACCGCTGGCCTTTACCTACACTAAATAGGCTATTAATAGCGCGAATACCCACATCTAACGGCTCGGTAACGCCTTTGCGCTCCAGTGGCGTTAAAGAATAATCTTTACTCAATTTACAAGCACCCATTGTGCTGTCTTGTTCAAGTGGCCCTAGGTTATCAATGGGTTGCATTTGCGCATCAATTACTCGCCCCAATAACTTTTCTGAAATAGCCACATGGCTGTTTTTTATAACTGGTCTGACTCGCCCACCAGAATATAAATTTTGTATTTTTTTCAAGGGCATTAAATAGGCTTCATCTTGATTAAAACCCACAACTTCAGCGTCATACCAGTGACCGTCAACACTCTCAACTTGGTACTTTTCGCCCATAGCGAATTGCCCACCCGTCGCGGTAAGTGTTAAACCATTTACTCGCGTTAAACGACCATAGCTTTTAACTAATTCAGGCGGGGTTAGCGCTGTCAGCGCAGATTTTAAGCTAGTGTGTAGGGGGTTAGTCATGTGGCTGCGCTTTGAGTATTTCAGGTATCACTTCATCCAGTAAGCTTTGTAGGCGCTCTGAAAAAGAAAACCGATGTGTTTGTTGCTCTGCCACCAGTTCAACGTCTCCACTGTTCAGAGCCTCATCAAAGTAAACCGGCACCGAAAATTCAGCTAAACGCGCATCATTAAAGCAGTGGCGATCAGCCCCTGAGATCATAACTTTTGTTACTACATCGCGATTGCTAAGCAAGGTAATGGCTTTTTCAATCAGCTGCGCACGTATTTCGGGCCGTACTTTTAGCTCGCAGTCGATAACATACTTTGCCAAGGTGCTTATCATTAAGGCAAGGTCTTGTTTAAACTCATCATTAAAGTTAAGTAATTCATTATTAGCTTTGTCGAATAAAGTGTTAAAACGTTCAATAAGCTGTGTTTTTTGCGCTTCAAGACGCTCAGCAACACGCAACTCTATTTGTTGCTCCATTTGCTGCTCTAATTCGCTTTGCTTATTGGCAGCCCCTTGCGCGAGCCCTTCTTCATAGCCCTGCTGTAAACCAACACGCTGAGCAGCATCTAAACGCTCTTGCAGCGTTTGATGTTGCTCATTTTTATTTAAAGTGGGAAACCTGAATACTTGACTCATAGCTAGCCTGCAGTCTCTTCTTCAAATAAGCGATATTCAATATCACCTTGTTTGCTCATGTCTCTAACTATCGACATAATTTCTTTTCTGGCGGCAATCACTTTGCTCAGTGGTTGTGCACTTAAGCCGTCAATTTGCTGTTGGTACACTTGCGCTAAACGTTTAGGTAGTGCACCTAAAACACGCGCTAAAAACTCACTGTTCACACCCTTTAATGACATCGTCCATAACTCATCAGGAATGTCGTTAAGCAACAAGGTTAATGTCTCGTCTGTTTGCTTAATTAAGCTGTCAAAGTCGTACATTTTCTCTTGTATTTCATCAGCTACGTTAGTGTTATGTTTTTTCATTAGTTCGATAATTTGGCTCTTATTACCGTTATAACGATTCATAATTTCAACTGCTTTATCGACACCATTAACCTGTGCGCCCACTTGGCGACCAACAAATTCAATACACGATTCAAGCGTTAAGCGCACATCATCAATAACGTGTTCACTCACTTCACGAAGACTCGCAATACGATAAAGTAAGTCATCGTGTTTAGATTCTGGAAACAGCACAATAATGGCAGAGGCTTGCTCTGGCGGTAAAAAAGCCAAAAACAGCGCTTGCATTTGCACGTGTTCTTGCTCTAAAAAGCGCACGATAAGTTCAGGCGGGATCCACTCTAAACGACGTAAATCGTCATTCATGGCACCACCATAAATATCATCAAGCATAGTTTTGGCAAGCTTTCTACCGACGGCTTTATCGAGTGCTCGCTCTAAATACACACGCGAAGCGCCGTTGACACCACTTTCATTGCGGTAGCAATCAAAAAATTCACTCAAGGTGCCTGCAACATCATGTTGAGTAACGTTTGAAATTTTAGCCATGCGCTCAGAAATAGCCTGTACTTCACGGCGGCCTAATTTACGAATAACACTGGCGGCGTTTTCCTCGCCCATACTTAGCAATAAAATAGCGGCGCGATCTAACGCCGGTAATTGTGAGCCTTTATCAAGCTTTTCTTGATTCAATTTCAACTCCTTGTTCTACCCAATATTTTATTACCGATGTGACACGCTCGGTTTCTTTATTAGCAAGTAACTGCATGTGCGCTATCTGTTCTTCAAAGTCATTGCCTATTTGCGGTAACGACATATTTTGATGTTCGCTTGCGCCCTCTTTGGCAGTTAAGTTTTCTATTTGCGATTTCGCATTAATGGCGTCATCAAGCGGACTACTTTGTCTTTCTGTTGCAGAGACTGACTTAACCTCATTATCTGTGGTTGCCATGGCGTTGTTTGCGTCGTTACTTTTGCCTTTAATTAAGTGATTAACTAAAGGACGCACACCAAATAAAATCAGCAATAAACTAATTAAAGTACCAACAATATAACGGGCATACTCTTTAAGCTCTGGCATTTGCCACCACTCAAGGCCTTCACCTGGGGCGAGTATTTTTTGTTCTACAAAGGCAAAGCTGGTTATGTTGAATTGATCGCCGCGTGCGTCGTTAAACCCCGTGGCTTTTTTTACCATTTCACCTAATGAAGCGAGCTTTTCTTCGCTCCAGCCATCAGCAGTGCCTGCTACTTGCTCATTAATAAGTACCGATAAGCTCATGTTTTTAATTCGGCCTACTTCAAATTGGGTGTGAGTGACTGAGCGGCCATTTTCAAACTGTCGCTTGCTCTCACTTCGTTGTGAAGTACGCTCGTTGTTTTCATCTTCAGCTTGTTCATTAGGCACTGGTGGCTCATTAGCTAAAGAACCCGGAATGCCCGCCGCCAGCTGATCCATGGTGCTATCAGATTTAATAAACTCTTGTGTTAATACATTTTGTGGGTCAACCATTTCACGGGTTTCTTCTACCACGCTAAAGTCAACATCACTTGAAACCTGAATTCTAAAATTGCCTTCGCCTAAAATGGGCAACAACATAATAGAGGCACGTTGCTCTATGTTGCGCTCAACTTTTTCGATAAAGGCGAGTTTTTTATCGGTTTCTTTGCCTACTGGGGTGGTATCAAATAAGTCGCCGCTGAGTAATTTACCGCGCTGATCCACCACCGACACAGAACGAGAATCAAGCCCTGGCACACTGCCAATAATCAGTGCAATAATGGCTTCAACTTGTTCCGGTTTAAGCTCATGGCCTGGCGCTAAATCAACCATCACAGACGCTGCGGTTTTTTGCTCAGTACGACCAACAAACAAGCTGCGTTTAGGTACCGCTAAATGTACGCGCGCGTTACGAATACCTTGCATGTTAATAATGGTGCGCGCCAGCTCACCTTCTAAGGCATGTTGGTATTGCATAGATTCGATAAATTGACTGGTGCCCATAGACACTTTATCGCTAATATTTTCAATTCCCTCAGGCATAGAGGCTTTTATTCCTCTGGCTGCAAGCGTAATACGTGCATCCGCCAGCTTTTCTTGAGGAACCAAAATATTACCGCTATCGGTATCAATGCGAAACGTGATTTGCTCTTTATCTAAAATCTCTAAAATATTGGCTTTATCGTAGCTTTCTTGGTTACCGTAGAGCGGCACGTAGTTTTTAGCCGATGTCCATAAAATAAGGACTATGGTTGCCGCTACTAATGTCGCTAGTAGAGCAATGGTCGCGACACTTCTGTCACCTGAGCTACCAAAATTTAATTTATTTGAGAGATTAACCACTCTTTCTTTTAGGTTACTCTCATTTTGCTCAGGTACTTTTGCTAATTCTCCTTTCATATCAGCCTCTACAGTGACATGCGCATGACATCATCAATGCCATTGAGCACTTTATTGCGCATTTCCATTAGCATAGAAAAACTAAGCCCTGCTTTTTGACTGGCAATCATCGCCCCTACTACGTCTTCACTTTCACCGGTATCAACGGCTTTAACCATCTCACCGGCAATATTTTGTTGGGCGTTGATAGAGCGAATAACATGCTTAAAATCTTCACTAATATTTACATTTTGATTACTGATAGCAGCCGGCTCTATACTTTCTGGACCTGCAATTTTTTGCATGTCCATCATTTTGCCCAGCATCATTTGTTGACTTTCAATTGGCGACATTTTATTTTTCCTTCAAATTATGCAATTGCATCAATATCAATACCGCATTCACGCATTGCGGCAATTTTGTATCTTAATGCTCGGGTAGTTACCCCAAGCGCCTGTGCTGTTTGGGTGCGATGCCCTTTAAATCGACTCAACAAACTGTATATGTAATCAAATTCTGCCTGCTTTTTATTTTCTTTTAACTGGGTGGCACAATAAGCTGCCGCCGCCGGTGAGCATTGCGGTAAATTTAAGTCTTCAACCTGAATCTCTGCCCCTCTGGCCATCACTAAGGCGCGTTGGATTACGTTTTCAATTTCACGCACATTCCCTGGCCAGTTGTAACAAATCATCACATCTTCTGCTTGTTTACTAATGTGAAACTCAGAGTTGCCATATTTTTTGATAAAGTGATAAGCCAATGGGATGATGTCATCAACACGATCCCGAAGTGCAGGCCAACTAAGTGGTAATACATCTAAACGATAAAATAAGTCTTCACGAAAAGCGCCTTGCTCAACTTGTTCTCGCAGTACGCGGTTGGAGGCGGCAATAATGCGTATATCTAAATTGATTTTTTGATGACTACCCAGTCTTTCAACTTCGCGCTCTTGCAATACGCGCAGTAACTTAGCTTGTAAATCGAGCGGTAGCTCAGTAATTTCATCGAGTAAAATAGTACCGCCATTGGCTAATTCAAATTTGCCTGGCTGGGTATTTACAGCGCCGGTAAACGCACCTTTATTAAATCCAAATAACATAGCTTCGAGCATATTTTCTGGGATAGCAGCACAGTTAACTGCAATAAATGGCTTATCTTTGCGATCTGAAGCTTTATGAATAAAGTGCGCGAGCTTCTCTTTACCTGTTCCAGACTCGCCGGTGATTAACACGCCTGCTGAGGTATGTGCAGCGCGGTTGGCTAAACGTAATACTTGCTGTGATTTAGTAGAAACAGCGATTAAATCTTCAAACCCATGCTTCATTGAATCAGTGTTTCTGATTGTTTTTTTAAGCTGTTCAGCAAAGAAAGGTTTTAAGAGATAATCAACAGCGCCACCGGTATTAATTGTTTTTGAAGCAATTTCACTTTGCGATGAATCCACTAAAGTAACAATTTGTGAGGTTGGGCATGTTTTGCGCAGTAATTTTACTAATTCAACAAGCTCGAGTTGTTGAGTATCAGCATCAACAAACACGAGCTCAGGTTTACTAATAAGACAGTGACTAACCGCATCGCTGATAGAGTTTGTATGCAAAAACTTAAAATTTTCGGCAAATACAACTTGCTGAATTTCAGGCGTTGGCTGTTGTTCACTGATCCATAAGAGGTATCTTTGACTCATATAATTCCCTTACGATGCAATTAACTTGAGTGTCTGAAAAGACGAACTAAAACACGGCGATTAGACGATGCGCCCTGCTTTGAATTTTTAATAATGGGGTAGCGTTGACCATGCGCTCTCACTTCTAACATGTCTTTGGGTAAACCAAATTCAATGAGTCTTGAAGCTACGTCATCCGCTCTTTCTTTTGAAAGCAGCCGATTAGATAGCGGCGAGCCTGTATTATCGGTGTGGCCATCCACAAGTACTTTACTAACGCGATTGTCTAAAGAAATATAACGCACTAAATCCTTTAGAAATTTTAAGTCTTTTTCAGCTGTTACCGTGCGCTGCCCGCTGGCAAACTGTAACTGATGATCACGTGCTTGCTCCCAAGAAAGCGGAGAAAGGTTATTTAAACACTGTTGATAATCTGCAACTATTTCATCGCTATGGGTATTGGTAAACGTTAGGCGCAACTGCTCATCTTTAAAGCTGACTAAAGTGTCTAACCAACCACCTTGCTTAATTAAACGAAGTAAAGCGCTTACATCCGCTGAAAATTGCACTTTATTGTCTTCGATATCTGTTGATGTGAAGTTAAGTGGGGTGAGTACTGTATTTGCTGATTGCCAATCGGCTTTGCGTGATGAAACGTGCAAGCGGGTTATTGGCTTATCTTTTAAAAGCCAAGTAAACACAAGTTGTTGCTGCTGTGCTGGCACGGTTTTAACTTCAAGCAACGCATAATTTTCAAAGCGCTGTTGTAGCGAACAAGCGAAAGAATCGCCCTTAACAGTCCAAGTCGAGTTTTCATAACTTTGGACCAGATTTTGTTCTGCAGCCTGCCCTGATTGCGTCAAAAATAATGCACAAGGAAGTGCAAATTTAATAATGTTAGGAAATCCGTTCATGAGTATTCCGTATAAGTTTAGAGAACAATTAAGTTTTTTAAATGAATAGCGAAATACAACAAATACAAACAAGGTATTAATTAATATCACTAAGTTAATGTAACCCCACGATCGTAGCGATTGCCTTAGACTGGAAGCTTTGCGTCCTATGCTTTCGCATAGTTTGCCATTTAATTTACTTATGCATTGTTTTTTACCAACATAAAAACTAGTAACTATGTATAATAAAAACAATAGACTATAGTTAAATAGAATTAATTGCAAATATTACTTACAAAATTCATGCTAAGTTCATTTTATAGATAAAATCTAACTAATTACCCCAACGATCCGAGTATATCAACACGAATGGTATCTGGAATTTCATTATAAGAAAGAACTACTAAGCTGCCTTTAGTAAAGGTTTTAGCGTAACGTGCCAGCAAGGGTCGTAACTGTGGCACCACAATTAATGTAGGTGTTACCCCTCTTGATTTCATATCTTCGACAATCAGTGGCATAGTGCGTTGAAATTGGCCTAGTAAATTAGGGTCAACCGCAAAACTATCCAGTACAACTTTGCCTGCTTGCATCGCTTGGTCGAGTGAGCTTTGTAAGGTACTTTCTAGTTTTTCATCTAAGCTATAAGCACTGAGTTCATCACGATTACCCATTACCTGTTTTACTAATACTTTTTGCAAAGCACAGCGCACATCTGAAACCAGTAGAATAGGATCTTTAGTTACCTCAACACTGTCTATTAAAGTACCTGCAATGGTGACAATATCTTTAATGCTAATGTGCTCTTTAAGCAATAAACGAATGACTTTAAGCTGCAAGTTAGTGGGTAAGGCTTTTTCGAAGGTTTCCGCTAAGCTAGGTGAAATCTCTTTTAAACGCTCATTGAGTTTTTGTACATCCTCATAACTAAATAGCTCATCTAAATGCTCTTTGATCACCTTACCAGTGTGTGTGGCAATAATGGTGCCTAAATCTACCACCGAGTAGCCCATATTCAACGCTTGGGTTTTGCTATCATCTTTTATCCATACAGCTTCAAGCCCATAAGCAGGGTCGGTGGTTATTTCACCATCTAGCGAGCCATATACATCCCCGGTATTTAACGCCAGTAACTCTTTGGCATTCACATTGGCACTGGCAACGGGGACACCCGCTAAGTTTACTTTGTATTCTTGTGGATTTAGTTTCAGGTTATCTTTTATTCTGATCTCCGGTAATAAAAACCCAAGTTGTTCAGAGAGATTTTTACGCACACCTCTTAAGGTTTTTACCAGCTCTTCCCCTTTGTCTTTATCAGCTAAATAAACCAAACGAAAGCCAAGCTCAACCGACAGCTTATCAACATGAGAAATATCTCCCCACTCTAAGTTAGCTTGTTGCTCACTTAAAATGGTGTCGGTCATCTGCTCTGCTTCAATTAAGGAGTTATCAGGGAGAGAGCGCTGCAATCGCCAAGCAACATAAAACAATGGCGCAGCAAATGCTAAAAAGGCGACAGTTGGCATCCCAGGCACAATACCAAGCGTGACCATGATTAAAGCGGCGGTAAAAATAACACGCGGAGAGGCAAGTAACTGCTTACCGACCGCTTCACTCACATCACCTTCATCGTTCATTCGCGTAACAATAATTGCAGCAGCAACGGCTAACAGCAACGAGGGGATTTGTGCAACTAAGCCATCACCTATGGTTAATAGGGCAAAACGTTGAAACGCTTCGGCTAAACTTAAACCATGTTGAAAAGCACCTATTGATACACCACCGAGTAGGTTAATCACTAAAATAATTAAACCGGCAATGGCATCACCGCGCACAAACTTTGAGGCACCATCCATAGAGCCATAAAAATCTGCCTCTTGGGCTATGGTGCTACGTCGCTCTTTTGCTTGCTCAGGTCCAATTAATCCGGCATTTAAATCGGCATCAATTGCCATTTGCTTACCGGGCATAGCATCTAAGGTAAAGCGAGCTGCCACCTCAGAAATACGCTCGCCCCCTTTGGTAATAACCACAAAGTTAATCACCATTAAAATGACAAACACCACAATACCAACGACGTAGTTACCACCTATAACCACTTCACCAAACGCTTGAATAACGCGACCAGCGACATCTGAGCCTTCATGACCGTGTAGTAGTACTACCCGTGTTGAGGCAATATTTAGGGTTAAACGCATCAAGGTGGCGACTAACAAAATAGTCGGAAATACAGAAAAATCGAGCGGTTTTTTAGTAGACACAGCTACCAACAATACAATCACTGACAATACAATGTTGAAGGTAAATAATGCATCTAATAACCATCCTGGTAATGGCAAAATAACCATCGACAAAACAGCTAACAGCAAAATAGGAATAGCGGTGTAAGGTTGAGTAAAACTGCGCCAGTTCAAATTATAACTCCAACATCTAAGGTTTCTGTAAATTTTTAGGGATTGTTAATTCAGGTAAGGCTGCGGGTGCTTGCCCACGTCCTTGCTTATATGCTTTTAGTTGCAATACGTAGGTCAGTACATAGGCAACTGCACTGTATAAGCCGTTAGGCACTTCTTGGTCGACCCGGGTCGAGAAATAAATAGCCCGTGCCAATGCAGGGATTTCTATAATTTCTTTGTTATTCATACGGGCCACTTCGCGTATTCTCAGCGCCATTTCATCTACGCCTTTGGCGACAACATAAGGGGCTTTAGCTGCCTCTTCACTGTACTTTATAGCCACAGCATAATGAGTTGGGTTGGTGACAATGACATCGGCAGTGGGAACGCGCTCTTCAATTTTTCGGTTTGATTGCTGATACTGTATTTGCCTAATTTTATTTTTTATCTCAGGGCTACCGTCAGAGGATTTACGCTCTTCTTTTACTTCTTGGTGGGTCATTTTTATTTTATCGGCAATCTGTTTTTGCTGAAAAGGCACATCAATAACCGCAATAAAAAGCAGTAAAGTTACCGTGATCATTAATGATAAAAATAACAGTTCAATACCTTGGCCTATCGCCACTTTAATATCTAAGTTTTGTAATACCATCAGCTGCATCCACAGCTTAGTTAAAAAGGTATATAAGCAAATCGCCAGTAAGGTTATTTTTAATATCGATTTAAGCAGCTCAACTAACGACTGTTTACCAAACATTTTGCCTAACCCGGTTAATGGGTTGAGCTTGCTCATTTTTAGTGCGACCAGTTTTTTTGAAAACACAAACCCACCCGGTAAACACCCAGTGATCCACATTGCGCAAAAGCTTAATAATAAAAACGGCGTAAGGGTCGACAGCATATTCATAATGGCGTCACCCAATGCGATGGGCATCATTTTTTTGTTATTTATAATTGTGTGATCCAGCACCATAGTACTGTTCATTAAGTTAACAAATAAGCTGTAAAATAAATTGGCAAACCACAATAGCCCAGCAATACTAACCATTAATAAAATAGCGGTGTTAAGCTCTTTTGAGCGCGCAACTTGGCCGTCTTCTTTGGCTTTTTTTAGCCGTTTTTCTGTGGGCTGTTCTGTTTTTTCTTGCGAGCTATTTTCAGACATATCGCTACCTCATCGCCTGTGCAAAGGTTGTTAGCACATAATACGTTAGCCTTGAAAACGCACTTCCGGTGTACTCTAAGGTCATAAATACACAGAAAAAGCCCATCAACAGCGACATAGGAAAACCCAATACAAAAATATTCAATGACGGCGCTGCTCTACTTGCCACACCAAAGGTTAAGTTAACCAATAACATGGCGACTATTCCTGGTAGCGAAAGCAGTAAAGCAGAGGAGAACATCCACGCAAATAGCATAATGATCGATTGAATATCAAACTCATAAATACTGCGCCCAATCGGAAAACTATGAAAACTCTCCACCATAACTTGTAGAGTTATCAGGTGGCCATCAACAGCAAAAAATAATAAGGCACACATAATCCAAAATAATTGCCCTAACAGGGCAACTTGATTACCACTGCCTGGGTCCATAACAAGCGCCATCGACAAACCCATTTGCATGGATAAAATCAGCCCTATCATCGCCATCACTTCAAACAAGATGCGCAGTGATAGCCCCATCATCACCCCAAAAATGATTTGTTCGAACGTTAAAATGACCGCATCCAAAGAAAATAAGTCAATAGCAGGGGCTAGCGGTAACTGCGGAGCAACTAAAAAAGCCAACATCATAGACACTAAAATACGTGAGCGCGGCGTTACCGCCGGATTATCAAATACCGGCATAGACCATAAAAGTGCAGAAAAACGCACAAATGGCCACCAAAGCGTGCCCATCCAGCTGACTAAATCAGTAGACGTTAAAGAGAGTAATGAGCTCAACCAAATACCCCAGGTAACATAAATTTGAGCTTATCAAACCAATCAATCAAAATTTGTAGCATCCAATGGCCTGCAAATACCACCATTAACAAGGTTAATAACATACGCGGTAAAAACGTCAGAGTTTGCTCTTGGATAGAAGTAGCACCTTGAATAATAGCGACCACAATACCCAACAATAACCCGGGTACAATAAGCACTAAAATGAGCTTGATAATGGTATAAACTGCGCTTGAAATAAGCTCTACCGACATTTCTGGGGTCATGGTGACATTCCAAATGTAGCCGCCAGTGTACCCGCTATCATTGACCAGCCATCGGCAAGTACAAATACCATGAGCTTAAACGGTAAACTAATGATCAGCGGCGATAGCATCATCATACCCATAGACATCAATACACTACTGACCACTAAGTCAATAATTAAAAAAGGAATAAACAACATAAAGCCAATTTGAAAAGCGGTAGTAAGCTCACTTAATACAAACGCAGGCATTAACACTTCAAACGGAATTTCTTCGGCGGTGAGTGTCGTTGGCTCATTGGCAATTAGCAGCACTTGGCGCAACTCACTTTCACGGGTTTGTCTGAGCATAAAAGCACGTAAAGGCTTTTCAGCGGTGAGTAAAGCGTCTTCTAATCCTATGGTTTGCTGCTGAAAAGGCGTATACGCGTTTTGATAAATATCTTGCCAAACCGGTCGCATAATCAACATAGTGAGCATCAGTGAGATACCAATTAAAATTTTATTCGGCGGGCTTTGTTGTAACCCCATTGCTTGGCGCAAAATAGCCAATACAATGATGATCCTCGTAAACGACGTTAAAACCATCAATAACGCAGGCAATAAGCTCAATACCGTCATTAACAAAAGTATTTGTAATTTGACGCTATAGTCTTGTCCATCAGCCGTATCTTTTAGCGAAAACAGCGTAAGTTCTTCTGCATTTAGCCAGCTTGGTATAAACAACATGATCAACAGTAGGCTAACTTTAAAAATTACGCGTTTATTCATTTTTTTACTGATCCTTTGCGGTATCTGTTTGAGCAAATTTCAAACCATACTGCCCTTCAACCATTACCACTTCTGCTTTAGCAAAAAATACCCCATTCACTTTTACATCAAGCGCTTCACCAGCTACTTTGTCTAGTTTAAGCACGTCGCCTTCTTTGGCTTGGCTAAGCTCGCCTAAGGTAATTTCAGTACTTGCCACTTCAAGAGTCACTAACAAAGGAACGTCTTGAAAAAATGACATATTGCCTTCGTTCGTTTTATTAGCAGATTTATCATCAAATCCATCAAAAGCATCCAGCTCTAAGCCCGCTAAGGCGCTATCAAGGTTTTCGTTCATAATTTAATTACTCGTTGTATTGTTTGATAATTGTGTGATTTGAAATGCTAAGCCAGCCTCTTGCTCAACGACTTGGCCTTTAAATATTTGTTTATGCCCTAGGTTAAATAGCGCCGCTTCATTAAGCTCAATCGGTAATACACCACCAGCAACACAGGCTTTCAGTTGTTTTAATGTGACTTTTTTCTTCGCCATTTCAATCTGGCCTTGCACTGCAAACTGTGTCCACATATCGGTATTGAGTGTGTCGCTACTTGCTGGGTCTTGCTCGCTATCGGCTGCGCAAAAAAAGCTAATTGGTAGCCATAAAAACCAACTTATTACTTGGGTTTCTAATATAAACCGCACTTTAAAAGCCAAATATTGTAATGCTTCTGGTAAAGCATGTGATTTTTGTATTTCACCTAATAGCGCAGAGCGTTCTCTAAATAATAAGCCCTGAATACCTTGCACTTGGCGTTGTAATAAACGGCCACAAATACGGCTCTCTGTTGCACTCAATTCATTCGTGGTAGGCGAGTAATCGTGGCTTGAATTATCTGAATTATTGAATTGCCCGCCTAAACATAAATCAGCTGTTTTATGAGCACTTTGAAAATCAAGCGCTAAGAAAGCTTCGCCTTGAGTGGGTGCAAATAAAGGACAGGCAAGAAATATTCTAGGCGATTCTTTAAACCAACTATTAATGGTTGAATGCGAACAAGGCGAAATTTCTACATCAAAGCGGCTGTCGTTAAATAATTGGGCAAGTTCTAACTCCAATGCTTTACGAATATTGACGTTTATTTGCGCTGCTTTTTGCTGCGCGTGTTCGTAGGCTCTTTGCTCTAGCGTTAGTGCAAATGGAGTAATATGCTCAGAATCTTTCGCTTTAATTAACTTTGCTTTAGCGCTTAACGTTTTACTCATATCACTGTATTTCCTGATTCATTTCTATGTTGCCTATGCATTGGTTTTTTTTGCTTTTTTTAATTGGGCTTGTAACTGTAAATGGTTAACTATATCGCTGCGTAGGCGCTCATTTTTACTTATCCACTCAACCCCTAAAAACACTAACTTGTCACTTACTTCGCGGCGGTACGTTACCTTGCCAGTCAATCGATTGGCTTTATCAAAAACCACAATAAATTTGTCAGGAATAGCCTTTTCAGCAGGCACTAATAAACCCACACCCCCCACGCTAATGTCTTTTGCAACGCCATGACAAAGTGGAATATCAATAAAGCAGCGGCGAAGTAACTGTACGCCCACCCCGCCAAGCTGAACTGACTCTGGCTCGTAATTATCTTTGAGGTTTAAATTCCATCTTTTGTAACTTCGTTTAGTTTCTGATTGGTTACTCATAATTCTCTTCAAGGCGTAGCACAGGTTTATTAGCAGTTGCCGCACTGGCAGATTTTTTTACTGGGTTATTAATATTGCTATCATCAAACAACTGATTAAATTTTCCCTCTGCATCTTTAGTTAAAATAAGTAGTTCAACCCGTCTGTTTTCACTGGCTTTTTGGTTTTCTTTGTTCAGTGGTCGATTAGATGAGAATGCATTTACTTGCAACACTTGGCTTGATGGCATTCCGCCCATGGTCATCACTTTTCTGGCCTGTTGCGCCCTATCGCCAGAAATATCCCAGTTACGAGAGCTACCATCAATAAACAGGCTGGCGTCGCTGTGCCCAGAAATAATAATTTTGTTATTAATGTCTTTTACTAAGCCGCCAAGGTATAAAAACAGATCTTCAAAAAACGGAGTCATTTGCGACTTTGAGCGTTCAAACATTTGATGATGTTTGTCATCTCTAATAATCACTCTTAGCCCTAAAGGCACTTCTTCAACTAATAAGTTATTTTTTAATAACTCTTCTTTACTAAGTTCATCAATGCTTTCAAGTAATAAGCTCAGCTCAGATGAGGCTTCAAATTGGCTATCAATGGCTGAATTTAACTTCTCGCCTTGTCCTGCTTTAGGCTCAACGGTACCATCGGGCACTTGTAACACTTCACTGATTCCAGGCCTTGGAGAGTCCGGCGGCGTAATTCCTGACTCTAAGTGCTTAATTACTGAAGGAGACCCACCTAAATCAACGGGAAATGGGCTGTTTTGAGGGTCAAAAATAGCAGAGCCACCATCAAAAATTGAGTGAGTTCGCATGTAGTGTGCAATTTCTTCACGCTCAGATTCATTGGTGATCGCCATAATCCACATCACCATAAAGAACGCCATCATCGCTAAGGTAAAATCAGCAAAGGCGACTTTCCATGCGCCACCATGCGGTTTTTCGGTTGCTCTTCTACGAGAGCGTTTGATGACGATTTCTTGATTTTTGTTTTCCATCATTAAGCCGCCTTGTTAGTGATCCACTCTTCCATGGTGGTAAAGGTCGGTTTAATTTCTTCATTAATTAATTTTCTACCTGAGTCGGTCGCTACAATTGGCACGTGGCCCTTGGCATGAGCCACTAACATGGCACGCACACACTCAAACATTGCCACTTGTTTTTTTACATACTGCTCCATCGCAGAAGCAAGCGGTGCAATTAAACAATAACAGGCAAAAATACCAATAAAGGTTCCTACTAGCGCGGCTGCTACATGGTAGCCAATTTCACTTAAAGGCCCATCTAAGTGTTGCATGGTGATAATAATGCCGCCTACCGCTGCTAAAATACCAAAACCAGGCATAGCTTCAGCAATATTAGCCAGTGAGTGAGATGGTTTAAGGCGCTGTTCTTCAATGGTGTAAATTTCTTGCTCTAACATGGCATCAAAATCATGCGAGTTGATTTTTCCCATACTAAACAAACGTAAGTTATCGCAAATAAAAGTGACTAACTGAGGGAACTCATACACTTTTGGGTAGGCAAGAAAAATAGAGCTGGTTTCGGGGTTTTCAACATGCTCATCTAGGCCCTTTATGCCTTTCACTCTGGCTAAATCTAATAAAGAGTAAATAACCAGTAGCAGGTCGTGGTAAAGCTCAGAGGTATCGGTTCCTTTACCACTAATAAATTGATACTTTAATTGCGATAGCATTTCTGTCAGTACATATTTTGAATTACCCACAATTAGCGCTCCTAAGCCAGCGCCAAAAATGATTAAAAATTCGTATGGCTGCCACATAGTGGCAATGTTACCGCCGGCAAACGCAAAACCACCTAATACTGTTGCAAGTACCACTATTAACCCTATAACTCTTTGCATTCTTTATTCCTTAGGTATTAGATTTTTTGAAGCGCTTGTGTGAGCGCTTCAAGTGCTTGTTTATGAAGTTGGCAAACACGTGCCTCTGTTAAATCGAGTGTTAATGCTATTTCTTTCATATTCATTTCGTGCATGTAATACAATTGTAAGAGCAGCTTTTCTCGGGTATTGAGCTTGCTCATGGCCGCTTTTAGCGTAGCTGCTGTCTCTTCCTTGTCGTGTGTATGGGCACTGGTAAGCGCTAAATTAGGGTTAGCTTCTAATAGCGCTTCAAGGCTATCAAATGCCTCGGCTTGCTCACTGTAGTGCAGTTGAATAAGCTCTTTATGGCTTATGCCTAATGCTTCACACATTTCGGTGTCTGTTGCATCACGACCAAGCTGCTTTTGAAGTGAGCGGCTCATATCACGAAGCTGATGAGACTGCTGCCTTAGTTGACGCGGTCGCCAATCAACACGTCGAAATTCATCTAGCATGGCTCCACGAATACGCTTAAACGCAAATGCAGCAAACTTTTCATCTAAGTCGCGGCCATAGCGACGAATAGACGACAGCAAGGCAATAATGCCTATTTGATAAATATCATCGTTATCAACAATAACGCCTACTTGAGTGCGCATATGCGCAGCCGCTCTATTAACTAAAAAAGAGTACTGCGATAATAGTTGCGTCTCTTTTTGCGGTGTGAATATCACTGGCGGCTCGGTGACTAGCTCGCCCCACTCCTCTTGCAGCATCATAGCGATAGCCTATTGAATAAAGACATTCGTAATGAGTACATTATCTAGACGAACCGAAACCGCATTCGCTAAAACCAAATTAAACTGCTCGAGTAAGTCTTTTTGAACCGCATCGATATCCTTAAAAACAGCTTTTGCTTGGCTATGGCTCATATTGGCAAACTGTTTTACCAGTACATTTCTCACTAGCGGCTCCATGGCCTCTGTTCCTGTGTTGTAAACTGATGGCGAAGTAACAAGTACCAAGTCGAGCACCAAATAACGGGCAATTGAGTCATCTGATACGCTTATAATAAAGCGCTCCATTTCGTGATATTCAACTTTACTAATGTCAGCTTGTTTACTCTCTTGAGATGAGTCACTGTCGTTAAAAAACTGTCCCGCAAAAAATGCAGCCGCAATAAGTGCTAATACGGTTAGGGCTATTATTATTTTTTTCACTTTTATCTCTCTTAATCCAAGGTAGTTATACTAATAAATCTAACCAATCTAATGGCGATTTTGCTGAGTGAGTGCTGGCTGTATCACTATGGGAGGGCGACTCGGTTTGATTATTTGCAATCTCGTTATTTTCAAGCTGCTGTTGCGACTGCTGCTGTTTATCACTTAAATTAACATCCACTGTGGTGGATGAGTTTTGTGATAATGACTGACGCAACTGATCTAAAGTTTGTGCTATAGCATCTCTCACCTGCGCATTACTCGTAGTTAAACTGACTGAGGTTTTATCACCTTCAATATTTATCGATATTTCAATACTGCCTAAATTAGGAGGATCTAATCTAATTTGCGCGCGTTGTAGTTGTTGGCCTATTTGCAGTTTTACCTTGTCGCCAAGTACATGTAATAAGCGCTGCCCCCATTCACTGGGAGCCTCTTTTAAGTTTTCTTTATGCCACTCAAAGCTCTCTGGCGCGGGTGCGGACGCTGAAAATGCATTCACTAATGTTGATTTTTGACCCGTACTCTCGCGACTTTCTGTAAAGACCATTTTCGATTGCGCACTTTGTGACAATGCCGCAAGCTCAAGTTTGCTCAGCGACACACTCGGTTGTATGGCTACTTGCTCACTGGTTAGGCTACTTGATTGCGCTTGTGCATAAGTGTTCAACACTACCGAAGGTTGATTTAATCGATTCAAAAGCGCTTGCGAGTATAGTGTTTGTGGTGCTTTGTCTACTTCGAGTGTATTTAATTCTTTATTAACTACTGCATTTGCTGGCGTTACATTTATGGCCGCAGTAGGCGCAGCCGTGGTGGCTATGTTCATTGCAATGTTTTGCACAGGCGTAGTTTTAGCAGACTCTTGAGTTACAAAGCTGTCTTCGCTCTGAGTCTCTAAATGCGTGGTCTGCAGCTGTTCATTAGTCACAAGCTGTGCTGTTGGTGTTTCCTCAGCCATTACTTCGCTATCTACACCAAGGTTACTATTTGGATTTAGTAAGGTTTTGACAGGCGCGCTTATTTTATTGGTATCAAGATTATAATTTGCGGTGCTAAAAAAATACGGATTGATTACTTCATCCGTCTCTACACTGGTATCTTCACTTTGCTCTAACTGAGCTGAACTCGCTTGTGTTTCATCAACGCTTGGTTCTTGTTGCTTTGATTGCTGCTTTGAGAAAAGCGTAAACGGCTCAATCGCAGCCTCTTGTTCCGCTGTATCTGCTGATACTGTGCTTTTTAGTATTGTTGGCTTATCAGTGGCACTGCCAAAATCAGCCTTTGTAGTCATAGAATTCGCTTGAATACTCATAATGACAGTCCTTGTTGTACTTTTTCATATGCCAGTAAGCCTTCTTTATCCTCTTGATGGCGCTGCATTTGCACTTTGATAGCTGCTTGCTTTTGACTAACCAGCTCAATTAAGTCCGCGTAGCGTGCTTTTAGATTGTCTTGTTCAGTTTTCATTGAGCTAAACCAAGGCATACTTTGTAACTGTGCATAAAGCGCAAGTAACTGCTTATCGGCTGCTTTAACTTGATACCAATTACTCTCATGGATAGCATCTTCCATGGTGCTAAGTAATTGTTCCATTTTTTGCGCTGCGTATTTTTGAGAGTGTTCCATTAGCAATACTGAATTCATTATAAGTTCATATTTATTTTAGCAAAAAGCAAGCCAATTTTAAGCTGTTGTTTTATATTAATAAATAAAATAAAAACCCAAAAAGGCGGAAGCGGAACTTCCACCTCGGAAGGAAGTGATGTGCTATTAATAATAAATAGAAAGATTATTTAAGCAGTAGAGGAAGTAAAAAAATAGCCGTGTTAAAAATGAAAAAACCAGCTAAGGGTAGCTGGTTCTAATACGTTTATTGTGTGCCTAACCCTTGCCACCCTTCTTGCAGGTTGTTCATCACCACACGGGTGGAATCAATATAGCTCAAGTCGTTTTTTATACTCGCTTGCAATAACGCTTGCCCACAATGCTGATAAAGGTTTTGCATGTTTTGCGCTACTTCACCGCCTTTTTCAAGGTCTAATGAGGCCTCAAGCCCGCCTAAAATGCGCATTAGCTTTTCAATACTTTCAGCTTTTTTATCATGTCTTTTTTGTTTTATATGGCCGGTTACTCTTTCAAGCTCATCCGAAAAACCATCAAATAACATTAACACCAGTTTATGAATATCAGCACTGGCCGCTTTTGCATCTACCGATGTGCTTTTATAGGCTGAAAAGCCATCATTTAAATCTAACATCTATGTTTAGCCTCCAAATTGACCCATTGTAGATTCTAATTGCGCAATAGTCTGTTGCATTTGTGTAAACTGCGACAAGTAACGTTGGTACACTTGCTCCATCGACACTTCATGATCTTTTTGTTGCCTAGTGACTATATTTAAGCTCGCCTGCAATGATTGCTTTTTATCCGTCATCAAACCATAGCTTTTAGTGAAAGGCTCTACGCGGGTTTCCAGCTTAGATAACAACCCGTTTTCACCTGTGAGCATGCTGGTTAACTGCTCAGGATTAGTCGCCATGGCTTCTTCAAGTTTTTTATTATCTATTTTTAAGTTACCGCTACGATCAAACTCAATACCCACAGAGAACAAGGTTTTACCTTCAAACGTACCCTGAAAATCGTTACGTAAAGAGCGAGCAAGGCCGGCAGCCATATTATCTCTTTTTAAGTACTGGTTACTGGTAATGCCATTGGTGAGCGAATTAAATTTATCTACAAAACTTTGGATGTTTTCTTTAGAGCTTTCTTGATCTTGGTTAATTGATATGTGAATTGGCTGATCGCCCGGCGACTGCGCCTGCGTTAAATCAATCGTCACCCCATCAATAACCGTATCGAGTTTATTACTGCTTGAAGTGATTGTCAGTGCTGAATTAGCCCCTAGCTTAACAATCGCATCTTGCGCTAAGGTTAAATCTTGTTTGTTTGTTATGGCATTGGTGATATCAATGCCATTGGCATCCGCAGCTGGAGTAAAACTTACACCCACCTGATTAGCAGCACCCGGCTCAGCACTGGTTAAAGTTAAAAAAGTTTCGGTACCAGAGCGCACAACAGAGGCTTTAACACCGCTATTATCAACATGCGAGTTGATAGCATTAGCAACATCAGTTAATGATGCATCGGCGCCAAGGCTTGCAAAATCAATACTAAACGCACTGCCTGCCAAATCAATGCTTAACTCACCATCAGTGGTTAAAGCTTTAGCCGGGTCAAAACTCAATGCAACTTGGTGTGCTTGCGCTAATTGCTCCACAAATACATCGTACTCGCCGCTGGCTGCGGTGCCAGTTGCACTCACAGCTAATGCCGATGGATTGCTCACTGTGGCTGTGTTGGAAAATAAACTACTGGTGTCTTTTAAGCTAGCTTGTAAGTCATCAAAAAAGCTTGATAAATTACTTTTCAGGCTATCAAACGCCTTAATTTGATTGCTAAAAAGGCTACTTTTAGTACTTAATTGCTGATCTTTAGCGCTACGCTCAATTTGTGTATATTGTGAGGCTAATTGCCCAGGATTGATTCCTATTGCAGAGCTCATTTTAATCTCCAAGCATTTTAGTTATAAGCAAAAATATCTAAAGTAAATATTTTTACTTATGACTATAAACAATAATAGCTACACCCTTAGGTGTAGCTATGCATACTTAATTGATTAATCACTATTAACGAAGTAGTGAACCAATCATTTGTGTTGTGCTGTTAGCTGTGCTCAGTACCGAGATACCAGAGTTCATTAGCAATTGTTGCTTAGTCATGTTTGATGTTTCAGCAGCAAAATCAGCGTCCATTAACGTACCTACAGCAGCTTGAGTGTTTTGCTTCATGTTAGATACGTTAGTCATTGTATGATCAAGACGATTCATTGATGCACCAAGCGTTGAACGTGCAGTACCAATTTCGCCAACCAAAGTATCAACAAACGCAATCTGCGCTTGTGCTGTTGCAACGTCTGTAAATGCAGCAGCAGAACCAATGGCTGTTGTTACAGCACCTAACTGAGTCGAAATATCAACATTAAGGGTTTCTGCTGCACTTGAGCCTACTTGGAAGTTAACCGCACCTGCACCAAACTTACCAGTAGCTGCTAAAAGTTTAGTGCCATCACCAAACGATGTGTTGTCCATGATGTTTGTAAGCTCAGTAGCTAGTGCTGTGTATTCTGCACTTTGTGCAGCCCACTCTTTTGCACCGTTTGTATCACTTGAACCTTGGGTAGCAAGTTCTTTCATGCGGTAAGCAATATTAGTCATTTCATCAAACGCACCTTCAGCAGTTTGCATCATAGACATAGCGTTGTTACCGTTGTATAAACCAGCGTCTTGACCACGTACTTGTGCGTTTAAGCGTGAAGCGATTTGTAGACCAGCTGCATCATCTTTTGCAGAGTTAATTTTAAAACCAGAACCTAAACGCTCAAGTGCTGTAGACAAATCGTTGTTGCTACGACCAAGTTGGTTTTGGATTGACATTGAAGCCATGTTTGATTGAATTGATAAAGCCATGTTTATTTCCTCTTTGAATTAATAGCTAAAGTAATTAGTGAACCTAAATCACCTTCTAATAACTAAGAGCGACCATATTTTTAATTACCTAAACTTTTTTCTAATTATTTTTATATTTTTTAAATAATGTGCTCAAAGCGGGTAAAGCAGGCATTTTCGTTGGCTAAAAACAGATAAGAGGAATAGCAGAAATAAAAAACGATGCAGCAATACTAGATTGCTGCATTAAAAAATTAAGTGAGAGAGTATTGCACCATATTACGAGTAATGTTTGCTTGCGACATAATCGCAGCCACACTATTTACACTCGGGTTTTGCATATGCTGTTTAACCCCTAAACTTAAAGCAAGTAGTTCATCGGTGTTGCCTAATGAACTAGCAGAGTCAAGCTGCTCTAGTTGGCTTTGTAATTGCTGTTTTTGTGCCTGAATTTTTATTAAATTGGCCTTTAAATGACGCTGCGCACTTTGAATTTGTTCACGATGCTGTGCAATAGAGGCATTTTTATCCGCTATTTTAGCAAGCTCATTAAGTGGGTTATCTAAATCATTAAGCTGCAACGAAATCGGGTTACCCGCCGCAACGCGCACACCTTGACCACTCATCACCCAAGGCTCTAAGAGTGGGGATGCATTTTCTTTTTGCGCACTAAAAAGCAGGCGATTTTCACGATTGAGCTCAACATTAATATGATGTGGTGCAAACGCATTTTGAATGGTGGTTAAATTGGTTTTTTCGTCTTGATAGGCGGGTAGCTTTAAGCTTAATGATTTGCCCGAACGCCCCATTACTAGCTGGATGTTTTCTTCATGTGGGCGTGCGCTAAGTAGATCTATATTTGCATTAAGCTGTTTGGTAATAGCACGATTTGGATCTGTTATTTTTAGCTGGGTATCAAGCCCTGAACCTTTTTTATTTGCTATGCCCTGTAGTGACGCTATTTGCACTTTAATCTTTTGTTGTTGCATAGGTTGTGGCTGAGAGTTAGCAGCTTGGGTATTTAATTGTTGCGCTAACTTTTCAAGCCCCATGTACAAATTTCGTATTGTGCTTTCGCTTTGCTCAGCTTTTGCCAACGCCTGACTAAGCGCTCCGCGCTGCGCCCAATCAGTCAGTACTTTAACTTGCTCCTCTCTGGCAACAATTTTGTTTTTCCACAAATTATTAGCAGAATCTTTTGATGATGTAACGAGTGCATCCGATTTATTGGTATTAACCAAGTCAATTGCTTGCGCCTTTTCGCTACTTTTAACCAGCATAGTTAGTTCCTGACAGTATTAAAATTTTAAATGTATGAAAACAATGAAAGTTTACTTACCGTTGAGTAAACCTGCATTGACGACTCATACGCCGCCATAGATTCATTCATCGAAATAAACGCTTCTGGATAATCAACAGCACTTAAATCATCCTGCAAATTAACCGTAAATGTGGTGATATCTTGATTACTAGTAGTAATAGAATCAAGCGAAGCCATAGTAGAGCCTATAGTGGTCACTTGGCTACTAATAGTACCTAAAAAGTCAGCTAATTTATCTATCATCACCCGTGATTGATTGCCAACGCCACCCGCTGGCGGATTATTTACTTCTACAAGGTAGTCTTGCATTGCATTTAAAAAGCCCGCACCAGGGTCTAAATCATTACCCACAATATTATTTTTTACACTTGAGTCGTCAGATACAGCGACCTCTCTGACAATATCGTCACCAGCATAAACGTAATTCCCCGTGGCATCAATTTGAAACGGTTTTTCATCGGTTTTACTACCCGAAAAATAATACTTTCCATCGCTGTCGGTTGCATTCAGTAAGTCAACAATCGCAGGAAAGGCCACACTCATTTCTTGGCCTAGTGCTTTAATTTCTGACTCTCCCATAGAGCCATCCGCCGCGGTGGTAATTAAACTTTGCAATGAATATATTTGATTAACTATGGCCGAAAGCTGCACTTCTTGTTGACCTAATGAAAAGTTAACCGCATCCATATTAGTTTTGTACTGCTCTAGCGATTTAATTTCTGAACCTAGGTTCATGATCATCACAGTGCCAAGCGGATCATCTGAGGGCTTAAGAATACGCTTGTTGGTTGCCAACTGAATTGACTTTTCGTTAAAGTTTTCAGTATTACTTTGAATGTTTTTAATTGAATTTAAATGAAACTGGTGACTACTAACTCTCATAACATTGCCCTTTAAAACATTTGCAGTAAAGATTTAAACATTTGATCTGCGGTGCTAATCACTTTGGCATTGGCACTATACATTTGCTGAAAATGCATTAAGTTTGCCGCCTCTTCATCAAGGTTTACCCCGCTGTAGCTATCGCGCGCTGCAATAGCGTTTTCACTCAAATTAGTGGCCGTGGTAATACTGTTTAGGTTTTGTTTACTGGTAATGGCAAGCTCACCCACTAATAACGTAAATTTATCGCCTTTTCCTGCCATTGAGGCAACAATATTTGCAATATTAGAGTTATCGCCCGGTCCTGAGGTACTACTGTTTTTAAAACCAAGTTTATCGGGGGTGATCGCAGGGTTTATCTCAATTGTCCCTAATGGATTTAATGGATTGTAAGTAAACAGTGCTTCACCGGGGTCGTTATTTAAATCAAAGCCACTTTGCAGTGCACCGTTCATATCATCAGCAAGGTCGGCAACTAGGTCGTTTAAGGTTGCAAGGGTTGGTTTAATTACATCGTTATCAACACTGATCAAGCCACCAAATTGACCGCCGACGTTTTTATTAAGGTTAAATTCTTGACCAATAAACTCACTTGTAACTGTAGTACCATTTACTGAGATTGAGGCGGCTTTACTACCTACCACCAGCGGGGCACCACTTAAGGTACTGATATCAATAAAGCCATTATCTCGCTCAACAATAGATACACCAATATGCCCAGATAACTGATTTACTAACCGCTCTCGGTTGTCTTTTAGCTCTGCGGTTGATTGATTATTTGCTGTTGCTAACCCAATGCTACTGTTAATTTCGGCTATTTGCTTAGTTATAGAAGACACATTAAGCGCCACGTTACTCATTTGTGCATTTAACTTTGTTGCTTGGCCTGCCAGTGCGCCATTAATTTGCGCAATATCTTGCATAAAGCCTTCGGCTGAAGATAAAAATTGCTGCCTGAAAGCCTGTGAATCAGGCTTAGTGGCCGCTGCATTGAGAGCATCAGTTAGGCTTGCAAGAGAGTTATTTAAATTGAGTGAGTCGGTACCAATTATTTGCTCAATAAAGCCTAGGTAAGACTGTTTGTTTTCATAATAAGTGGTATCAGAATTAGTGCGCCAAATATCATCATTTAAAAAGGCGTCAACAACCCGGTCAACCGATGCCACCTCAACCCCGCCTAAATATACATTAGAGGTTTTAAATTGAGCTTGCTGACGCGAATAGCCTTCTACGGCTGCATTCGCCACATTTTGCCCTGACACAGTCAGCGCAATATTTGCTGCATTGAGGCCGCTTAACGCGTTATTTAACATAGACATAATTAACTACCTAATCGTATTAGCATTCAATGGCTGAACAAACGCCGACCCTGCATAAATATCATAGCTTTTGGTGGGTTCAACGTTTTCAGCATCTTTATGATTCTCATTAGCGACCAAGGTTTGGCTATTCTTAAATGTATTTTCTATCGGGGTAATTTTCTCATCAAACTGCTTAATAATCGCTTCGGCTAAACCCAATTGATGAGTTGAGGCCAAGTGCTGCGCAGTTTGGGCGTTATGCATGTCTCTAAATTGGGCTTGCTCGTTACTATTAAAAAAACCATTGTCACCGGCCATAGTTTTGGTGGTGCTGTCCATGCTTTTTAACACGAGTTGTAAAAAAATCGCTTCAAACTGCTCTGCCGCTTGCTTTACGCCTGCTTCACTGTTGCCGGTAATGTTTTCTAGGTGAGTGGGGTCTATCGCTAATGACTGAGATAATTGGGTTGATGACTCTATTTTCATGGCTATTTCCTTTAAATAACTAATAGCTCGGCTTCTAAAGCCCCAGCATTATCAAGTGCAATTAATATCGACATAAGCTCGGCTGGCGTTGCGCCAAGTGCATTTACCGCTTTAACTATTTCATCTAAAGAGGTGCCTTCAGGCCACAGCAGCATATTTCGTTGTTGTTGATCTACCGTGATATCACTTGATTGTGTAGCTGTGGTTTGGCCATTTGAAAACGGCCCAGGTTGCGACACTTGCTCTTGTTCGCTAATGGTAATGGTTAAATTGCCATGGTTAACGGCCGCCTGATTCACCCGTACAGTATCGTTCATTACGACAGTACCGGTGCGACTATTAAATACGATTTTAGGACGCTCAGAGCCTTGCTCTACACTAATGTCTTGTAGCATCGACATAAACGTGTTGCGACTATTGGCATCGCTTGGCGCACTGACCACTAAACGCGCCCAATTTTCAGCAGTGGCCACATCGGGTCCAAATACTTTGTTTATTGCGCGCACGACATTGCGAGCAGTTTGATAATTTGGATCTTTTAAATTAAGAATTACATCGCTTTGGCTTTCATACATAGCCGTAACACTGCGCTCAATGATGGCGCCATTGGGAATAAGCCCCGAAGTAGGCACATTGACAGTCACCGAGGAGCCACTTTTACCACTGGCATTAATACCCCCTACCACTAAGTTACCTTGTGCTAGCGCATACACTTTGCCATCAACCCCTTTTAACGGGGTCAACATTAAGCTACCACCATGTAAGCTTTTTGCATCGCCTAATGAGTTCACAGTTACATCAATGGCTTGGCCTGGGCTTCCCATTGGCGGCAACGTAGCATGTACCGCAACAGCCGCTATATTTTTTGATTTTGGTAATCGTTCTTCATCTACAGAGACACCAAATTGCTTTAGCATATTACTTAACGATTGGCCGGCAAATTTCACTTGGGCTTTATCACCCGACCCCGGTAAACCTACCACTAGTCCGTAACCTACCAGTTGGTTTTCTCGCACACCTAGCACATCAACAATATCTAGTAATGGACGAGCTTTGGCGGCTACAGTTGCAGGCGCTAATAGGCTAAAAAAGCACACTAACATTAATAGTAAATATTTCATTAAAACCTCAGTAATCCCTTAAAACGGATTTAAGAATCGGGTAAATAAAGTGGTAAACCAACCTGGGCGATTCGCATCTGCCAAAGTGCCTTTGCCGGTATAACTTATTTGTGCCTCTGCAATACGAAGCGACGAAACACGGTTACTTACATCAATATCGCCTGGGCGAACCAATCCTTCAATTTCAATGTATTCATCACCTTGGTTGAGCTTAATTTGCTTACGCCCTTTAATAACCAGCGACCCATTAGATAAAACATGATTAACCCGTACAGTAATAGCGCCACTGAGGAAGTTTTGCTGGCTGGCACTGCTTTCACCGTCAAACTTAGCACTCGAGCCTATACCCAAATTAAAATCAGCTACATTGAGTGCACCAGCTACTGGCACCGAAACATCCAAGTCGGTACTTTTATCTAAACTCGAATCGGCACTTTTACTCGATTGCGTACGCTCGTTAAGCACTACAGTTAAAATATCACCAACCCGGTAAGCACGTTTATCTGCATACAAAGAAAACATATAGTTATCTTGAAATAAGCTACCATCTTGCTGATTCAAACCCTGTGCATAGGCATCTTGGCTTATTTCATAGTCTTGAACTGATTTTTGAGTGGTATTTTGTGGGCATTTCACTTCCCCATACACCACTTCACATTCCACCATTTGGGTTTTTGATGGAGTGTTGCTGCAACCAGCAACACCTAAAAGCAGCAAAAATAATGTTAACTTATTCATCATAATCATACGTTTTGGTTTATAAAGCGCAGCATTTCATCTGCCGCAGAGACTACTTTAGCGTTCATCTCGTAAGCGCGCTGTACGGCAATCATGCTGACCATTTCATCAACGACGCTCACGTTTGAGCCTTCAATAGTAAATTGTTGTAAGCCCCCAAAAGCATCTTCGCCAGGGATCCCCTCAACAGGTTCACCGGATGCCGCTGTTTCGCGGTACAAATTGCCACCTAAGCTCTGTAAGCCTGCAGGGTTTGCAAAGTTAACCGTTAACATTTGGCCTAACTCAACCGCTTGCGCATCCTTACCTACTACCGCAGTAACGGTGCCGTCGGTGCCAATACTCACTTTAGTGGTGCCCTCTGGCAGCGCAATATTTTGTGCCAATGGTAAGCCGTTGCTGTTTACCAGTAATGACTCAGAGTTAAGCTGAAACTGACCGTTACGGGTAAATAATAACTCGCCGTCAGGGCTTTCAATTTGAAAGAAACCTTGCCCAGCAATGGCCACATCTAACTGGTTGCTGGTTGTTTCAAAACTGCCTTCAGTAAATTGCTTTTGCGTGCCGTTAATACGCACACCGGTTCCCACCTGAATCCCAGATGGCAGCTGATTAAGCTCATCTACCTGCGCGCCAGGTTGTTTTTGTACTTGGTAAAATAAGTCTTCAAATACCGCTCTGTCTTTTTTAAAACCGGCAGTGCTCACGTTTGCGAGGTTATTAGATATTGTTGTCATTCTTAAATCTTGCGCTGCAAGACCGGTTTTACTCACCCATAATGCTGAATTCATGTTTGGCTTCCTGTTTATCCACGTCCACTGATGAGCTTATTTCCGCTGGTTGCTAGTTCGTCAGCAGACTTCATCATTTTTACATTCATCTCAAATTGGCGACTGATATTCATGGTTTTGATCATTTCAGCCACGGCATTCACATTAGAGCCTTCTAAAGCACCAGTTCTTACTGTGATTGTTTCGTCGGCCTCAAGAGGCTGTAAATCGTTAGCTCTGAGTAAGCCATCAGCACCTTTGATTAAGTTTGCATCGGTGCTGGCTAATTTAATTTGCGCATCTTCTGCAATTACACCACCGCCAATGGGGGTTAGGTTGATCATGCCGTTTGAGCCAATTTCAATATCACCAAACTCAGGAAGTTGAATATCGCCACCGTCACCTTGCACGCGGCGACCATTAACAGTAACAAAGCCATCGGCATCAACCACTAAATTACCCGCGCGGGTATAAGCAGGCTCACCGTTGTCATCCATCACTTCTAAATAACCGCCATTGCTCAGCGCTATATCAAGGTTACGGCCAGTGTCCATGATTGGCCCTGACGATAAATCAGTAGTTACTGGTGTTAGTTGCGCGTGGTAACGAGTACGAAAGCCTTCGCCTTGTACCATCATAGATTGCGCTTGCTCTAAGTCGGCTTTAAAACCTACGGTGCTAACATTTGCTAAGTTATTTGCAGCAACACGTAAGGCGGTATTATTAAGTTCAGCACCCGAGACGGCGGTATAAATTAACTTTTCCACGCTCAGCTTCCTTAGGTGTTACTAAATAAAATTTGCATCATTTCATCAGCGCTGCTGATGGTTTTTGCGTTGGCTTGGTAATTTTGTTGAAATGACATTAAGCCAACCAGCTGTTCACTAATATCAACATTTGAGCCCATAAATGAACCCGATAGCAATTTACCCAAAGATCCACTTTCTGGCTCGCCGTAGAGTGCAGAGCCAGACTCTTCAGTTTGATACCAGACGGTATTGCTGCCTTGCTCTAAACCATCAACATTCGCAAACGAAGCAAGTACAACTTGGCCTTGTAATTTAGATTCACCGTTAGTAAATGTTGCGTAAATTTTGCCATCATCTTCAACTGAAACCCCAGAGAAAGAACCTGATGTATAACCATTCGCATCGTTTTCATACATTGCGAAACTACTACCAAACTGGGTGGTTTTAACCATATCGAGCTTTACATTCATTGGCGCACCGCCGCCACTTGCACCGAATGAAAGTGTGATTTCGCGTAAGTTAAATGGATCTATTGTATTATTATCCAAATCTGGGTCATTTGGTGGGTTAATTGGACCTAAAGGGCTCATTTGACCTTCTGAATCAAAGTTTATCGTAGTAACAATCGCATCAACTGCATTACCATCTTTATCTTTCACACTTTGAGTATTTGTTACATTACTCCCTCCAGCGCTGATACCGCCAACTAATGGGTTACCATCAACGAAGTACATGACTTGCCATTCATTTTCAGCTGTTTTGTTAAAGTATTGGGTCATTACATGACTATTACCCAATGAGTCGAACACTTCAGTAGATTGAGAAAAATTGTATTGACTGCCATCTTTTGGATCAAAAGGGTCTGTTGCAGAGTAAGGAATTAAATCACTCGCCGAACTTAAGTTACCATTAAAAGTAATTTCATTCGTTGCTTGTGCGGGAATATTACCACCCTCAATTTTTAAATCGGTTAATACACCCGGTACAATTGTCGGATCACCACCATCAACTTGAGACACGCCAAAGCCTTGCAGTTTGCCGCCGTTGGCATTAACAATATTTAAGTCGTTATCTAACTGAAACTGGCCTGCTTGGGTGTAAGCCGTTCGGCCGTTTTCTGATATGGCAAAAAACCCTTGGCCATCAATAGCGATATCCAGCGCATTACCAGTGCGCACAATTTCACCACCGGTAACAAAATCTTCTTTAACATTAGCAACTTTTACACCGCCCCGTTGGCTACCGTTATAAACCGCGGCAAATTCTGCAGTGTTATTTTTATAACCAGCAGTACCCGAGTTAGCAATATTATTACTGGTTACTTCTAATCCTGTTTGGGTACTTTTAAGACCACTTAATCCTATATTGAACATAGACATATTATTTATTCCTCTTATTTATGCCACTTGATTAATTTCAGTGATACCAAAATTACCCAAACCATCGACTTGCAATAAAATATCTTCTAACGACTTACCTACAGAAACACGCTCAACCTCACCGCTTAACCAAATATCAAGCTGCTTTGGCACCTCTGCTGTAGTGGCATACGCTCTCACTGCATACGCACCGGCTTCTTGGTTTTCAAATTCAAAACGCAGCGAACCGACTCCTGAATAAGGCAGTTGTTTTTCTTCAACTAACTCACCATCTTGGTTATAAAGTTGTACTGTGACAGAGTCTGCGGCTTCACCTAAATTAACCATGCCTGAGACACTGCCATCTTGCTCAAGGGCAATACTGCTTGCTTGCACATCAACCGTTTGGCCAACCATATTGGTGGCTTCAAGCACCGCTAAGCTGCTGACATAATCCAAGCCATCGGCGGTGTTTTGGCGAATGCTTTGTAACGACTCAACATTCGAAAACTCCGCAAGCTGGCTTACATACTGAGTGCCATCCATAGGCTGTAATGGATTTTGATTACTAATTTGCGCAACGAGTAACTCTAAAAACATGGTCGACATTTCATCTGCAGAACTATTACCGGCAATATTCGTGGTGTTTTTTGTGGCGTCTGCAGCGCTTGGAACGGCTGAATTAACTTGCATAATATTATTGCCCTAACTTAAGAATGCTTTGCTGCATGCTATTTACACGCCCCATTACTTCAACAGATGTTTGATAGCTGCGACTTGCAGACATCATGTCTGCCATTTCTTCAAGTGCATTTACGTTGGAGTAAAATACATAACCATCGTTGTTAGCTATTGGGTTGTTTGGCTCGTAGCGCTGCTCTACCGCTCGGTTTGACTCAGTGATCCCTAGTACATCAACCGAGGCTGAAATTGATTGGCTGTCTTGAGTTTGTTTGTACAAAGCAGAAAATACCGGTTTAAGTGCCTTGTAAGCGTCGGCTTCTGAACCGGCTGCGGTATCGGCATTCGCTAAGTTAGATGCAATGGTATCGAGGCGAATAACTTGAGCGCGCATGGCGCTGCCGCTAGCGTCATAAATTGAATTAAAAGACATTATGATTTCCCTGAAATAACTTTATGTAAGCCATTTATTTTCATATTTAAAAAGGTCAAACTGGTTTGAAAATCCATACTGTTGCTAGCAAATTTTGCTTGCTCAATATTTAACTCAACAGTATTGCCATCACTTGATGGTTGATAAGGAACGCGATATTTAAGTTCATCTGTTTGTACGCCAGCAAAATCAACATCTCTGTTTTGCGAAAAACTGGATGAAACACTTTGCATAATTTGACGGTAATCTACATCTCGAGATTTAAACCCTGGCGTGTCAACATTAGCCAAGTTACTGGCAATGATTTCTGCTCTGTCTAACCTTAATTTCATTGAAAAAGGGTGAACACCTAACGCTTTATCAAATAGTTCCATTGTTGCCTCTAATTTTTGTTTCTTGTATGCTTTCGCGCTTCGCATACACTTTCTACCTTGTGTATAACAACCTTTATGCCAACTTTTAAAAGTATATTTTTTCAATGACTTATATAAAAAAAGAGCAAAAAACAGCCCAACATACGGAAGCTGAACTTCCCCAAGGGAAGCGTTGGTTTTTCCGCTTACTTTTAACTATTGGACTACTGCCAGCTCATGCTATGGCCACCCCCATTAATTTTGATAAAGAAATTCGGCAGTTTTTACACAGTGAAATAAATAGCTATTTGCACTCGATTAATTCGCAGAGTCAGCAGCAAAACATAGAGCTATTTATTCCTAAAGGTAGCGAAAACCTAAACTGTGATGAGTTGCAAATCACTCGCTCACAAAGTCACACGCCACCTGCAGGCAGGGTGAGTATTTCTGTATCTTGCCCATCGCCTGCTTGGCGCTTTAGAGCCAGTGCCAAAGTAAGTGTGTGGATAAACCTAGTGGCAGCAAAACACACTTTAAACCGAGGTAAAGTGCTTAATAAGCAAGACTTAGAATACAAAAGCGTGGATTTAGGCAAGCACCGCCATCAAGGCGAAACCGGTATTGATCAGCTAGTTGGACTCACCGTTAAACGCGAGATTGATAAAGGCACGGTGATCTCCACCCGCTACCTAGAAAAGCAGTATTTAATCAATAAAAATGAGCATATTTCACTGCAAATAAATACCGCAACTTTCTCGGCCAATGTTAAAGCCATTGCTCTTGAAGATGGCCAACTTGGTGAGGTTATTAATGTAAAAAATTTATCATCAAAAAAAGTAGTTCAAGGTAGAGTAATTGCGCAAGGTGTGGCAGAGGCGACATTTTAAAAAATGTCGAAATAAAAGTTAAGTAATGCTTGTACTTGGTCGCTGATATAAACTAAGCAATATAAATTCGATAAACGAATTAGGTAATAAACAATGAATATAAGCGCAATAACAACCACTGCGGTTGAGCAAAGCCAAAAAACAAACCAGCGTTCTTCACTGGATGCAAAACCAGAGCAACAACCTGTAGCGACTAAACAAGAGCAAGTAAACTCAGTGAGTGCATTAAGTAAATCAATAGACTCAACATTTCAAGATTTAGCTGCAAAGCCAGACGTTGATATGGATAAAGTAGCCATGATGAAAGCGGCAATTGCCAGTGGTGAATTTAAAATTAACATTGATGAAACCGTTAACGCTATGGTTGAACTTCATAAAAAATGAAAACTGTAAAAGAGTATATTGTAAGTCTGCAACAAGACATTATTAAGCTAGACGCATTAATTGAATTACTTGAAACGCAATACGAATTGCTAAGCCAACGTAATGTGCAACTAGAAACACACAATAAAAAAATGCTTGGCTTTTTAGAAAGCTTAAATGAATCGCATAATCAGCGCGATGGCTTTTTGGTGAGTTTAGGCTTGCAAGGTGGCAAAGAAGGCTTAGCACAATTAACCGCGTTGCTGCCTGCTGATATAAACTCGCTCACTACAAAATTATTACACCAGCTTGAGCTAAAAACTAAAACCTGCAAAATAATGAATGAACGCTCAGGGCAATTACTGTCAAGCCAACGTCGGTTGTTACAGCGTTTAACTGGCGGTGAAAACAAACAAGCGTACCCAGAAATGCCTTTATAAATACGTTCCATAAAGGCTTTTCCTTGTTTAGTCACTTTACGCCATATTTTTACTTTACTCCTATTATTACCTTTCAAAACCCTATCTTGAGTCCAAAAATAGTCGTTCCGTTAAAGCTTAGTATTGTTAGCTTTTGTGCAACTTTGCGGCTAGTTGTATTTATAATAAGCAAATAGCGGCTAACGCCACCTTTATTAGACTAAAGAATGATTGCTGCTGAATCTGCTGATTTTATGACCTTTCTGCTATTTTACATGGCAAGATCACACTGCAAAAACAAAACATAAGCCATTGAATTTAAATGGCTTTTAAATTTAACAAGCCAGTTACAACATATCCCTTTGCTATTTTTGTTAACACTTACAAAGCGTTAAGCTGGGCTATGCACGACCTTTTGCCTAATTACAATCTGTAGCAAGCTGTTTTACCCTGCGCACTCAATGTTCATTTGCTTTGTAAAAGCTGTATTTTTATTTTGAGTTAGCAACTAAGTTGCAGGAGAAGTCATGACCACCAAGCCGCTAGATGATAATTCATCTGATGCTATACCAGGAGCGGATACTCAAACCGTGTCCGATAGCTATGAAAATCTTCATAAGCCCAGCTCTGAGTTTGAAAGCCGCGACGCTTACCTAGAGCACGAACTGCAAATTATGCAGCCAAAACGCTGGCGTCCAAATTTACCATTTAGAGATTATCGCTTTGAATTTGAAGACACCATTCCAGCGATGGCCGCAACTATAGGTAAAGTTGTGATGGTTGCAGCCATTGCTGCCACGTTTGCAGGCCCTTTGGGGTTGAGTGATGGCTTTGTACTTGAAAACGTACGCTACGAACTGTTAATTGTTTCGTTATTTATTTTACTATTTTCAGGCTTTATTTTACCGACCGCTAATTTAGCGGGAACTCATGGCCCACTCATTCCATTAATTCCTATTGTGGTTGCCGCAGGCGGACACCCTATGGCCTTTGGTTTGCTCATAGGTGCCTTTGGATTGATATTAGCATTTAGTAAAGGCGGCAGTCTCATGGCCAAGCTCACCAGTAAAGGGGTATGTGGTGGCTTGCTTCTCTATTTAGGCTTTGTGGGTACCATTTCTCAGGTTAAAAAACTATTTGCATGGGCTGAAGAAATTCAAATGACCCATATTGCCTTTATCGTAATCTTAGCCACAATTTTACTTTATGCTTTATTGGAGCATTACAAAAAACGCTGGTTAGCCGTGCCTCTGAGCTGTTTAATTGGTGGTTTTACTGCTTTTGCATTGGGCGCACCGTTTGAGTTTCATACTGCACCGGGCTTACCAAACATGAACCCTATGTACTGGTGGGGGGAAAACACTGGCTGGATGCTTGGCTTACCAACAGCAGAAAGCTTTGTGGTTGTACTTCCTTTTGCAGTTTTAGCGGTTGCTATGTGGTCGCCTGACTTTTTAGGCCATCAAGTATTTCAAAAAATTAGTTACCCAGAGCGTACTGAAAAAGTACAAATGAATATTGACGATACCATGCTTAGCGCATCAACAAGACAAACCTTTGGCTCGCTATTAGGCGGTGCTAACTTTGCGTCATCTTGGGGCACTTACATTGTTCCTGCTGCTATTGCAAAACGCCCTATTCCTGCAGGCGCAATTTTAACTGCGTTATTTTGTATTATCGCGGGTGTTTGGGGTTACCCAATGGACTTAGCTATTTGGCAGCCAGTATTGTGTGTTGCCTTAATTGTAGGGGTGTTTATTCCACTACTTGAAGCGGGTATGGAAATGACCCGTGAAGGTAAAACCACGCAATCAGCTGCCATTGTGGTGTTTGCATCAAGCTTAGTAAACCCAGCATTTGGTTGGTCATTAACTATGCTACTTGATAACTTAGGCCTTATTGGCTGTAAAGAAAGAAGTGCTGATTTATCACGAATGAGCCGCTGGATCATTCCACTTATTATGTTTGTGTTATTAACCGGTGTAATGGCACTGGTAGGTATGCTGCCAGGCATTCCTGCGCTAATGCCAAGCTTTAGACATTAATTCCTTTATTAAACACCAAAGCGAGCTTTAACAGCTCGCTTTTTTTGTACTTATAAAAAACCAGCATAGTGTCCCTGCAATAATCCCCCTTGAAGTAACAGCCCCTGAAGTCACAGTCCCTGCAATAATTACAAGCCACCCTGCAGAATTTTTATAAAGCTCGCCACCAGCTAAAAAACTTTACGCATCAAAAAACCATAAGCAGTTGATATATAAATAAAATTAAAAGTTTTATTTTCTGGTATAGCCTTTGCAACTTTATAAGTGAACGTTAAAAATCATTTTATTAGTAACGCTTTTAAAATGAAAAATCATTACTCTTAATAAGGAGCTAATTATGAATAGCGATCGTATCGAAGGAAACTGGAAAGAACTTAAAGGTAAAGCGCAGCAAAAATGGGGCGATCTTACCAACGATGATTTAGATAAAATTGAAGGTAGCCGTACCGAGCTTGTTGGTAAAATTCAGCAAAAATACGGTAAATCGAAAGAGGAAGCCGAGCGCGAAGTAAATGACTTTGAGAAAGGCCATTAAAATAAAGCGTGTTAACAGCTTTACTTGCTAATAAAAAACCGCCAATTGGCGGTTTTTTTGTTATCTCAAGCTTAACTATTTTGCCAGCGCTAACTTCACTGCTGCCTCGGCATGTATTTTGGTGGTATCGTAAAGCGGAACCCGCGTATGTTGTGGCTTTACCAACAAGGCGATTTCAGTACAGCCTAAAATGATGGCCTGCGCGCCTTGTGCAAATAAGCGCTCTATAATGCGTATATAATCAGCTCGCGAATCGTCATCAATAATCCCTAGGCATAACTGCGAATAAATAACCTCGTGCACTCGCTTTCGCTCATTAGGCTCAGGTATTAATACCTCAATGTTATGCTTATTAGTTAAACGCTCTTTGTAAAAGTTTTGCTCCATTGTAAATTGCGTTCCCAACAACCCTACTCGCGTAATGTTATCGTGCTTTAGTTGCTCAGCGGTGGCATCGGCAATATGCAAAATAGGAATGGTAATATTACTGGCAATCTCATCGGCCACTTTATGCATAGTGTTGGTACAAATAAGTAAAAAGTCGGCACCACCAGCCTCTACAGATTTAGCCGCCTCGGTGAGAATATTGGCTGTTTGTTGCCAATCGCTCTGATGCTGTAGCGCTTCAATTTTTGCAAAATCGACGCTCACCATACAAATCTTAGCACTATGTAGCCCACCCAATGAGTTTTTAACGCCTTCGTTTAAAGCTTTGTAATAGCTGGCTGTTGACTCCCAACTCATACCTCCGAGCATGCCAATCGTTTTCATAGCTAGTTCCCTCTCTCGATCGCAGTTTACGTTTCACAGTAAGTTAAAAATAGCCGCTCTTCACTAGAAACTTAATTAGCTTTATTAACTGCACTGATCACAGCGTCAGACAATAACAACTTTTCGTCTTTATATACTTCAAGCCAACCTGGTGGTGAGGTACCACAACCAATTACAGTTACTTGCAATACGTAACTGTAACGTCCGTTTTTAAACGTATAGTGATGATTGCCGCCACTGCCACTGAACTTTATCTCACCATGAAATAAAACGATATCAGGCTTATCGCTTGGGCTTTTATCAATGCTCCACGACGCATAACGGAAGTTTCCACCGCCTAAATTATCAACACGAACACGATAGTTAGCTGTTTTCCAATCGAGTATTGGTTTTTGAAAGGTTTTAATACTTGAATGGAGTGATTGTTTATCTTGAGCAATTAACTTTTCTGCATGTGCTTGCTCAGTGGTATTTTGTGTATTCACAGCAATAACTTTGCCGTCTGTGTCTACCCACATTACGCCGTTATTGAGCATAATGCCGCGCCAGCCTACTTTATCCCAATCGGTATTGATATTAGAGCTGCCAATAATAGTAACAAGTTCATCGTCAAACACTTCATCAAAACGGGTAATAAACTCAGCTTCATTTTTAATATCAGGAAGTGGATACTGCCTTTTTAAAGGGTAGCGAATATGCGCAGCAATCGCAGTTTTATCATGTGCTTTAAAAGCAGCAATAACAGGTAAAACACTCTCGTGATACTTTTGCTCAAGCGCAAATGTGTTCGATGTGAAAAATAGGGATAGGCAAAGCAATATGTAATTTAGATACTTCATTAAAAAACCTTCAATTTTGACTTTCGTTATGTGCTAATACTTTGACCTAAAATCTTAAAACATACCTTTCTGTTGAGGCGCTTCTTTATGATCGGTAACTTTCGTAATAAGTTTTTCGATCTTCAAACCTTGCGGTGTTTTAGTCTGAATTATTTCCATTTCAACTATTAATAGATCCCCTTTTCCAAACCTCTCTCCCTTATCAACAGTATCAATAAACTCTCTATCAGTAATTTCTGCATAAAAACTGGACTGTCCATCAAATAATTTCCACTTATTTCCATCTTTAAAGGATGGAGATTCAATCGTTAAACCTGTAGTAATTGTATTTTTTGAAATTGGTAAATCGAAATCAAGAGGTTTAAAAAATTCAGCATCATTAGCCGAAGCTTTAGTTTGGATATCAAACTTTGAAGATTTTAACTTTACTTCGCTTAATCCTTTAACCAAAGGCTCCCTAATAAATGTATCTAACGAATTAGCAGCTTTTGGATCAGAAAGAACGTTTAGCGTTTGAATATGAAATACCTGAGTATGACCATTAGAGTTTTCGATATTAACTGTATTCGCATTACTATCTGGTGTGCACTGCTTCGGTTGATTGCCAGCTAAATGAATACATAATTTAATTGAGTCAGTAGCCAGAGTAATAAGGTCTTTGGGGGAGCTAGTACAAAATAATGCTCCAGAGGATAAACCTACCACCTGTAGTAAAAAATCAATATCAAATGATTGCCCTCTAAAACCTGAGACATCCATACATAGCGATGCATCTTTACCATAAGCTTCTGTTGTAATCACGTTCATAAATTCATCTAGTGCTAAAATATAGCGAGCAACATCTTTCGCTTTTAGCTGCCCTTTTTCAACTGCTGCACCGTAATATTCAAGAGATAGCTGATCTTCCGTAATTGTCTGCATTATAATTCCTTAATTAGAGTAACTAAAACTTAGTATTCTTTATGCTTAGTCCAAAAAATTAATACCTAGACTACACGTTCAATTCATTCAATAGTCACATCTAATGCCTATTATGTAAACAATTGAGTTATCGATATTTATTGCGATAAAAAGATACAAAAATAAAAAACGAGCCTAACTTGGCTCGTTTTTGTTTTAACTGATAGCTGACAGCTAAAAACTGACCGCTTCGCTATTTAACCACTTCGCTTTACTCCGGCTCATACCCCAAGTTAGGCGATAACCACCTTTCGGCTTCTGCGAGCGTCATATTTGTTCGCTTAGCGTAGTCTTCTACCTGATCCTTCTGTATTGCAGCAACGGCGTAGTATTTCGCTTGTGGGTGTGAAAAGTACCAACCCGAAACCGCAGCACCTGGCCACATGGCGTATGAGCTGGTGAGCTGCATACCAATGCGCTTTTCGGTATCGAGTAGTTGCCAAATTTTCTTTTTCTCGGTGTGCTCTGGGCACGCTGGGTAACCCGGTGCTGGACGAATACCTTGGTAATTTTCGCGGATTAGCTCATCGTTACCCAGGTTTTCATCCGGTGCATAACCCCAATACTCTTTACGCACTTGTTCGTGCAAGTATTCGGCAAACGCCTCAGCGAGTCTGTCGGCTACGGCTTTTACCATTATTTTATTATAGTCGTCTTGCTTGGCATCGAACGCATTGGCGAGGTCGTCCTCTTCTAAACCGCCTGTTACCGCAAACGCACCAAAGTAATCGGGTGTGCCTTTTGGCGCAATGTAATCGGCTAGGCAGTAGTTAGCAAAGTCGGTTTTTTCGGTTTGCTGACGTAAATGGCATGAGGTAGTTAATAGCTCTTTTCGCGTTTCGTCGGTGTAAATTTCTATATCATCGCCCACACGGTTAGCTGGGAATAAACCAATAACACCTAATGGCTGCAAAGTGCCTGACTTTTCAAGCTCATCGAGCATGTCGTTGGCGTCTTTAAACAAGCTTTGTGCTTGTTCACCCACTACTTCGTCGGTCATTATGCGCGGATATTTACCGGCGATTGACCAGGTCATAAAGTACGGCGTCCAGTCTATGTATTTGCGTAGAGTCGCGATTGATACATTTTTAAACTCGGTCACGCCCAGCTTTTTCGGCACGGGTGGTGTGTAGTTATCCCAATCGAGCTTTGCAGCATTATCGCGGGCGCGCTGTATGGTAACTGGTTTTGAGCGCGGCTTTTTGCGTGCTTGTTGTTCGCGTACTTTGTCGTACTCGGCGGTGGTTTTAGCTAAAAATTCTGCTTTATGCTCTTTTGATAATAAATTAGACACCACACCCACGGCGCGGCTGGCGTTATTTACATACACCACGCCTTTGTCGTACTGCGGCTCTATTTTTACTGCGGTATGCGCTTTTGAGGTGGTTGCCCCACCAATCATGAGCGGTAGCTCAAAGCCTCGGCGTTTCATTTCTTTGGCTACGTGTACCATTTCATCAAGCGATGGGGTAATTAAACCTGAAAGGCCTATAATATCGGCTTTTTCGTCAATGGCGGTTTGCAGTATTTTTTCGGCAGGTACCATTACCCCAAGGTCGATTACTTCGTAGTTATTACATTGTAGTACTACGCCTACGATGTTTTTACCTATGTCATGCACGTCACCTTTTACGGTAGCCATAACAATTTTACCGTTGGTGGCGCCTTCTTCTTTTTCGGCTTCAATGAATGGGTCAAGGTAGGCCACTGCTCGCTTCATCACACGAGCCGATTTAACCACTTGGGGTAAAAACATTTTACCGGCACCAAATAAATCCCCAACCACGTTCATGCCATCCATGAGTGGCCCTTCAATGACGTGAATAGGTTTATCGGCGCCAGCACGGCACTCTTCTGTATCTTCATCTATAAAGGTGGTTATGCCTTTTACAAGGGCGTGCTCCAAGCGCTTCTCTACAGGCCAAGTGCGCCATTCTAAATCTTCTACCCGCTCAGCTTGTGCCATGCCTGAATATTTAGGCGCAAGTTCAACAAGGCGCTCGCCCGCACCTGAGTCGGTGTTAAGAATTACATCAGTAACTGCTTTACGAAGTTCCTCGGGGATGTCGTCGTAAACCGCAAGCTGCCCTGCGTTTACTATGCCCATATCCATACCCGCTTTTATAGCATGGTATAAAAACACCGAGTGAATCGCTTCACGTACTGGGTTATTACCTCTAAACGAAAACGATACGTTTGATACCCCACCCGACACTTTACAATGGGGTAAGTTTTGCTTAATACGGCGGGTGCCTTCAATAAATTCTACGGCGTAGTTGTCGTGCTCTTCTATGCCGGTGGCAACGGCAAATATGTTGGGGTCGAATATAATATCTTCTGGCGGGAAGCCAATTTCATCAACCAAAATACGGTAGCTGCGCTCACAAATTTCAAACTTACGGTCTGCAGCATCGGCTTGGCCGTCAGTATCAAATGCCATTACAACAGCGGCGGCACCAAAGCGTTTTATAATTTTAGCTTGGCGTTTAAACGGCTCTTCTCCCTCTTTAAGCGATATTGAATTTACAATGGCCTTGCCTTGAATACACTTTAAGCCTGCCTCTATTACTTCCCATTTAGAGGAGTCGACCATAATAGGTACTTTAGAAATATCAGGCTCTGAGGCAATTAAGTTTAAAAACTTCACCATGGCCGCTCTTGAGTCCAGCATGGCTTCGTCCATGTTGATATCAATAACTTGGGCGCCATTTTCTACTTGTTCGCGAGCTACATTAAGGGCGGTCTCGTAGTCTTCTTCCATGATCAAACGTTTAAACATGGCCGAGCCAGTTACGTTAGTACGCTCGCCGACATTGGTAAATACTGCAATTTGTTGGGTCATTGGCGGCTCCTTAATTTAAGTTACAGGCTTCTAGGCCTGATAAACGCATACGCACTTCAAGCTCAGGTAATTTTCGTGGTGCTGTGCCTTCAAGCCCTTTGGCAAAGGCACGAATGTGCGCAGGCGTAGTGCCGCAGCAACCGCCAACAATATTAATAAAGCCCGATTTACCCCAATCTATGATCTCTTTTGCCATGTCGTCTGCTTCTAAGTCGTATTCTCCAAACTCATTGGGTAAGCCCGCGTTAGGATGAACAGAGACAAAGGTTTCGCACACACGTGATAGCTCTTCAACGTATTGGCGCAGTAAATCTGGCCCAAGGGCGCAATTTAAGCCAATTGAAAGCGGCTTAATGTGACGAATAGAGTTATAAAATGCTTCGGTGGTTTGCCCTGAAAGCGTACGGCCTGAGGCATCAGTAATAGTACCTGAAATCATCACTGGCAATGTGCGCCCTGCTTGTTCAAACGCTTCTTCTACTGCGAACGAGGCGGCTTTTGCATTAAGCGTGTCGAATATGGTTTCGATTAAAATAATATCTACACCGCCCTCCATAAGCGCAAGGGTTGACTCAACATACGCAGTCACTAACTTATCAAAGGTGATATTACGATAACCGGGGTCGTTTACATCCGGCGATAACGAACAGGTTTTAGACGTTGGCCCTAACACACCGGCTACATAGCGCGGTTTTTCTGGGGTTTTGGCGCTAAATTCATCACATACAGCGCGGGCTAACTTAGCCGACTCTAAATTGACTTCACGGCTTATGCTCGCCATGTCGTAATCTTCCATCGAAATGGTGGTAGAGTTAAAGGTGTTAGTTTCGATAATATCGGCACCGGCGGCTAAAAAGCTGCGGTGTATATCAGTAATAATTTCAGGCTTGGTTAGGCTTAATAAATCATTATTACCTTTAATAAGCACGTGCCAATCTTTAAAACGTTCACCACGGTAGTCTTGCTCTTCAAGCTTATGCGCTTGGATCATGGTTCCCATTGCACCATCTAAAATTAAAATACGCTGTTTGAGCGCAGCACTCAGCTCTTGATGCTTATTGTTTTGAGGATTATTCGGCATAGTTGTTAGTCCTTACGTCTTGGCTAACTAAGTTAATATCATAGGGTGTGGTTTGGTAAACGTAATAATTTAACCAGTTTGAAAACAGTAAAAACGCGTGGCTTTGCCATGTTTTAGACGGTTGTTTGCTGGCATCGTCATCAGGAAAATAGTTTTCGGGCTTTGGCGCATCAGGGCTTTTTTGTAAATCGCGTTCATATTCGGCTTTTAAACTGTCGGCATCGTATTCGGGGTGGCCGGTAATAAATACTTGGCTGCCCGATTTATTTTTAAGTAAATACGCCCCGACTCGTTCAGAGCCCGCTAATACCACCAGCTCTTCACAAGCGTTTATTTTATTTATATCTATGTGGCCATAGCGTGAGTGCGGCACTAAAAAGGTATCGTCAAAGCCGCGGGTAAGTGCACCATGGGCAAAGTAGCATTGATGGGTAAACACCCCACACAGTTTATTTTCTTTTAAATCGCGCTTTAAATTATAACGGTGATATAAAGCCGCGTGGGCAGCCCAGCACGAAAACAAAGTAGAGGTTACATGCTGCTCGGCCCAATCAATAATCACTTTGAATTCTTCCCAATACGCCACTTCTTCATACTCTAAATGTGCCAAAGGCGCACCGGTAATTAATAGTGCATCGTAATTATTGTTTTTCACTTCTGAAAAGTAACGATAAAAGGTATCTAAGTGTTGCTCTGAGTTACTACTGCTACGATGCGTGTCAAGGCGCAGTAGCTCTACATTTACTTGCAGCGGAGAATTAGCCAACAAGCGAATAAACTGTACTTCGGTTTCTACTTTATTAGGCATAAGATTAAGAATAGCCAAACGCATAGGGCGTATTTCTTGCGTTTTTGCACGCGTTTTTGGCATTACAAACACGTTTTCATGACGTAAACGTGCAATAGCTGGCAATTCGTCTTCTACTGTAATTGGCATTCTTAAAGCTCCTGCTCATAAAAACCGAGAATTAATACGCTCTCATTATGAACAGAATGTCAAAAATATCAACCTCTAGATGTATAGATGTCTAAATGAAATTTATTCACGCGGTTTGTACAAATTGAATATGTACTTTAAAACAGCCCCATTCGTTGACTGTTTCACCTGTGAGCCACTACAATACAGCATTGAAATTTTTATTATTATTGAAGGCTTCTTCCATGGTTTTACCTGATAAGTTTATATTCTCGATGAGTCGAGTATCTAAGGTTGTGCCACCAAAACGCACTATCTTAAAAGATATTTCGTTGCATTTTTTCCCTGGTGCAAAAATTGGTGTGCTAGGTCTAAATGGTTCTGGTAAATCATCATTACTACGCATTATGGCAGGTGTTGATGAAGATTTTGAAGGTGAAGCTCGCCCTCAACCAGGCACTAAAATTGGTTACTTGCCGCAAGAGCCTGTTTTGGACGAAAGCAAAACAGTTCGTGAAATTGTTGAAGAAGCTGTGGGTGAAGTAAAACATGCCCTTAACCGCCTTGACGAAGTGTATAACGAATACGCAATGGAAGGCGCTGACTTTGACGCACTGGCAAAAGAGCAAGGTGAATTAGAAGCGATTATTCAAGCGCATGATGGTCATAATATCGATAACGTATTAGAGCGTGCTGCCGATGCACTGCGTTTACCTGAGTGGGATGCTAAAATTGAGCACCTATCGGGTGGTGAGCGTCGTCGTGTTGCTATTTGTCGTTTGTTACTTGAAAAGCCAGACATGCTGATTCTCGATGAGCCAACTAACCACTTAGATGCTGAGTCGGTTGCCTGGTTAGAGCGCTTCTTACATGACTACGAAGGCACCGTTGTGGCAGTAACGCATGACCGTTACTTCCTTGATAATGTTGCTGGCTGGATTTTAGAGCTTGACCGTGGTGAAGGTATTCCGTGGGAAGGTAACTACTCGTCTTGGCTTGAGCAAAAAGATGCCCGCTTACAGCAAGAGCAAAAATCTGAAAAAGCACGTCAAAAATCAATTGCACAAGAACTTGAGTGGGTGCGTTCAAACCCTAAAGGTCGTCAAGCTAAGTCAAAAGCGCGTATGGCACAGTTTAGCGAGCTACAACAGTCTGATTACCAAAAACGTAACGAAACCAACGAATTGTTTATTCCACCTGGCCCACGTTTAGGTGACCAAGTATTAGAAGTAAACAACTTACGTAAAAGCTTTGGCGACCGTGTTTTAATTGATGATTTAAGCTTTAGCATGCCTAAAGGCGCTATTGTGGGTATTATTGGTGCCAATGGTGCAGGTAAATCAACGCTATTTAAAATGCTAAGCGGTGAAGAGCAGCCAGATAGCGGTAATATCAGCATTGGTGAAACAGTAGAACTGGCAACTGTTGATCAGTTCCGTGGCAACATGGACGAAAGCAAAACGGTATTCCAAGAAATCTCTGATGGCCAAGATGTACTAAAAATTGGTAACTTTGAGTTCCCAAGCCGTGCTTATGTTAGCCGTTTTAACTTTAAAGGTAACGATCAACAAAAGTTTGTTAAAGACTTATCTGGTGGTGAGCGCAACCGTTTACACCTAGCTAAGCTGTTAAAAGCAGGCGGCAACGTAGTGCTACTGGATGAGCCAACCAATGACTTGGACGTTGAAACATTACGTGCTCTTGAGAATGCTATTTTAGAATTCCCTGGTTGTGTCATGTGTATCTCGCATGACCGTTGGTTCCTTGACCGTATTGCTACACACATTTTAGATTACCGTGACGAAGGCCAAATTAACTTCTTTGATGGTAACTACACTGAGTACGAAGAGTGGCTTAAAAAGACCCTTGGCGCAGAAGCTGCACAGCCTAAGCGTATTAAGTACAAAAAAATTGGCTAACAGCCACAGTGAATAAGTTAAAAGCCCTGCATTTTATGCGGGGCTTTTTTATGCGAGCTATTTTTATCTTTGAGCAAATTGGCGTGTTGAGCATTACCAGCTATGCTTATTATAAATAACAACTTTATAAGATTATTATGCAAAACCGTCGGCAATTTTCTCGTATTATGTTCTCTACAGCAGCGCAATTGGAAACGGCTAGCTCCCAGTATGCATGTACCCTATTAGATATTTCTTTACATGGTGCGCTTATTACTAAAAGCGATGCCTTTACAGGCAACAAAAATGACGAAGCAATATTACGTTTTACCTTGCCACAAAGCGATATTGAAATAAAAATGCCGGTGGTTATTCGTCATATAGAAGAAAATCATATTGGTCTTAAATGTCATAACATTGATATAGACAGCATTACGCATTTAAAGCGCTTGGTTGAACTAAACCTTGCTGATGAAACACTATTACACCGCGAGCTTGAAACGCTTATTTACCAAACATAAATAGACGCACTGCGTGAAGTTGATTACCATAACCAAAAATAATTAAACGACGCAGATATGAGTTTAAATCCCAATCTACCTTTAGTTTATCATCCTAATTACTCGTTTAGTTTTGATCCCAAACACCGCTTTGTAATGAGTAAATTTGCACAGCTACACCAGCATGTTAAAACCCTTGGGCTTGCTGGCAGCAATATCCTAGAGCCACCACATGGTCGTGTTGAAGAGTTAGAAATAGTACATTGTGAAAACTACATTCACGATTTATGGCATAACCGCCTAGATGAAAAAGCCATGCGCCGTATAGGCCTACCTTGGTCACAAGCACTAATGAACCGCACATTTACCGCCCCATTAGGGACACTGCAAACTGCGCGCTTAGCACTTAAAAATGGGCTTGCGTGCCATTTAGCGGGTGGCACTCACCATGCCCATAGTGATTTTGGCTCGGGTTTTTGCATGGTGAACGATTTAGCTTTTACCGCACAAACGTTAATTCAAAATCGTGAAGTCACCAACGTACTGATTTTTGATTTAGATGTTCACCAAGGTGATGGCACCGCAGCCATGCTGGCTCATCAACCTTATGCGTTTACCTGTTCAATACATTGTGAGAAAAACTTCCCATTTAGAAAGTCCCCTAGCGATTTAGATATTGGTTTAGCCAATAATATGCAAGACGCTGAATACTTAGGTATTGTTGACGATACCCTGCAATTTTTATTAAACGAGCTTAACCCAGATCTGGTTTTGTATGATGCTGGGGTGGATATTTGGCAAGAAGATGGCTTAGGTAAACTGGATATTAGTTGGCAAGGAATAGAAAAGCGCGACCACTTAGTGCTTAAGCGTTGTCTTGCAAATAACACCCCGGTGGCCACTGTGATTGGCGGAGGTTATGACAGAGATCATCAGCGACTAGCAAAGCGCCATGGCATTGTTATTGAGCAAGCAGCCAGTTTTTAAATAAAAAATACATAAACTAAGCTACACTTTAAGCTTATAAGTAGATTGAGGTTATTATGCGGTTATTCACTTTTATATTGTTGTTTTTTAGTTTTATTGTGCCAATAAGCGCCCACGCAGACACCGAAGAGCCACCAGAACTTCCGCCATTAAACCCCAAGTATGAAGCAGAGCATGCCATGGTATTAGTTAATAAGGGTTCAAGTGTATACGCGATTAACATTCCAAGCTTTGAGCTTCCTTATGATATGCATGTTATGTACAAGGTAGATGTATCTGATATTCCATTTTTAGATTTAGTACGTGACGCTGAGTTAGTTACCGTAAAATCAAAGCCGTTTAATATTCAACGCTTAATGCGAGGCGAAGAAGTCGCGATAACCGCAGATGTGTATCTTGGAGATTTTAGACAAGGAGGTAGCTTAGTTTACAGTGATAAATTAATAGAGCTTAGCGAGCAGTTATTTACTCGTGAGCTAACTGATTTAAGCCCAGCCTCAAAATGGCAACAGTACGATATGGTTACGCTAAAAAATAACGAGCGTATTTATATTCACCAAATAACTCAGCCACCAAGCTATCATCATATTATGTTTGTTGATTTAAGTGGTGCCTGTTTACAAAAGTTTCGCACCTCAACTGAAGTGCCCTCTGCTGGTGAGCTCAATTATAAATTTATAAATTGTGGCACATTGAAACCGATGTTTTATGATGCTGAAAGCTTGAGTAAATAAGCTTTATTTGAAAACGTGTTCAGCAATCAATTCAAGTCCAGTTTGCATCGCCAAAGTTGATTGCCCAGCAAATCCTAAACGTACATAACTATGTTGCTTAGGTATTAAGCTACGTTCTGAGTCTTTAAAGTAAAATTCAGGCTCAACCTGTATATACACACCTTTACTTTGCAGTACTTGCTTTAATTGGTCCACCGGTTCATTTAAATTAACCCACATAGCCATACCACCATCAGGTTTTTTATACTCAATTGGCAAACCTCGTGATTGCAATAACGTTAATGTTTTATCCATTGCTTGATAACGCTGTTTATAATGTTTGGTCATACGTTTTAAATGGCGCTCAAACGCACCTTCTTGCATAAAATGGGCAACAGCTAACTGCATAACTACATCATTTTTATGGTTCATTAACTGCTTCCATGCTGTTAACTGTGCAATTACTTTAGGATCTGCGCAGATGTAACCTATTCTCGCAGCGGAAAACATAATTTTAGAAAACGTAGACAAATAAATAATAATTCCGGCAGGATCGTCAGCCGCCATAGGCTGTAAAGGCTGACAACGATAATGGAACTCGTGATCATAATCATCCTCTATAATCATTACCCCATACTCATAACATAACTGATAAATTTGCATTCGTCTGGTTGGTGACAGCGTCACTGTTGTTGGGTATTGATGCAGCGGCGTTAAATACAGTAACTTGATGGCTACACGTTTGAGCTGGGCTTTTAAGTCATCAACGCACAAACCGTATTCATCTTGTTTTATATCAACTAACTGTGCACCACACGCTGAAAATGCTTTGCGAGCAGGCGGGTAACCTAAGGTTTCGGTTGCAACATAATCGCCTTTATTAATAAAGACTTTTGATACTAAAAAAAGCGCTTCTTGAGAGCCATTACACATAAGGATGTCGGCTGTTTTTAGGTTTCGTGCTTTGTGTAAATAATGACTAATTTGCGATTTTAAATTAGGCTCCCCAGCCACATTACCATAGTGAAATTGGCTGGTATCTAAATGATTAAACACATGACTTACGGAGCGTTTAAATTCTTTATAGGGGAAACGTGTTAAATCGGGTAAGCCTCCAGCAAAGTTATAAGCATAGTGATTTAAATCCATTATAGGTTCTGGTGCCGTAAGCGTGGTAGCAAATCGATACGGCTTAGGAGTCAATTCTTGAGACTGAACTGTGTTTATACTGTTTTGAATAGGCAATGTATTGGTAACGCTGTAGCCTGATCGTTCATAGGATTCCAACCACCCTTCTGCGACAAGAAGTTGTAGAGCATTCATTATCGTATGGCGGTTTAATCCGTATGCTTGTGCCATATCGCGTGCAGAGCTGAGTTTGCTACCAGCGAGAATATCCCCTTTTATAATCGACTCCCTAAGTGCATCTGCAATTTGCAGGTATTTAGCTCTACTCTGGCTAGTGAGCTTTATATTAAGTGGCTGCATAACACCTTCTAAACTGGTATAGGTAAAAATTAAATTCTGGTTGTTTTTAATAAACCAATAAAGCGTACATTTGTTATGAATAAATAGCAAAATATGGGGCTTATAATGTTCACAACGCAAATTCATCAAACCAACAAGGTTGCCTTAGAGCCACTTAAACTCAAACATCTCGAGGGTCTATATCAAGCAGGTAAACATCCACAAATTTGGCAGTGGGTATTAAGTAATTACGCACAAACTCAAGTTAAGTTGGAGCAATGGTTTACAAATAGCGCGCAGTTTAATCAAAACGAGCAAGTGGTATTTGCCATTATTGATAAACATTCACAGCAAGTTGTTGGCACAACCCGTTTATTTAGGTTAGACAGTGACAACTTAAGCGCTGAAATTGGCCATACCTTTATTAGCTTCACTGCACAGCGGACATACGTAAATACGCATGCAAAATATTTACTTCTGAGATATGCATTTAATCAGCTTAATTTAGTACGGATTAGCTTTAATACCCATGAGCACAATCAACAATCACGCAATGCAATTGCCCGTTTAGGCGCTAAGTTTGAAGGAATCGCCCAAAAAGACCGACGCCTAGAAGATGGTTCATATCGCAACACCGCAAAATTCAGCATTATTGACGAACAATGGCCAGCTATAAAGTTACGACTTGAGGAGCTATTATAATGTACCCACCCGAGCACTTTATGCAAAAAAATACCGAGCAATTGCATGCGCTTATTAATAACTTTCCATTAGCAACAATTTTTATGCCCTGCTCAAATAGTCAATTAAATAACATTTGTCATGTACCTATGTTATTCAACTCTTTAGAAAATATGTTTATTGCACATGTAGCAAAGTATAATCCACTATCAAAGCTTGATAATAAACAGGTGAATTTACTCTTTAATAGTGACAATTGCTATTTATCACCCTCCTATGCGGATAATCAAACATTGCCTAGCTGGCTTTACGCATCGGTGTTAGTGACTGCAAAAGTACATATTATTAAAGATGAGCTAAAAAAGAATCTCGTAATGCGAACCCTCACTAGTCATTTTGAGAAAACATTTGAGCCTGAGTGGAAAATTGATGAAGTGCCTGAGCAGCATCGCAATACAATGTACCAACACCTGAGTTTTATAGAGCTTACGCCAATTCACTGGCAAGGTAACTTCAAACTCAGTCAAAATAAATCTGCCACTATAAGAGATAAAATAAAACAAAGTCTGGTAGATGCTAATAAGCACTCAATAGCAGCCTTGTTTTAAGGACGAAAAAAGGCTCCTCGCAATGCTCAGAGCCTTTGGTTAACTTTGGGAATTAACTCGGTTCATTGATCGTTTAAGATCAGTTTAGCGCCACTAGTTGTGGCGCAATTGTTTGATAATCTACCGCCATGGCAATACTCAAAGCGGTAATATTAATAATAGAAAACGCAAACACTTGCCGTGCCCAACGGGTGGTGTCTATGTTGTAGCGATATCCTCTAAGTGCCATGAGTAACCACCAAAAACTCGTAATACAGGCAACGGCCATAAAGGCAGCACCGGTATAACCACTAATTGGCAATAGCATCACCACTAAAGCATATACCGCAATATAAAGCACAATATGGCGCTTAGCTTTGTTAACACCTTGCGCCACGGGCAATACTGGAATATTAGCGGCTTGATAATCTTTAAAGCGAAAAATAGCAATCGCATATGAGTGAGGCATTTGCCACAAACTAAACATCACCAACAGTATTAATGCCCCCATATCGAACACACCCGTAACGGCGCAATAGCCAACAACAGGTGGAACTGCGCCCGACAGACTACCAATAAAGGTGCCGTAAACAGAGTTGCGTTTCATGTAGAGGCTGTACACCCCTACATAAATGACATAGCCAAAGGCGGCAAAAAATACCGCCGCTTGCGTGGTAAAGGCGATTAATAAGCCAAAGCCAATTAGCCCTAATAACACGCCATGGCTTAAAGCGGCTTTTGCAGACATTTCGCCCGTTACAGTTACACGTGAGCGAGTACGTGCCATAGCAACATCAATGTCTCTATCAATAACATTGTTTATGGCACATCCCGATGCAACAACAAGCGATAAACCAACCAAGGTAACCAACATTAACCATGGGTCTATATCACCGCGGGCGGCAAGTAAAAAACCACCGGCAACGCTGATCAAATTCCCCATAATAATACCTGGCTTAGTAACAGCTAAATAACGACGAAACATCTGAAACCTCTAATACATCATCATTGCGTTTGATTCATAAATGATCCAAACAGACAGTCCAACCACCATGACGATGATCAACGCGCTAAACAAGAAGGTAAAGGTATTCGCTTTGCCTTCATCGGTGGTGAAATTAAGGTGTAAAAAGTATTTTAAATGCACCCAAATTTGCACGATTGCAAAAGTAACGATACTCCAAAGCGTGGTGACTTTTGAAAAATCGCCCTCCATCACCATCCAAAATGGAATGGCCGTTAAAATCACTGACAAAACAAAACCAATAAGATAGGTTTTAACACTGCCGTGTGACTGATCATGATGTTGGCTTTGCATTTGCGCTAAAGCATGCGTTTCGCTATGGCTCATTACATTGCTCCCATTAAATAAACAACGGTAAATACACAAATCCACACAATATCTAAAAAGTGCCAAAATAAGCTTAAGCAACTTAAGCGCGTGACGGTTTGTTTACCTAAACCGCGCTTGATCACTTCTATCATCATTATGCTCATCCAAATAAGGCCTGCAGTTACATGTAAGCCATGCAAACCCACTAATGAGAAAAACGACGTTAAAAAAGCACTTTGCTGTGGGCCATTGCCATGAACAATTAAATGATGAAATTCATAAATTTCCATGCCAATAAACACCGCGCCTAAACAAAAAGTAACCGCGAGCCAACCAAGCGTCAGCGCCTTTTTTTGCCCTTGAGCGGCAATCATGGCAAAACCAAAAGTGATACTACTAATAAGTAGCGCCGCAGTTTCTACGGCAACAAAATCAAGCTCAAAAATATCTTTGCCCGATACACCACCTGCGGTGTTCATATAAAGCACTGCGTAGGTTGCAAAAAATGAGGCAAATAAAAGGCAATCGGTCATTAGATAAAGCCAAAAGCCAAAGATTGTATCGCCAGAGGTATCGTGATGTTCATGCGTATGACTTACGCTATGAGGCTCTAAATTTACATGGCCTTGAGTTGCAGATAACGTACTCATGCGCTTACCTCCTTCGTGTTACTGGCAATATGCGCGCCTTCAATTTGTAATATTTCGTCGTTTTGCACGTAGTAATCAACATCGCAGGTGTAAGCACGGTTAATAAACAGCGCAATCGCACCAATAAAACCAAGCCCTGCTAGCCACCAAATATGCCAGATCATGGCAAAACAAAACGCCGTTAAACTCGCAGCAATAAGCACACCCGATGCGGTATTTTTTGGCATATGAATTGGGCTATAGCTAGATTTACCTTGATAAGCTAGGCCTTTTTCTTTCATGTCAGTCCATGTATCAATATCATCAACATGCGGGATTTCAGCAAAGTTATAGTATTGTGGCGGTGATGACGTTGACCATTCAAGGGTGTGACCGTTCCAAGGATCGCCGGTGGTATCATCAAGCGCTTCGCGGTTTTTAAAGCTCACATAAAGCTGAATAACTTGGCAAATAATACCGAACATAATAATCACGGCACCCACTGCAGCAATATAAAGCCAGATATTCCAATCAGGATTATTTGAGTGGTTTAAGCGACGTGTCATGCCTAAAAAGCCAAGTACGTACAATGGCATAAAGGCTACGAAGAAACCGATTAACCAACACCAAAATGATGCTTTACCCCAACGTTCATCAAGCTTAAAGCCCATTGCTTTGGGGAACCAAAAAACAAAACCAGCTAAGTAGCCAAATACTGCGCCACCAATAATGGTGTTATGAAAATGAGCGATTAAGAATAAGCTGTTATGCAATACATAATCGGCACCAGGGATTGCTAGTAATACCCCCGTCATACCACCAATACTGAAGGTAACCATAAAACCAAGCGTCCACAGTACGGGCACAGTAATGCGCAAGCGACCACGGTAAATAGTAAACAACCAACTAAATAACTTAACCCCAGTAGGGACAGCAATGACCATGGTCATTACCCCAAAGAAGGCATTTACATTGGCACTTGAACCCATAGTAAAGAAGTGGTGTAACCATACAATAAAGCCAAGAATAGAAATGGCACCGCTGGCATATACCATCGATTTATAACCAAATAAACGTTTACCAGTGAAAGTCGACACTATTTCAGAGAAGATACCAAAAGCTGGTAATACTAAAATGTATACCTCTGGGTGACCCCATGCCCAAAACAGGTTGATATACATCATGGCGTTACCGCCTGCTTCATTAGTGAAGAAGTGGAAATCTAAATAACGGTCTAGCGTTAGCATGGCGAGCACTGCGGTTAAAATTGGAAATGATGCCGCAATTAAGATATTTGCCCACGTACATGCCCATGTGAAAATTGGCATTTTCATCAGAGTCATACCAGGGGCACGCATTTTAAATACTGTCACTAGAAAGTTAACAGCGGTTAATAGCGTACCGAGCCCCGATATTTGCAAGGCCCAAATATAATAATCGACCCCCACCCCAGGGCTAAAGGTCAACTCCGACAACGGTGGGTAAGCAACCCAGCCTGTTTTAGCAAATTCACCAAATATAAGTGATAAATTTATTAAAATGGCGCCACTAGCGGTAAACCAAAAACTTAAATTATTTAAAAATGGAAAAGCCACATCACGGGCACCAATTTGCAGTGGTACAACAATATTCATTAAACCAATCATAAATGGCATCGCCATAAAGATGATCATAATAACGCCATGAGCGGTGAATATTTGGTCGTAATGCTCTGGCGGCAGATAGCCTGGCGCGCCACTGGTAGCAAGCGCTAACTGCGCACGCATCATAATGGCATCAGAAAAACCACGAAACAGCATGATTAGTGCTAATAAAATGTACATAACGCCTAAGCGTTTATGATCAACCGAGGTGATCCAGTCACGCCAAAGCACACCCCATTTTTTATATTTTGTTATTAGCCCAGCTATAATAAGCCCGACAACAGCAATCACCGCCATAGTAACCATGATAATAGGTTCATGAAACGGAATTGCATCTATAGATAATTTACCTAAAAACGACATGATTATTCCTCGCCCTGGCTGTGTGATGATGGCATTGAATGATTACCCATTGCTTGATGCTCATTACTCATCTGCTGATGTTTACCCATGACATGATGTTTTTTATTCATATCGCCATGCGCCTGCATGTATTTCATCACTATGGTATGAAATAAACCGTCATCAACCTTGCCATAATAAGCAACTGGGTTGTTCTCACTTGCTTTTGCAAGCTCAACATAATTGGCATGAGTAAGGTTATTAGCGTTAGTTTTTACCTGTTCAACCCACTGGTTGAAGTCAGCTTTGGTTGGCGTTGCGATGGCATTAAATTTCATACCAGTAAAACCCGCGCCACTGTAATTAGCCGAAAAGCCTTTAAACGTGCCTGGCTCATTAGCAATTAAATGCAGCTTAGTTTCCATGCCCGCCATTGAGTAGATTTGACTACCTAACTGGGGAATGAAAAACGAGTTCATGGTACTTTCTGAGGTGATTTTGTATTCAACCGGAACATTAGCAGGAAATACCAATTCGTTTACCGTAGCAATACCTTGTTCAGGGTAAATAAATAACCACTTCCAATTAAGTGACACCACTTCAACAGTTAAGTGTTCACCTTTACCCTCTATCGGTTTATAAGGGTCAAGCTCTTGAGTTGACTGCCAGGTGATCACACCTAAAATAACAACAATAACAATAGGAACCGCCCATACAACAGCCTCAATCTTATTAGAGTGAGCCCATTTTGGTGCGTAAATTTCATGGTTTTGTGTGTCTCTGTATTTCCAAGCAAAATACAAAGTCATCACAATAACGGGGATCACAACTAACAACATAAGCACAGTGGCGATGATGATCAGATTTTTCTCATCAATACCTATCTGCCCTTTTGGGTCGAGTACCCCGCCATTACAGCCTGATAAGATCAGCGCCATACTAGCTAAAGCAATATTAAAAAGGTTACGAATTAACAAGGGACTATCCTAAAACCTAAAGAGTTTTTATTAGCTGCCAAAAATACTTAGCAACGATATTTGATAAAAACCCAAGTTAATTAAGATTGAATTACAATAATGCAGAGCGAATGCAAGCATGAAGTATTGACCACTGGCTTAATAGTAAACACCTAGCAGAACCAACCCAGCTTTTTTAAACACATTAATATAACGCAATAAAAATTAACTTGGGTGAGGTGTGGTTGGCTGAGAGTGTGTAAAAAACACTAAGCTACAATGAAAGTAATCATTATTTACAGCAAGAATAAATAATTAGATACCACAGGTGTAACCTATACCCATAAAATTAATGGGTAAACAGACAACCTGTAAAGCTAGGTGGAGCACGACAACCATGCGCAGCTTGCACTGGTTGCTGAACTTTAGCCTCGCTAAAAGCAAAGGCTGCTTTACGGAGGATTATCCCAGCACGACGCGCTGGAAACATGTGGAACAATAGCCAACAAAGGCCAATAAGTAACTGACACGATAAGATGGGATGAGCTAAAAATTCGGCAATTGTCAGTAATAATGGCTCTATAAAAAAGCCATCACTGACCAATGCTTCAAGCCTAAAGGCATCCTCAATAGCGCCACTAAGCAACATAACGACATTAAAAACTAATAATGTTACAGCCACACTCACGCCCTTTTTCGCTTTTTTAAAGCGCTCATGCAACACTGACTTACCTAAGGTAAGCAAAGCGCTGGTATGAAACAAAGAAAGTGAGTTCAAAAACATTAACCTATTAAAATGACTAATAACAAAATTCGGAGTACACCGTGGCAACAAAAAAGGTTGCAGCCGTAAAGCCTTATACAGTGACATGAAATACAGTCTCAACGCATTAGCACTATTTTGCCAAGCTAGTTTTGATCCGCATCAATAGAACTTTCAAAACTTACTGAAAGTTCGGGCATGAGTATAACAAAGAGAATTTTCTGTTCAAGATAAAAACACGATTATTTTATCGGCTGGTGATTTATTTATGCCGATATAAATAAAAAACCTCCCGTAGTGAGCTACGAGAGGTTTTTTGTTTAAACAGGGATACCCTATTTAAAGAATTTGGTTTTCTTTCCATACTTGCTCTTTGGCTAGACGCTTTTTGCGTTTATCACATGGATCATCGCAATCACATGCTTTATCAATACCTACAGAGCCTAGGCCTCCGCAGCTACTCGCCATCGATTTTCTTTGTACTATCATGCCTATCGCCATTGCAGCGACAATTAAAATAAGTAAGCCAAAGGTTAGAAAAAAAAGTGACATTGCTTAGCCCCTATTGTTCAGCAATAAAATGAGCCCAAACATCATATCTGAGCTCATTGCATTATATACCCTCATGATAAGGATATAAACCTAAAGACTATAAATAAGGCTTAAACGCAGGGCTTGAATAGGTGACTAACCCCTGTGCCGATTTCGCAATTAAATACACAGGTAAATCATGCTGCTGCGCATAACGTTGTGCCTTTTCCATGCCCATTACCGTTAAAGCAGTCGCTAAACCGTCCGCCGTCATTGCACTTGGGTGCAAAACTGTGACAGAGACTAAGTCGTGCTTAATCGGCATGCCTGACATTGGATCAATAAGATGCGTATAAGTTTCGCCATCCATAGTATAAAAGATTCTATAATCGCCTGAGGTGGCAATGCCATTATTACCCGGTGTTAATACGCGGTGTACTTTGCGCTCGCCCGGATTTGCATCAGGTTGTTCGATTGCTATTCGCCATGCTTGATTGTCTGGTTTTGTACCAGCAATACGCAGTTCTCCACCAATTTCAACCATGTAATCTGTAATGCCTTTACTTTGTAATAGCTCAGCAACTTTATCAATACCATAGCCTTTTGCGGTAGCCGAAAACGACAGCTCTAAATCAGCAACTGTTTTAGCTAACCCTTGCTCATTAAGGACCAGCTTATCTATACCAATGTTACTGACCATATTTGCCAGTGCTTCATCAGTTGGGCGCTTTGTTGGTTTTTTATCAGGACCAAATCCCCATAAATCGATTAGCGGCCCCATAGTCACATCGAGTGTTTTAGTTGAATCACCAATTCGTATAGATTCTGCAATAACCGCTCTAAAGTCATCACTAATTGGCATTACTTGATTAGCACCTAAACGGTTAAAGGTGTTTATTTCTGACTCTTCAATATAGGTCGACATAGACTGGTTAATATCAACTAAAACCGCATCTATTTCTGCTTGTACTGCTTGAGGGTCTACTTGATCAGCGTAAAACTTGATGTGGTAAGTTGTCCCCATCGTTTTACCTTCAAGGTAAGCTTCTTCGTTGTGTTGTGAATTGCCACAACCGGTGATAAGTAACGTGGATATGATTAAAAATAAGGCTACCACGCCTTTAACTGTGCTTAATCGATTCATAATAGCCTACTTATAAAGGTTAAATAGAGTATCAACTAAAATCAGCGGTAAAGCCAAACTCAGTCAGTTGATATAAAAAAGCCTCATAACACTTAGTGCTATGAGGCTGGTATTTTAACTAAATTTATTTAGTTTGGGTATTAGCCACCGAAATCATCTAATAAGATGTTTTCTTCTTCTACACCTAAATCTTTAAGCATAGAGATAACTGCCGCATTCATCATTGGAGGACCACACATGTAGAACTCACAATCTTCAGGCGCTTCGTGGTCTTTAAGATAGTTCTCAAATAACACGTTGTGGATAAAGCCAGTGTAGCCTTCCCAGTTATCTTCTGGTTGCGGATCTGAAAGCGCTGTATGCCAAACGAAGTTATCGTTTTGCTCAGCTAGGCCGTCAAAATCTTCAACATAAAACATTTCACGCTTAGAACGCGCACCATACCAGAAACTAATTTTACGCTTAGAGTTTAAACGCTTAAGTTGGTCAAAGATATGTGAACGCATTGGTGCCATACCTGCACCACCACCTACGAATACCATTTCAGCGTCTGTGTCTTTAGCGAAGAACTCACCAAATGGACCAGAAATAGTTACTTTATCACCTTCTTTCAGTGACCAAATGTACGATGACATTTTACCACATGGTAGGCTTAGGTTTCTTGGCGGCGGCGTAGCGATACGCACGTTAAGCATAATAATGCCTTCTTCTTCTGGGTAGTTAGCCATTGAGTAAGCACGAATTGTTTCTTCGTCTACTTTTGACTCCAGGTCGAAGAAACCAAAATGGTTCCAATCGCCACGATACTCTTCAGGAATATCGAAATCAGCGTATTTAACATGGTGAGCTGGCGCTTCGATTTGGATGTAACCACCCGCACGGAACGGCACTGACTCGCCATCTGGAATTTGTAGCTTAAGTTCTTTGATGAACGTTGCTTTGTTATCGTTAGAGATAACTTCACAATCCCATTTTTTAACACCGAAAATTGACTCTTCAAGTTCAATTTCCATGTCATTTTTAACATTAACCTGACACGCTAAACGACAACCTTCACGTGCTTCACCTTTAGAGATGTGGTCAAGTTCAGTTGGCAGAATATCACCGCCACCTTCTTTAATGTGAACGCGACACTGACCACAAGAGCCACCACCACCACATGCAGAAGATACGAAAATACCTGACTCAGATAGTGCACCTAATAGCTTACTACCTGCTGATGTTTTAATGGCTTTGTCTGGATCGCCATTAATACCGATGATGATGTCACCGCTTGCAACTAGCTTAGATTTAGCACCAATGATGATTAAAACTAGTATTACAACGATAGCGATAAAAACACCAACGCCTAAGAAAATATCCATGATTGACCTCGCTATTATTACAGTGAAATACCAGAGAATGACATAAAGCCAAGACCCATCAAGCCAACAGTGATAAAGGTAATACCTAGACCACGTAAACCATCTGGTACGTCTGAATACTTCATTTTCTCACGGATACCTGCAAGTAATGTAATTGCAAGCGCCCAACCCACACCAGCGCCAATACCATAAACAACAGACTCGCCGAAGTTATAGTTACGCTCAACCATGAAGGCTACCGCACCAAAAATTGCACAGTTAACTGTGATTAGTGGTAGGAAAATACCTAATGCGTTGTACAGCGGTGGGAAGAACTTATCTAATGCCATTTCAAGAATTTGCACCAGTGCAGCAATAACACCAATGAAAGTTAAGAAACGTAAAAAGCTAAGATCCGCTTCTGGGTAACCAAGCCACTCAAGTGAACCTGGTGCTAATACCGCATGGTAAACCAAGTTATTAACCGGTACTGAAATACCTAATACAACAATAACCGCTACCCCTAGGCCAATTGATGTAGTTACTTTTTTAGACACGGCTAAGAAAGTACACATACCTAGGAAGAATGCTAACGCTAAGTTTTCAATAAAAACGGCTTTTACAAATAAACTAATATAATGTTCCACTTATCGCCCCTTACGCTTTAGCTTCTACTTGGTCTTTCTTATAAGTACGAAGTACCCAAATGAATAAACCAATGATGAAGAATGCACTCGGTGGTAAGATCAATAGACCCATAGGTTGGTACCAACCACCATTTTGTACTAATGGAATAATATCAACACCGAACAGTGAACCTTTACCGAATAACTCACGAATAAAGCCAACAGTAAGAAGCACTACAGAGTAACCTAAACCATTACCAATACCATCAAGGAAAGACATTAATGGCGGCGACTTCATTGCATAAGCTTCAGCACGACCCATTACGATACAGTTAGTAATGATTAGACCAACGAATACTGATAACTCTTTTGCCGTAGCGTAAGAGAAAGCTTGTAGTACTTGGTCAACCACGATTACCAATGATGCAATAATCGTCATCTGTACGATGATACGTACTGATGATGGTATATGGTTACGAATAGTCGAGATAAAAAGGCTAGAGAATGCAGTTACCAAGGTCAATGCGATTGACATGATTAATGCATTTTTTAAGCTAGACGTTACCGCTAGCGCAGAACAAATACCAAGTACTTGTAATGCGATTGGGTTGTTAGCGAAAACTGGACCAAATAGGACCGCCTTCATTTCTTTAGTATCAGCCATTAGTTCAATGCTCCTTTACGTACTTTCGCAAGGAAAGGGCCAAAGCCATTTTCGCCAGTCCAAAAGTCAACTGCATGGTCAACACCATTAGACGTTAATGTAGCACCTGAAAGACCGTCGATCTTGTGCTCATCACCGGCTGCAGTCCCTTTAACGATTTGGATTGGTAACTCTTTACCTTCCCACGTTGCAGTCCACTGTGGGTTTTGAATTTCACCACCTAAACCAGGTGTTTCGTTATGTTTGTAGAAAATAATGTCTTTAATAGTTTCGCCATCGCTTTCAAGCGAGATAAAACCGTACATTAAACCCCATAAACCATAACCCTGAATAGGAAGGATGATTGCATCAGTAGAGCCATCGTCTTTTTTAGAGATGTAAACAGGCGCACGCTTGGTAATACGTTGAATACCGGCGATGTCCTTAATACCATTCTCTTTAAGAGACTTGCTTAAATCAGCATCATATTTGCTTTTTTCAAAGTCGAAATCTTCTACCGGCTCAGCAAACTCACCACTTTGCATATCAACAAAGCGGGTTTCGATTTTAGCTTCAAACGTTTCTGCAACGTTATCAACTTTGCCAATACCAGCAGCAACTAAGATATTGCTTTGAATATCTTTTGCTTTATTTGCTTTTTGCAGAGGGCGTAGTTGTACAGATGTTAGCGATACAATAACTGCACACACTAAACATAATGAGACAACAACAGCTAGCGTTTTGCCAATTGATTCGTTATTACTAGACATTACGTGCCAACCTCCGCTTGATATTAGCTTGCACTACAAAGTGATCGAATAAAGGTGCAAACAAGTTAGCAAATAAGATTGCTAGCATGATGCCCTCTGGGTATGCAGGGTTAACAACACGGATCATGATAACCATAAAGCCAATAAGCGCACCGTATGCTAATTTACCTTTATCAGTAAATGCAGCAGATACAGGGTCAGTTGCCATAAAGAACATACCGAATGCAAAACCACCTAATACCATATGCCAGTACCAAGGCATAGCAAACATAGCATTGGTTTCAGAACCAATAGTATTTAGTATTGATGAGGTTACTACCATACCTAGGAATACACCTAGCACGATACGCCAAGACGCGATGCGCACGTAAATTAGGAATAAACCACCAATAAGTACAGCTAGTGTAGACGTTTCCCCCATAGAACCTTGAATGAATCCGTAAAACGCATTCCACCAAAGCTCAATATCAGTCGCGTAATTTAACGTACCAGCAAACGCTTGACCAAGCATCGTCGCGCCAGAGAATGAATCTACGGCAGTCCATACTGTGTCACCTGAAATTTGTGCAGGGTATGCGAAGAATAAAAACGCACGACCAGCAAGCGCAGGGTTTAAGAAGTTACGACCTGTACCACCAAATATTTCTTTTGCGATAACTACACCAAAAGTAATACCTAGCGCAACTTGCCATAAAGGAATCGTTGCAGGCAGGATTAATGCAAATAATACAGAGGTTACGAAGAAGCCTTCATTTACTTCATGCTTACGCACAGAAGCAAACAATACTTCCCAAAAACCACCGACAATAAAGGTTGTTGCATAAATAGGTAGGAAGAAACATGCTCCGTAGAACATTTTTGCGCCCCAACCAGCATCAACGGTTAACTCACCGCCTAATAACTGGAATAAACCTACTTGCCAAATGTTAGCTAGTTCAAAACCGTTACCAAGCGCGATTGCCGCTTGATGACCAATATTGAACATACCAAAGAACATGGCAGGGAACGTCGCCATCCACACTAAAATCATCATGCGTTTTAGGTCGATGTTATCACGAACGTGAGTTGAACCTTTGTTTACGTAACCTGGCGTGTAAAAAATAGTCGCAGCGGCTTCATACAGCGCGTACCATTTCTCATGCTTACCACCTGGTTCAAAATGCGGTTCGATATCTTCTAAGAAAGTTTTTAAGCCCATTTTAGCCTTCCTTCTCGATCGTAGTTAAGCAATCGCGTAGGGCTGCGCCGTACTCGTATTTGCCAGGACAAACGAAGGTGCATAACGCTAAATCTTCTTCATCTAATTCAAGCGCACCTAATGAAATTGCACTGTCTAAATCACGAGACAATAAGTCACGTAATAAAAGCGTTGGCAAAATATCAAGTGGCATAACACGCTCATAGCTTCCAAGTGGAACCATGGCACGTTTTGAACCGCCCGTAGACGTTGTCATTTTAAATAAACGACTCGGTGTAAGGTGAGACAAGAATGTTCGCGTTACAGAGAATTTATCACTACCTGGTGCAATCCAGCCAAAAAATTCTTTTTCGCGACCTTCAAGTAATACAGATACTTGAACATGGTAACGACCTAAAAATGCATGAACGCCAGACGACGTAGCACCTGCAAGTACAGAACCAGAAATAACACGGTTATCACCGTCTTCTAATTCACCTGCAACTAAGTCATCAAGTGAAGCACCTAATTGTGTTTTCACTAAACGAGGATTCTTAACACGCGGACCTGCAAGCGAAATCACACGGTCTGTGTAAATTTCACCAGTAAGGAAAAGGTGACCATACGCAATAACGTCTTGGTAACCAATGTGCCAAACTTGCTTACTAGCAGATACTGGGTCAAGGTGATGGATATGAGTGCCAACAAGGCCAGCCGGATGCACGCCACCAAACTCATGTACTTCTACTTGAGCAATAGGTGAACTAGGAACTTGACTACCTGCTTGCTTACAAACAAATACTTTGCCATCGGTTAAACGTGACACAACAGCCAAACCTGCTTCAAACGCTTTCGCATTTTCAGCAATAATTACTGCAGGATCTGCAGCAAGTGGATTGGTATCGATAGCTGTCACAAAAATAGAGCTAGGATTTGCATCCAATGCCGCTACTTTGCTAAATGGGCGGGCACGAAGTGCTGTCCATTGACCCGATTGAACTAGTACTTCTTTAGCTTTTTCACGGTCTAAGCTGTTAAGCTCAGTTTCCGAGAAAGAACCAAAGGTGATTTGCTCACTGCCGTTTACTTCAATAACAACAGATTGCAGAACACGTTTAGCACCGCGATTAATTTCTTTTACTGTACCAGAAGCTGGTGCAGTAAATAATACGCCTGGGTTCTTTTTATCTTCAAAAAGTACCTGGCCTTTTTTGACTTGGTCATCCACACGAACATGCATGGTTGGACGCATACCGATAAACTCTTCACCTAGCACAGCTACACGTTTGACGGCAGAACCATCATGAATAACTTGCTGAGGTGCGCCCTCTAAGGGTAAATCCAGACCTTTTTTTATATTGATCATACGCACTTGCACTACATTAACGGAAAGAAACTGAAAAATCGTACTAACCACGCCGCTATTTGTATTATTGCAAGCTATATAAAATGACTCGCTATAAATACCAAACAAGCAGCGCAGTAAAACTCCTCACATATTGCTTTGATTTTAACATTATTGTGGCTGACTATGCGAGTGTATTTATGAAAATTATACGAGAGAAACGTTTATTTAGTTTTGTAATTAACAATTAATAAAATACAAGCTAGACCAAAGTGGTAAATTAGCCAACAATTAGCAAATATTTTTTCAAATCAAAGCTAAAAAACAAAAAAGCCGCACAAGGCGACTTTTTCAAAAATGCGCTATCAGCGACAAGTTAGTCAATCATATTGGCAATAGGTGCAACAGGATTTACATCTTGTTCATAATCAACCGCGTCAATACCAAAACCAAACAAGCGTAAAAATTCATTATGGTAACCAATATAATCGGTTAACTCATCAATTGAGTTTGTATCTACACTATCCCAAATGGCTTGAACGCGAGATTGAACGTCATCTTCCAGTTCTTTATAGTTTTGGAATAAATGCCCGCCCTCGTCAAAGCGAGGTGAATCACCGTATAAGTTCTCACTAAATAGCGCATGAATTTGCTCAATTGTGCCCTCGTAAGTGCCATCAGCCTTCATCACTTTAAATAAGGCAGAAATATAAAGTGGCATGATTGGAATTGCAGAGCTTGCTTGAGTAACAACCGCATTAAGCGATGAAACGTAGGCTTCACCATTTAAATCTTGGGTAGCAGCTTTAATAGCAGCAGTGGCACGGTCTAAATCTTCTTTGGCTTTTCCAATTGTTGCATGACCGTAAATTGGCCACGTTAGTTCTTTACCAATATAAGTGTAAGCCGTGGTTTTAAAGTTATCTGCTAATACATCCGCTTCTTTAAGTGCGTCAATCCACATTTCCCAATCTTCGCCACCCATTACTTTAATGGTGTTGTCGATATCGTCTTGGTTTGCCGCTTCAACAGTTACTTCATCAATTTCACGCTTTGACGTATTTAAGTTTTTAGTGGTTACCGCATTACCAATTGGCTTAAGCGTTGAAGAAAACACTTCGCCGGTATTTGGATCAGTTCGACGAGGTGACGCTAAGCTGTAGATAATACAGTCAACTTTACCTAATTCAGCTTTAATGGTGTCGATTGTTTTTTGTTTAATTTCGTTAGAAAACGCATCACCATTAATATTTTTTGACCATAAACCTTCAGCTTCAGCGGCTGCTTGAAACGCCGCCGTATTATACCAACCCGCAGAACCTGTTTTACGCTCAGTGCCTTCTTTTTCAAAGAAAACACCTAATGTTTTAGCGCCACCACCAAATGCAGCGGTAATGCGAGACGCTAGGCCATAACCTGTAGACGCACCAATAACTAATACATTTTTAGGTGCATTTTTTAATGCCCCTTGCTGCTTAACATAATTAATTTGTTCTTGTACATGCTCTGCACAGCCTACTGGGTGTGCATTGGTGCAGATAAATCCGCGAATTTTAGGCTTAATGACCATTGATCATCCTATATCTTTTACAATAAAAATTAGCGCTAGTTTAAAGGCTAAAACAAAAAAAACTGATCTGATCAGTTACTCACTGCTCAAACCAATCCACTATTACCTGTTATCCAACTTTTGAGCCGCCCATGCAATTAGGTGACTGCGGCGCTTCGCCGTCGTGCTCTGTAAATTCGTCAGGGGTGTAAGTGTGCATCGCAAGCGCATGAATATGATTTGCCAGCTCATCTTTTAAAATTTCATTAATTTCACGATGACGCTGCAATAATCGCTTACCAGCAAATTCCTCACTGACTACAATCACTTTAAAGTGTGATTCAGTCCCAGCACTGTGCATATGGCTTTCGTTGATCACATTTAAATGCTTGCACGCAATCGCATCGGCTAGCTTGTTACGTATTTGTTCTTGCATTGACATAAAAACCATCCTCAAAATTCAGTTATGTACTTACTATAACAACTGCGGCTATACCATGGCTAATGCTATTTAACTGAAACTATTATTAATATAGCGAAACGTTAAACTTATTCGAGGGTGTTTAAGCGTTGTTTGTTTGGGCAATGCATGTTGGTAATTTTGTTGGCTTTGGCCGCTCATTATTAAACAGCTACCACTTTGTAATTTAATGTTAGTAATGCTGTTACTTACTTTGTGTTTAAGTTTAAATAATCGCTCTGCGCCAAGCGATACACAGGCTATGATAGGCTCAGGCCCTAGCTGCGCCTCATCATCGCTATGCCAGCCCATATTATCGTGGCCATCTCGATAATAATTAACCAAAATTGAATTAAACGGTTGCTGTAGGTGATTTTCTAATCGTGTTCGCATAGCAAGTAATACGTCTGGCCAAGGCTCTAAATCGAGTTTATGCCCAGAATAGCCGTACTCAAGATTCTCTTCGCTGATAAAACATTGCAGCCTTGGTATTGGCCCCGTTTTGCCAAACACCGTGATATTTGGTTGTTGCCAATTTAAGTTTTGCTGCAAATAATAAAATAAATCGAGGCTTTTTTGCGCACTAAGCACCCTACTTTGATAAGAAAAGCCATTTGGTAACAGTTGGGGGTTGGCGTTTGGCGGTTGCATGTTAGAATTTACCTATCATTTGATTACCGATCATTAAACTATTATGACTACGCAAGCTACGCTCGGCGATAACACCTTTACTCTTGAACGCTTTCCTTTGGATCAAAAAAACCGCAGCTTACAAGCGTGGGATTCAGCAGACGAATACCTCATTGACTATGTTAATGAACACTACCCTGATTGTCGCTCTTTACTGATCTTAAACGACAGCTTTGGTGCACTTAGCTGTTACTTTAGCAAGCAACAATTAACAGTTTGTTCAGTAAACGACTCTTATATTAGCCATCAGGCGGCGGCTTATAACTTAGCGCAAAACAAAATCGCAACAACTGCGTTTAGCCAGCTTGATAGTTTATCGGCTTTGCCCGAACAAGTAGACCTAGTGTTGGTAAAAGTACCACGCACGTTGGCTTTTTTACAGTATCAGTTATCTGAATTAAGCGAAGTGCTAGCACCTGGTACACCTGTTATTGGTGCTGCAAAAACTAAAGACGTGCATAACTCTACGATTAAAGCATTTGAAGATTTTATTGGTGAGACGAAAACAAGCCTCGCAGTAAAAAAATCACGTTTAATTATTAGCCAGGCCGCTGGCGGTTATAAAGGTGCAGATTTCCCAGTGAGCTGGCCGCTCGAAGGCACTGATTTTACAATAAGTAATCATGCCAATGTGTTTTCACGTGATTCACTTGATATTGGCGCGCGTTTCTTTTTTAATTATTTGCCACAAACAAATAAAGCCAAAAATATTATTGATTTAGGCTGTGGCAATGGCGTAGTTGGTTTAATGACATTAGCGCGCTGTCCTAATGCCCATATTAGCTTTGTTGATGAGTCGTATATGGCGGTTGAATCAGCTCGACTCAACATTGAGCTCAACATGGAAGACAAGTTTGATCAATGTACCTTTATAGAGAATGATTGTTTAACTGACTTTGAACGTGAAAGCGCTGATATTGTATTGTGTAATCCGCCATTTCACCAAGCACAAGCGGTTACCGACCACATAGCATGGCAAATGTTCAAGCAAGCAAAAGACACATTAAAAGAAGGTGGCGAGCTGCGTATTATTGGTAACCGCCATCTAGATTACCACGACAAACTAAACCGTATGTTTGGTAACTGTACTTTATTAGGCTCTAATAAAAAGTTTGTGGTACTTAGCGCAACTAAAAATAGTGGGACGTTATAAATGAAACTCTTAAAAGCATTATTGAGCTGTTGTACATTAGTGGTTTTTTCGGGATGTGCCAATCAGCCTAATCAGCTTATTCTTAACCCTGTGTATAAAAGTGGTCAAATAAGCTCAATAAACAGCAGCTTAAACACCAGCGTGATTGATTTACGTGGTGACAGTGCAACCTTAAAGCTGATTGAATCGAGCAAAACCAAAACCATTGCCAGTACGGGTATTACTGAATCGGTTAAAAGTGCGCTAGACAGTGCGCTGAGTCGCAATGGCGCCAGCATTTCTAATTTAGCGCAATTGCGTTTTGAGTTAGATATTCACACGCTGCAAGCGGTAGTTACAGAAACGCTAATGAGCCATACCAGTGAAGCCAAGATTGAATTTGAAGTGCGGGTGATTCGCCCGACCAGTAATTTTAGTAAACGCTACAGCGGTAATGCTAATTTATCTGGCCCGCTTGGTCACGATAGGGCAAAAGTTGAAGGTCAGCTCAATAAGTTGACTGAGCAGTTAATTACCCGCATTGTATCTGACCCAGAATTAATTGCATTTTTAGAAGGTTAACAATGAAGCAACTTTTTTTAATCTGCGTAAGCTTATTATTTAGCGTTAGTAGCTTAGCGGCTCAAGAGGGTCGTTTTGTGCAAAAAGATAACATTTTTCCTCGGGTAGAAATTGTGACATCGTTGGGCAGCATTGTGGTTGAATTAGACCGCTCAAGAGCTCCTATTACGGTCAATAATTTTTTAACGTACGTGTCGGATAAAAGCTATCAAGGTAGTGTGTTTCATCGTGTAGAACGCGACGTAGAAAATGATCGTGACTTTGTAATTCAAGGCGGTGGTTATGATAAAGATTACGATGGCCTACATGAAAACGACCCTATTTTTAATGAAAGCGGTAACGGCTTAACAAACGATATGTATAGCATTGCGATGGCTTATCAAGACCGTGAACCACACTCAGGAACGCGTCAGTTCTTTTTTAATATGGATGATAACGATCATTTAAACCCTGGCCGTGATTGGGGATTTGCAGTGTTTGGCAGTGTGATGGAAGGCTATGAAACACTCGATAAAATCATGGCTGTAAAAACCGGATTTAATGACAAAATTGGCTACAACTTTGTACCCGAAAAACCGGTCGTTATATTAAATATTAAGGTGCTTGAGCAAGTTCCTTTATAACTTTTTTAATAAGAGCAGCCTTAGCTGCTCTTTGTATAAGCCAATGAGCCCCTATGAATAGCACACTTTCTGTTAGCGAATACTTTTCTTATTTTAAAGATAAACGTTTGATTAATGTTTTTATATTTGGAATGAGCAGTGGCTTTCCGTGGGTATTAATTGGCTCAGTAATGTCGGCATGGCTTAAAGATGAAGGTTTGAGCCGCAGCATGATTGGCCTATTTGGCATTGTGTTTGGTGCCTACAGCATCAACTTTTTATGGTCACCTTTAATCGACCGCACTAAACTGCCCTTTTTATATAATTGGCTTGGTCAGCGCCGTAGTTGGATACTGTTTTGCCAAAGCTTTATTTTGCTTGGCACATTGCTACTTGCAGGACTTGATTTGAAAGCAAACCTAGCGGTTGCCGCCGCACTTTGCTTGTTAATCGCCATAGCCTCTGCCACGCAAGATATTGCAATTGACGCCTTTCGAATAGACACCCTTAGTGAAAATGAATCTCACAAAGCCACCGCGGCGGCTGCAATGGCCACCTCAGGTTGGTGGACTGGCTATGCTTTATTAGGAGCTGTGCCTTTTTACATGGCTGATATGCCAAATATTGACTGGCCACAGGTGTATTATTTTTTATCCGCGATTATGCTGTTATTAATTAGCTGTGTATTTTGGGCTAAAGAGCCACAATCAAATCGCGAAGCCGTACATGCCGAACTAGAACGTGTTTATCTTGAAAAACTCGCCGCAACTAAACAAACACCACTGACAAAAACGCTTGCATGGCTAGGCGTTACCGTGGTTGATCCGTTTAAAACCTTTTTTGCTAAAAATGGCGTTAAAACCGCGTTGGCGCTGCTGGCGTTTATTTTCTTATTTAAGATTGGTGAAGCATTTTTAGCGCGGATGTCGATTGTATTTTATAAAGAAGTTGGCTTTAGTAATACGCAAATAGCAAATTACTCAAAACTCGGCACGGGGTTAATCACCATTGTATTTGCCTTTTTGGGCAGTATTTTTAACCATAAATATGGCATTGTGAAAGGCTTATTTATTAGTGGCGTAGCCATGGCAGCATCTAACTTAATGTTTTCTTGGATTGCCTTAGCTGGTCCACAAGAGCACTTATATGCAATGGCAATTGTAGTTGATGGCTTTACCCAAGCTTGGTCTTTAGTGGCAATGGTTGCTTTTATATCTATGCTGTGTGACAGAGCATTTAGCGCCACCCATTATGCGCTATTGGCATCATTGGGTAATTTAGGGCGTACGTTATTATCGAGTTACAGCGGCGTGGTTATTGATGATTGGCTAATGGGGAATTGGTCATTGTTCTTTGTATTAACTGCACTTATGGTTTTACCCTCATTAGTGTTTTTATTTCTAATTAGGCACAAGCTATATGCACTAGAGCAAAATTATCATAAAAATACCTAATGCATCCCTGCACTAGTATTGGCTGTAGACGCTAATTTAACTTTACGATTACAGCCAAAAAGAAAGCGTTAGTCAGCTTTAATTAAGCTTAATGCTTCATAAGGGTCGACTTCTAATGCATTACAGTAGCGAACAAACTCAATTACATCTAAACGACGTTCCTGATTTTCAATTTTGCCAATAAAAGAATGTGGCGTACCCAAGATTTGCGCTAAGCTACGCATGGTGTAGCCTTTTTCATGGCGTTTAGTTTTAAGCCACTTTGTTAATTTTGCATTTTCTTCCGAAGATACGGTTTTACCCATCATATACAACTCCTACTCGTTGTTTAAATATACATATAGCTAAGCACTTTACATCGCCAACACTGTAAACCTACAACCACTCACTAAAGCGCAGTGTAAACGCTTACAATTAAACCAATAAAAACGCTCAAATATGTATTAACACTTTATTATTGTGAAAAATGAAACCTTGCCCGTTTCACTCTTGGATACATTATATACCATTCACCGTTGATCTGAATGATTAATTAGTAATTATGCGATTAAAGTTTAACAACAAATATTTACTAACTCTGAATAAGGTTAAATATTTTATAACTTTTTTGTTTCATTTAAATATAAGCCGTTTATTATTAACTTATTATTTGTTTAAAAAGGCTAAATCATGTTTAGACTACTTTTTTTACTGCCTATTATTTTATGCTTGGGCTGGTACTTTTTTTTACGCCATTATGCAATTCCAATCAAACAGGGTAAAAAAGGCTTTATCTATATTTTAGCTTTCTCTGCATTCGTACTTGGTTTTTTTGTGTTAATAATGCAAATAACAGAATACAGACCAACTGAGTTATGATTTTAAACACATAAAAAAACCGCTAATTAAGCGGTTTTTTTTTCAAATAACGGTATCTTTACACGCTAAAACTAGCGCCACAGCCACACGTTGTTGTGGCATTAGGGTTAGAGACAAAAAAGCGTGCCCCTTCTAACCCTTCGGTGTAGTCTACTTCACCGTCAACTAAATACTGGATACTCATTGGGTCAATGACTAAGGTAACCCCGTTTTTAACAATCTCTAAATCGCCAGGATTCGCTTTTTCATCAAAAGTAAAACCGTATTGAAAACCTGAACAACCACCGCCTGTGACATAAACACGCAGTTTTAGATCTGGGTTTTCTTCTTCGTCGATTAACTGTTTAACACGCACAGCGGCTGCGTCGCTAAACTTAATGGGTAATTCTTCAGACATTTTATAACCCTCAATACCTTTATACTAATGCACCAGATTATCTAATACCTGAGTGTTTTAATCAAGTATAGTAAGCTCGCGTTTATAAGCTTTAATTAAAACAATGCGCGTTTAATCTGTTCTGTGAATCAATATACTATAAATTTAATTTAAATTAATCGGTTGTTAAAAATCTCAAGGACTTCCCTAGACTATTTTGATAAACTTGACGCCTAAAAATGCTACGGGGAAATAAAGCATGTGGCTTGAGCGACTGAGACGTCGATTAGCAAAACCAAAAACATCCGTACAATTATGCTTATTGGGCGTAAGTGCCGGATTAATTGCTGCATTTTTCATTATACTGTTTCGCCTAACCATTTTATTTTTTCAAAGCTTATTTTTAGAAACCCCTGACGACTTTACTACTCTCCCTACCCTAGAACGGGTATTAATGCCTTTGATTGCTGCACTTCTGATAGCCACATTTGCGGCTTTTACCGGCTTTAAACATTACCGCTTGGGTATCCCTTTTGTAATACACAGAATAAAACGTCATTACGGGCAAATGCCACTTTATAATACGGTTAACCAGTTTGTAGGCGGCGCGCTGGCACTGATCAGCGGTTTTTCTGTTGGCCGCGAAGGCCCCTCAGTGCATATGGGAGCAGCGGGGGCAAGCATATTAGCAAATAAACTACACTTACCCCACAACGCTATGCGTACCCTCAGTGGTTGTGGTGTTGCCGCGGGCATTGCTGCATCGTTCAACACCCCCCTGGCTGCGGTTATTTTTGTAATGGAAGTGGTGCTCAGAGAATACAAAGTGCATATTTTTGTGCCGATTATGCTCGCAGCCGTTACCGGCGCATTAGCAACACAGTTTGTATTTGGTGAGGGCTCAGAACTTGCGCTAATAACCATTGCCCCCTTAAGTGGGTGGCACTACCCCTATTTAATTTTATGCGGCATGGGATTAGGCGCGGTGGCTTATGCTTTTAATCAGAATTTAATGTTAATTATTAAAACCTTTAAACCACTTAGTATGTTTCCACGTTTAATGATTGCAGGGTGTATTGCCAGCTTAATTGCCTATGCAGTTCCACAAGCAATGGGCTCGGGTATGAGCGCTATCACTATTGCGGTTGAGTCACCTGAAAATATTCAACTACTCACCACTATTTTAATTGCTAAGTTATTAGCCACCTTATTTGCTATTGGCTTAGGTATTCCTGGTGGGTTGATAGGTCCGGTTATTGGGCTGGGCGTTTTAACCGGTACTTTAATGGCATTTTTTGCTCAATTTATTAGCCCCGGCACCGATATAGCCGGCACTTACGGGGTACTCGGCATGGCTGGCTTACTGGCGGCAACGTTGCACTCCCCCTTAGCAGCACTGACCACCGTAATGGAGCTGACCTCGTCACCTGAAATTATTGTACCGGCGATGATCGTCATTACCACCGCCTACGTTACAGCTTTGCAGGTATTTGGTAACCGCTCTATATTTTTACAGCAATTAGACTTTCAAGGGCTTCCCTATCATGTATCTCCCGCCACTGAAGCCCTACAAAAAGTAGGGGTAATGGATGATATGGATGAAGACTTTAAACTGCTCTACTCCGACGATAAAGAGCAAATAAAAAACAGTTTAGATGCCATGGACAGCCAAACACCATTAATTGTATTTGATGAAGAAAATGGTTATCGCCTAGCTGAATATGACTTAAGTTTAATGTCTGATCAGGCGGTCAATATAAAATACATTAGCTTACAAGGTATTAGCAGCCAAGCCACCCTTGCAGATGCATTTGAAATTTTGAATGATAAACGCAGTGGTGCACTTTATGTATATAACTTATTAGATAATCAACAAATTATGGGATTACTAAGGTGGGATCAAATCCACCATATTTTAACCATACGTAACAGTCTACTTTAACAATAATGAGAACAATATGAGCGCATTATTAATCTACAAAACCTTGCACGTATTTTTTATGATTGCTTGGTTTGCCGGTATTTTTTACCTACCTCGACTTTTTGTTTATCACGCTATGAGTGAAGAAAAATCGTGTAACTCAATGCTAAAAGTAATGGAGCGTCGGCTACTTTATTTTGTTACACCCTTTGCGGTGCTTACCGCAGTATTTGGCGTATTGACTATTGTTGAATACGGCCGAGAATGGTTTCGTTACAGCATGTGGCTGCATTACAAACTCGTGCTGGTGATTATTTTATATATTTATCATGGCTACTGTTTCAAATTGTTAGCTGATTTTAAACACGATAGAAATACTAAAAGCGATCGGTTTTATCGCATTTTCAACGAGCTACCTGTTTTAGCGCTACTCGTTATTGTCGCTTTGGCGATTATTAAGCCAAGCTTTTAGCAAAAGCTTATAAATTACGCTGCCAAGTCGCATACTAAGTTTGTATAATACGCGCGATTGCGTGCTCCTTTGTGGATTATCGCGCCTTTTTGAATAACTAGGAATAACCCCCATGTTCAGTTTCCAAGGTGAAAATATACTCTCTGTTAATCAACTCGACCGAGACTGTATTGAACGCATATTTGCTGTGGCAAAAAAAATGGAGCCATACGCTAAAAAACAAAAGCGGACCAACGTGCTTGAAGGCGCTATTTTAGCAAATCTGTTTTTTGAACCCAGTACACGTACTCGTGTTAGTTTTGGCACTGCGTTTAACTTACTCGGTGGACTAGTTCGTGAAACCACCGGCATGCAAAGCTCTGCGCTTGCTAAGGGCGAATCACTTTATGATACCGCACGAGTTATTTCAGCGTATGCTGATGCTGTTGCTATGCGCCATCCTGACTCAGGCTCGGTAGCTGAATTTGCAACAGGTTGCAGCGTACCAGTAATAAACGGTGGTGACGGACCCAATGAGCACCCTACCCAAGCATTGCTTGATTTATTAACTATTGAGCGTGAACTTAACCGCTTCGATCAAAATATCGATGGTATGCATATTGCGCTAGTCGGCGATTTAAAATATGGCCGTACTGTTCACTCACTCTCTAAGTTACTGTGTCATTACAAAGACATTAAGTTTTCGATGGTTGCCCCTAATGGCTTGCAAATGCCTGACTCAATTTTATCTGCGGTTGAAAATGCCGGTCATAAAATTGAACTGGTAGATAAAATGGAAGGTAACTTAGCAGCCGATATCGTTTATCAAACACGAATCCAAGAAGAGCGTTTTCCATCACAAGAAGAAGCTAATAAGTATCGTGGTGGATTTAGAATTAGCCAGTCTATTTATAATACTCATTGCAAACCTAATTCAGTATTAATGCACCCGCTTCCTCGCGATAGTCGCCTAGAGGCAAACGAACTTGATAACGACTTAAATGCTAACGACAATCTAGCGATATTCCGCCAAGTACAAAATGGCGTACTCATTCGTATGGCACTGTTTGCTTTAACCCTCGGCGTAGAAAACAAAGTCGAGCAGTATGAAGTAAGCGTTCCTTGGTTTAGCCGCAAACGCGACAGCTAAGCTTTAATTTTAAAGTGATAAAACAATAGGATTTTTCATGACAATTAGCCAAGACTTATTTAAACGAGCTCAAGACTCTATTCCTGGTGGAGTAAATTCGCCAGTGCGTGCATTTAATGGTGTAGGTGGTACTCCGCTGTTTATTACTAAAGCACAGGGCGCGTTTACATTTGATGCTGATGGCAACCGTTACATCGATTATGTAGGCTCTTGGGGTCCAATGATTATGGGCCACAATCACCCTGAAATTAAACAAGCAGTGCATGACGCGGTAGAAAATGGTTTAAGCTACGGAGCGCCTACTGAAGCTGAAATTTTAATGGCTGAAAAAGTAAAAGAGCTAGTACCATCAATCGAAAAAGTACGCATGGTGAGCTCTGGTACTGAAGCAACAATGAGTGCAATTCGTTTAGCCCGTGGTTTTACTGGTCGTGACAAAATTTTAAAATTTGAAGGGTGTTACCACGGCCATGCAGACTCATTACTAGTAAAAGCCGGCTCTGGCGCATTAACTATGGGTGTACCTAACTCTCCAGGTATTCCTGAAGATTTAGCTAAGCACACACTCACCGTTTCGTTTAACAATATTGAAGAAGTGAAAGCGATTTTTGCCAAGTACGCCGATGAAATCGCGTGTATTATTGTTGAACCAGTTGCCGGTAACATGAACTGTATTCCACCAGTGCCCGGCTTTTTAGAAGGTCTGCGTGAAGTATGTGATCAATACCAATCCGTGCTTATTTTTGATGAAGTAATGACAGGTTTTCGTGTCGCCCTTGGTGGCGCTCAAGCGTATTACAACATCAAACCAGACTTAACCTGTTTAGGTAAAGTAATTGGTGGTGGCATGCCAGTAGGCGCGTTTGGTGGTAAAACAGAAATCATGGATTACATAGCCCCTGTGGGCCCTGTTTATCAAGCGGGTACACTTTCAGGTAACCCTATTGCGATGGCAGCAGGCTTAAAATCACTTGAACTACTAAGCGCTCCTGGCGTGCATGATAAGTTAGAAGCCATTAGTAAAGCGATTTGTGAAGGCTTTGAAGCCGCAGCTAAAAAAGCAGGTATTGCCTTAACGACTAACTACGCTGGCGGTATGTATGGCTTTTTCTTCACCGATGCAGAAAAAGTAACTACTTACAAACAAGCCACTGAATGTGATTTAGAGCGCTTTAAAAAGTTCTTCCACTTAATGCTTGAAGAAGGGGTTTATTTAGCGCCTTCAGCGTTTGAAGCTGGTTTTGTGTGTGCTGCGCACACAGAGCAAGAAGTTCAAGCAACGATTGAAGCAGCAGAGCGCGCTTTTGCTAAGCTATAACGTTTAGTTTTTAAAAACGCTTACCCATAAAAAAAGCCCTTTCGGGCTTTTTTTGTTTTTACTATTTAACGAATACATTCTGGTCTTGGTTTAAACTCACTGGCTCTAAGCGGTAGCTGAATCACTTTGCCACAGCCCGGTGGTGCTTGCTTCCCAGTTTGCTCGTTTACAAATGCCCACCTAATTGAAGGCGGACGGGTATCGGCAATTGCTTGCGGGTTTAGCGGTTTTAAATAACGAATATAGGTTTCAAGCGCGCCAACACTGCCGGTTAAGCCGGTGCTTTTATTATCGTCACGGCCTATCCATGCAACCGTCACTGTATTTTGATCAAATCCAGCAAACCAGCTGTCGCGTAATTCATTACTGGTGCCTGTTTTACCTGCCAACTGGATTGACGGAAAATGTAAGTTTAAGCGCTTAGCGGTGCCATCTTTAGTTACTCGCTTCATAGCATATTTGGTCATGTACATGGCATCTTTATCAAAACGTTGCTCGTTAATTACTTTGTGCTTATAAAGTACTTTACCAACAGAGTCGGTTAACGCAGAAATAGACGTCAGCTCTCTGTATTCACCGTCTGCTGCAATCGTAGTATAAAGCTGTGCCACTTCAAAGCTCGACATTTCAATAGCCCCTAATAATAACGATGGGTATTCATTAATATAGCCTTTAGCTCCTAATCCCCTGAGCGTGTTAGCCACTTTATCGACGCCTACATCAAGCCCTAAGTTAACTGCCGGTATATTAATACTGTGGCTAAATGCTTTATAAAGAGGCATGGCACCACGGTATTGATGATCAAAGTTTTCTGGCTGCCATACGTTACCCTCCTCGTTGGTGACTTGAACAGGCGAGTCATCAAGTAACGTCGCTAAGTTATAATGAGGAAGCTGCAGTGCACTTAAATACACTGCAGGTTTAACTAATGAGCCAATATTTCGTTTGGTATCGAGCACGCGGTTAAATCCTGAGTAGCGTACATCACGTCCAGCGACTAACGCTGATACACCGGCTTTTTCAACATTAACGGAGATCATCGCCGCTTCTAACTCTTTGGTATTTGGACGTCTTTCTAAATAAGGTAAACTGGCCTGAATCGACTCTTCCATCGCGGTTTGTTTTTGTAAATCAAAGTAGGTAAATACACGCACACCCGCATCCAATACGTCTTGATCGGGTAGTAGCTGTTTAAGCTCGCGATTAACCAACTCTAAGTAACCTGGATAAGACTTTTGCAAGCTGGCTTTCATTGGTGCAATATCAATTGCGCGCTTTAACGAGGCTCTATACTCTTTAGTAGAAATAAGTTTGTTATCGACCATTAAACGCAGCACTAGGTCACGACGATCCATCGCACGTTCTTTGTAACGTCTAGGATTGTAATAAGATGGGCCTTTAACCATAGCCACCAGCAAGGCAATTTGGTCGTACTCGAGTTCATCAACAGGTTTGGCAAAGTAAAACTCGGCGGCCAGCCCCATTCCATGTACCCCTTGGTTGTATGACTGACCTAAGTACACTTCGTTTAAATAGGCTTCGAGAATCTGATCTTTTGAGTAACGGTAATCAAGAATAAGCGCAATAAAGGCTTCATTAATTTTACGCACTAACGAACGCTCACGGGTAAGGTAAATATTTTTAGCCAGCTGCTGGGTTAATGTACTCCCCCCTTGCACGGTGCGCCCTGCGCGAATATTGGTATACAAAGCGCGTAAAATTGAAAATACCGATACACCGTGATGATCATAAAAATCGCGGTCTTCAACTACTAATAAGGTATTTTTAAGCATGTCAGGAAATTTATCTAATGGTACAAACTCTCTATCTTGTTTTGAGTCATTACCAATACGGGCTATTTGTACAGGCTCTAATCTGGCAGTGTTTAAGCGACGGCCAAACTTATCTTTAATACTGGCTACCTTCTCTCCAGAGAAACGCAACTCAATAACATGAGCGCTCTCTAAACCATCATAAAATTCAAAGTCACGACGAAAAATCTTAATACTATTGGCTGTTTTAATATACTGCCCAGTCCGGCTTAAGCGATTAACCGCCGTGTAGTTTAAGCGCTTAAGCTCCCATAAAACTTCTTGCTCTGATAAAAACTGGCCTGGAAAAAAAGTCATTGAGCGGGCATATACTTGTGCCGGAAGTTGCCATTTATTACCTTCAAACTGGCGAGTTATTTTTGCATCAAGGTAAATAAAATAAAGTGCAATGGCGATAAACGTCGCCAGACTCAGTTTCCAAAAAATAGAAAACAACGTTTTAAAAAGTGGCCGTTTTGTGGTGCTTGAAGTTTTTTTAGTCGCACTTTTTCGCGCCGATGATTTAGATGACTTAGTAGCGCGCTTAGTCGAGGGTTTACTGGTCGATGTTTTCTTTTTTTCAGCCATTTAAGTGTAATATATTCCGAAGGTTAATTTAACGCGAGGAGCTTATCACATTACTCTAGCACCTGAAAAATTAACCTCCCCTGAAATCAAAAAAGCCCTAACAGAGTAGGGCTTTGATTGAACACACAATACTTTTAATTAATTACTTCTAACTGATACAAACTCTGGATAAGCATCAATACCACAATCGTGTTGATCCATACCGTTTAACTCTTCTTCTTCGGTAACACGAATACCCATGGTTTGCTTGAGGATTGCCCATACAATGAATGAAGCAATAAACACAAAACCAATAATACATAGTAGGCCAATCAACTGATTAACAATGCTAGCCTCAGCATTAGTAACAGGTACTAGCACGACACCTAGGATGCCACACACACCATGAACAGAAATAGCACCCACGGGATCATCTATCTTCGCTTTGTCCAGTGCGACAATACTAAGTATCACTAATGAGCCACCTAGTAAGCCAAATAAACACGCCATTAGTGGTGATGGTGATAATGGGTCTGCAGTAATAACCACTAAGCCTGCAAGTGCACCATTAAGTACCATGGTTAAATCAGCTTTGCCCCATAACAGTTTACATAAGAACAAGGCTGAAATTGCGCCCATAGCTGCAGCAGCGTTGGTATTAAGTAATATTTGACCTACCGCTGTTGCGTTTTCTTTATCTGAAATTAATAACTGTGATCCGCCGTTAAAGCCAAACCAACCCATCCATAAAATAAACGTACCCAATGTAGCAAGTGGCAAGTTTGAACCTGGAATTGGGTAAATTTCACCATTTTTACCATATTTACCTTTACGTGCACCCAGTAGTATTACACCCGCAAGCGCTGCAGCCGCACCAGTTGCATGTACAATGGCAGAGCCTGCAAAATCAACAAAGCCTAATTCAGATAAGAAGCCGCCACCCCATGTCCAGTAACCTTCAATTGGGTAAATTAATCCTGTTAGTACCACTGTGAAAACTAAGAAAGCCCATAACTTCATACGCTCTGCTACGGCGCCAGATACAATAGACATGGCCGTTGCAACAAAAACTACTTGGAAGAAAAAGTCAGATTCGAGTGAATGATTAGCATCTGCCGCTTGGCTACCTATTAGCCCACCAAACGAAGGAATAACGCCGCCTTCAACATTATCTACGTACATAATGTTGTAGCCTATCAACAAAAACATAGTACACGCGATAGAATAAAGCGCGATATTTTTAGTTAGAATTTCTGTGGTATTTTTAGAGCGCACTAAACCCGCTTCTAACATTGCAAAACCGGCTGCCATCCACATGACTAAGATGCCAGACATTAAAAAGTAAAACGTATCGAGCGAAAACTTCAGCTCTATAATTGTATTTTCCATGTTGCCCCCTTAAATTGCATCATCATCAAGCTCGCCAGTACGAATACGGACGATTTGGTCTAGGTCGTAAACAAAAATTTTGCCGTCACCAATTTTGCCCGTTCCAGCGACTTTGGTAATGGTTTCTACAACGCGTTGGCAATTTTCACTACGAGTAGCAATTTCAAGTTTAATTTTAGGTATAAAGTCAACCTGATATTCAGCACCACGGTATAACTCAGTATGCCCTCTTTGACGTCCAAATCCCTTAACGTCAACCACTGTCATTCCTTCGATGCCTAAATCAGCGAGTGCTTCACGCACATCATCTAGTTTGAATGGCTTTATTATTGCACTGATCATTTTCACAAAGGCCCCCTTAGGACGCTAGCTTGTTATTGTATTTCCTCTATACAATCCAACCTTTGTGCCATTTTTAAATTAATAATAAAAACATAAACTTAAAAAAATAAATAATATATAAAACAAAAAAGCGCACCATTTAGGTGCGCTTTTTTTATGCAAAATACTGCATTGGTGCGAGGTGGTTAAAAGCAAGACGTCATCTCTAGTGACCCGCTGCACAACGTTCTAAGTACTAATTAATTTTTTAAGCATAATGACTTACTCAGTCGCGTCGAGGGATAAATCAGCTCTTATAGCTTCACCCAGCCATAGCGATTCCATAGTTTTTACCACTCGAAAATGAAACTCTTCATGAGTAAAGGGCTTAGTTAAAAAGTCATTTGCACCCGATTTAATAAACTGCGTGGCAACACCATAACTATATACATCGGCCAGACCAATAATGGCTAATTGCTCACGACTTTTAACATTTCGAATTGCTCTAATTAATTCAAACCCATTCATATCAGTTAAATTATGATTAGTAATGACTAACTTAATTGCCCTATTATGGTTAAGTATATGCAATGCTTGAGCGCTATTATCAGCAGTAATGACATCAAATAACTGTTTTTCGAGCATTTGCTTAACCAAGCTACTGCTCAATAAAGAATTATCAACAATTAGCGCCTTACGCCCTTGATTACGCAGTAACTGTGCTACAAATTTAATGGCATAAAGGTAAGAGTCACGGTTATCTTTAATAATGTAATCAATAATCCCTAATTCCAGCATTTTTAGGCGCGTGGACTCTTCTAATTGCGTTGTCATTAATAGCGTAGGGATACCTTGCGATAAAATATAGCGAGCAACATCCATATCGGTTTGTCCACTAAGTGGCAAATCAACTAAGGCGAGTGAATAACTTGTTTGGCTCAGGAGTTGTTTGCATTGAGTAAGTGACGAGGCAAAATCAACCAAAACATCAAGATATTGAGCAGCAATGTGCTTAAATATCTGCTGTACTCTAATGTTATCTTCAACAATTAAAACGCGTTGCATAAACTCCCTTTTATTTGCGCCCACTCTTTAAGGTTATAAACCTAAAAAGAAATCACTTTCAATCATCCATATAGAAACAAATAAGCGACCAATGATTTAAAAAACTTAATTAATAATTAAATTTTTAAATCGCCTTAAACTTACAGTGCAACATACATATCAAGTATATTTCGCCTATTTGCTGCAATCAGATTAATCTTAATTACATAAACTCAACGATTATTATCGGCAGCTAGTCTCATTACTTTTGTTTTTTACTCAAATATCGCTATAACTGCAGTACATAAAATAAAAAGGGTCACTTATGAAATTTAGTCGAAGTCTATTTTTACCCATTGCCGCTATTGCGCTCACCCTAAGTAGCGCCTCGTTTGCCGATAATCAACGTCGCATTGATATTGACAGTAAAGTGGTTACCCAGCACAAAGCAAAAATAAATAATGAACGATTTTCTTACACAGTAGCAACTGGCACACAACCGGTATGGGATGACAAGGGAGACGCCATCGCAACCCTTCAATACACTTACTACACGCGCGATAAGGTCGATGATAGAACAAAGCGCCCATTACTTATTTCATTTAATGGTGGCCCAGGCTCAGCGTCAGTTTGGATGCATTTAGCATACACCGGCCCACGCGTTTTAAAAATTGACGACGAAGGCTACCCTATTCAACCTTACGGTGTTAAAGATAACCCTTACTCGGTTTTAGACGTAGCCGACATCGTTTACGTAAACCCTGTAAACACGGGTTATTCGCGTGTCGTTGAAGATAAAGATGGTAACCTTCTACCAAAGGATAAACAAAAAGAGTTATTTTTTGGTGTGAATGCCGATATAAAATATCTAGCAGAGTGGCTTAATACTTTTGTATCTCGCAATGAACGCTGGCGCTCTCCTAAATTTTTAATTGGTGAAAGCTATGGTACCACTCGTGTATCAGGCTTAGCGCATGAGCTACAAAATAGTCAATGGATGTACATTAACGGTGTTGTACTCGTTTCACCTACCGATATTGGTATTAAGCGCGACGGTCCTGTAAAAGCCGCTAACCGCCTACCTTACTTTGCAGCTACAGCGTGGTACCACAAGGCATTAAGCGCTGATTTACAAGCTAAAGACTTAGACGAGCTATTACCTGAAGTGGAACAGTTTACCGTTAATGAGCTCATTCCCGCGCTTGCAAAAGGCGGATTTATTGCCCCAGATGAAAAACGTCGTATTATTAAAAAAATGGCCGAATATGCAGGTCTATCTGAAACATTTGTTAGCCAAAATAACTTAGACATTCCGACACAGTTTTTTTGGAAAGAGTTATTACGTGAACGCGGACAAATGGTTGGTCGACTGGATTCGCGCTATTTAGGGATTGATAAGCGCGATGCCGGTGAATCACCAGATTACTGGGCAGAGCTTACATCGTGGCTGCACTCTTTTACCCCTGCAATTAACTACTACCTGCGTGAAGAGCTTAATTACAAAACCGACATCAAATATAACTTATTTGGTAACGTTCACCCATGGGATAGAAGCGGAAACAATACCGGTGAAAACTTGCGTTTAGCTATGGCTCAAAATCCGTATTTAAATGTGATGGTTCAAGCTGGCTATTTTGATGGTGCAACAAACTACTTTGATGCTAAATACACAATGTGGCAACTAGATCCAAGTGGTAAAATGCAAAATAGATTAAGCTTTAAAGGCTACCGCAGTGGCCATATGATGTACCTACGCCATGCAGATTTAGAAAGCTCTAACAACGATTTACGCGAGTTTATAAAACAGTCTATACCTAAAGACGGTCAATCCGCTAAATACTAATTAGCTTATATCCACTTAAAAAAGTGACCACTTAGGTCACTTTTTTGCTTATAACCGCGGCAATTCGCCATGTGTGCAATCCCCAGTACGGATGACGGTTGGCTTTGCTGTGTACTGCTTAGTAGCAAGTATTTCAGCTAGATTTATTAGCGTGTTAAAGGTGCTTTTTAGAGCGACTCGGTTATTTAGCCAATTGGGTATACTTCCGCCTGGTAACGCATAAACCTGATAGTCAATATGCAAGTTATTCGCTTGCTGAGTCAGTAACCACGTCGCATCTAATGTGCTTATTCTTACTACCCCTTTAGTTTGAGGTAAAAAATCAGGACGGGCATGAATACTAAGTTGAGTTTGCAACGCGCTGCGTTTTGTATAGCACGAATACGTGACTAAATCTCTATTTGCAACGGGCCAAGGGGAGTCAATAAAGCTGTAAACAAGGTTTTCTGAGGGGCTTAAATATTTCAGTAATTTTACTTTAGCAATATTTTCTATCCAGCGGGGAGCAGCATCGGTATCACTGAGTAAGGCGATTAAATCTTCTGCTGTGGTATTCTTAACCACCGTTTCAGCTTTCATTTTCAAGGTATCATCGCTCAAACGCTGAAAATAAACACTCACCCCCTGTTTACTCTCGTAAAGCTGCCAATAGGGCTGTGAATACACATTTGTAACAAAACACAAAAGCGATAGAATAATGCACTTTTGCAACAAGTTAAGCGTGCAAAAGTGCTTAGCCATCAAAGCCAATACGGTTCTGTATCAAATGAAGCGTGTCGACTTTGCTCCATGGCACTGACTAAAAAGTCAGACTTTTGTTCCAACCATAGTTGTATTTTTGCTAGTTGAGCATCTTCTTGCCCGCCACACAGCTGTTTTAAATAATCAAGCGTGCTTAGCTCATACATGCCATGAGAAATATCGAGCCAAGGAAGCCTAAATTCTAATCGTTCATCTTTATTAAACAGTGCACCTAAACAGTTACCACTGAGTAAGCTATTTTCTAACTGAGTACGAAAATTTAAATAATCATTGCCCGCTAAACTTTGCTCTTTAGGCAATAAGCGGTGTAAATTTTTCCAATCTTTATCAAATAAACGATGAGCAATATCAATAACGGGCTGCTCAGCGTTTTGTAGCTCTGCTTGGCTCCAGTCTTTACGCCACTGCTTATTTATCAGCCACGTTGTTAAGCTCAGCAATAAACGGTTGTAACGCGCACTATGAAAAAGCGCAAAAATATCATCAATACTCGGTTGTAACTCTTTTAAATCGTTAATAACTTGAGCTAAGGCGGGCGCACTGTTTATTTTTTTATAAAAAGCATGGCGCTTAGAAGTGTAAGTTTTTAACTGAATGGCATTTTCAACCCATGCTAATTCACTCAATAACCACTTTAACTCCGTTCTGAGGTGCTCGGTGCTGTCTTTACTGACAATATCATCAAATAACCAAAAGTTATGACGAATTAAACTAATACCGTCGGTCACACGTTTTAATGTTTTTAAACTTGGCTTATCAAAATAGCATTGCTCATGTTTTTGCACAAAGCGAATACCAAAGCCCATGGCTTCAATAAGTGCTTGCTCTTGAGTGGCTTGCTTAGTAAGTTTAACAAAACCGATAGATTTACTCGGTTGTAACGGTGTGTTATCCGCTAGGCGGTAGCCTCTTGCTGCTTTTGAATAAAGCCCCAAGCGCACACTGTTTTGGCTTATTAATTTATCTGCTAAAGCAAATAGCTCGTCTCGGCTACCTTCGACGAGCTCTATTTCAAGCTCGCTAATAATCTCCACTTTACCCGAGGCGGCCACTTCACCTTTATCTAATACCACTTCAATTTTGGCACCATTTTGCGTTTCAATTAACCACGTACGGCGGATAAAATTAGTACTAAATATAGGGTAGAGGTTTTGTGATATAACATCAATTTGCATGCCGTGTGGCCAAATTGATGAATCAAACGCCATTAAATTAGGTCGATTTGTTTCTATGGGAAGGTTATATTCTGGACGTTGATGTAATCCCCCCACCACGTCTCCTGCAAGCTTAATTGTTTGCTCACAGCGCTCGTCTGTACAACGCGTTCTAAAACCAATATCGAGTGCTCTCAGCTCTCTGCTTGGCGTATCAAAATAAGCATTTTGCAAACTTTTAGAAGGCTTGTTTGTAACTGTTTTTGCAAATTGAGTAATTAACGAGGGGATCAGTGGAATGACGTCATCTGATACCAAAAACTTCAGTTCTATCTCAGTATCCATTAGGCTTGCGGATTACCCTTAAAATTAATAAGTGCTCAAAATAAACAAAGCAGACCTATATTGCAAATTTTTTAATCATAAACACGCAAGCAAAATACTTTGGTTACAATATCTATCTTGCTATTAAACTATTAAATCCATACTATCTATATACTTATGCGAAATAAAAATCACGTTCACAACGGACACTGCTAGATTAACAAGGTAGATAAATGCTAAAACACTGTTTACTATGGCTGCTTTTAACAGCCGCCCCGTTTATGAGCCAAGCAGAAGAAGCTCAATCAACGCCGCCTACTAATGCTAAAACAGCTTATATAATCGATAACTTGTATACTTTTATGCGTTCAGGCGCCAGTAAAGACTATCGCTTACTCGGTTCTATTGATGCAGGCACGCAACTGACTTTATTATCTGATGAACAAAACGGTTTTATAAAAGTTAAAGATGATAAAGACCGTGAAGGCTGGGTAGAGGCTAAATTCATCAGCGAATCAGCTGGTTTAAAGCAGCAGTATCAAGCGCTTAACAGCGAAATTAGCGCTATGCAAAATAAATTACGCCAAGCGCAAGTAGAATTACCTGAACTACAAGAACAAAACTCACAGCTAACCGAACAAAATGCTCAGCTGTTAGCACAAATAAGTCAATTACAAGACTCGCTTGCTCAAGAACAACAATTAAAGCAAGCAACCAGTGCTAAAGAAAAGCGTCAGCTACTCACTTATGGTGGTGCTATTGCATTTTTAGGTTTGTTCTTAGGAATTATTTTAACTATTGTGTTATCGCGCAGAAAACGCTATGAAGGTTGGGCGTAAGCGCCACCTATATTGCAGGCATAAAAAAAGCATCAAAAAGATGCTTTTTTTATGCCTGCAATTTTTTATACCTGCAATAATGTACTCAAAGGTTACATATCTAAACGCAGTCCAGGATCCTGTTTGATTTTTTCTATTACCATGTAAGTGTGGTGTGTACCCACCCCTGGAATATCGACCAAATCACCTAATACTTCTCTGTATTCGTCCATATTAGAGACGCGAATTTTTAATAAATAGTCGTAACCACCCGCTACCATGTCACATTCAACAACCTGCTTAATTTTAAGAATGTGTTCGCGAAACACTTTAAATACCGCGGTATTTGAGGTGACTAACGATACCTGCACATGCGCCACTAAGCTTTGATTGAGCTTTTCCTCGCTTAACTTTGCAAAATATCCCTCAATGTAGCCTTCTTGCTCCAGACGTTTAACTCTATCTAAACAAGGACTAGGACTTAAATTCACTTGTTTTGCGAGGTTAACATTTGAAATTCTACCATTGCGCTGCAAAACGTCTAAAATTGATATATCGATACGATCAAGCAGGCGTAATCTATTCGGATTAGTCATATCAGTATTTTATATGGATAAGTTAATAATATGCCCTGTAAATTATCGTAAAACGGCAAAATTAACCAGCATATTCTGCTGGATTTTAATTAGAATGCACGCTTTACACCAACAACATTTAGCGGTAATTAACAATTACCCTAAGTCTTAACACTCCTGAGGGTTGCTTATGTTATTCAATGGCGATTTAACAACGACTTGTCCGATCAGACAAAAGATCCGTGACTTCTACCGTATAGATGAAAATGCGGTTATTGATCACATTTTACCACTTGCAGAAGTCGGTGTTAAAGCACGAAGCCGTGCATGGGAAAGAGCTCGCCAAATAGTTTTAAACATTCGTAAAGACCAAGACGGTCAAAGCGGTGTTGATGCGCTATTAAATGAATTTTCACTATCGAGTGAAGAAGGTGTGGTATTAATGTGTTTAGCCGAAGCGCTGCTTCGTGTTCCTGATAAAGCAACTCAAGAAACATTAATACGTGATAAATTAGCAAACGGCGATTGGAGCTCTCACTTAGGTAGTAGTGACTCTTTATTCGTTAATGCCTCGTCTTGGGGATTATTAGTAACCGGTAAAATGGTTAACTATAACGATAAGACTAAAGAGCAACAGTTTGGCATACTCAAAAAAACCATTGGTCGTTTAGGCGAGCCAGTTATACGTAAGTCTGTTAACTTTGCTATGAAGATAATGGGCAAACAGTTCGTAATGGGTCGTACCATTAACGAAGCGATTGAGCGTGCTGCTGAAAAAGAGCAAAAAGGCTATGTATATTCTTACGATATGCTAGGCGAAGGTGCTCGCACAATGAAAGACGCCAAGCGTTACTTTGATAGCTACATGAATGCGATTCATGCTATCGGTAAAGCCGCAAATGGCCGTGGTCCAATAAAAAGCCCAGGTATTTCTGTAAAGTTATCGGCTATTCACCCTCGATATGAGTTCACTCATAGAGAGCGTGTAATGGAAGAAATCGTTCCAAAACTAAAAGAACTAGCCCTTGCCGCTAAAAAATACGATATCGGCTTTACTGTTGATGCTGAAGAAGCTGACCGTTTAGATATTTCTCTTGATGTTATTGAGGCAGTATTTAGCGATGACGATTTAGGCGATTGGCAAGGTTTTGGTTTAGCGGTTCAGGCTTATCAAAAACGCGCTATTTTTGTTATTGAATGGCTAACCGACCTAGCAACCCGTGTGGGTCGCAAAATGATGGTGCGTTTAGTAAAAGGCGCATACTGGGATACAGAAATCAAAACCACACAACAAGATGGTTTAGATTACTTCCCGGTGTTTACCCGTAAAGCAACCACGGATGTATCATATAAAGCGTGTGCGATTAAAATGCTCGAAGCACGTGATGTACTTTACCCGCAATTTGCAACACACAACGCCTACACCGCAGCGACTATTTTAGAAGTGGCCAAAGGTGATAACCAAGGTTTTGAATTCCAACGTCTTCACGGTATGGGTGAATCTTTATTTGACCAAATCGTTGATGAAGAAAAAATTCAGTGCCGCGTATACGCACCGGTCGGCCAACACGAAGACCTACTTGCTTACCTTGTGCGTCGTTTACTAGAAAACGGCGCTAACTCGTCATTTGTAAATGCCATTGTAGATACCACACAACCGGTTGAAGCATTATTGCCAGATCCTGTTGAAACACTGCAAGGTTTACGTAATAAATACAACACACAGATAAAAATGCCAATTGATTTATACGGTGAAGAACGTGCCAATTCAAAAGGTATGGACTTAACTGATATTAACGTGATCACCCCGTTTAAAGAAAATTTAGACACTTGGTTTGAAGAGCACTTAATTGATGAAAGTCAAGTACCAGAGGGCGCGCTGGCAGTTAAAAACCCTGCAAACCATAAAGAAATTATTGGCCATATAAAATTACAAAATAGCGATGAAATGAAAGTGTTGCTAGCCAACGCTGAAACCGCATTTGAATCATGGTCACAAACACCGGTAAAAGAGCGCGCCAATTTGTTGCGTCGCGTTGCTGATATTTTAGAGCGCCATCACGATGAGCTTGTTGCTATCTGTATTAAAGAAGCAGGTAAAGTAGCACAAGATGGTATTGATGAAGTACGTGAAGCCGTTGATTTTTGTCGTTACTACGCAGCCCGTGCAGAAGAGCTTGCGCAAGATGAGCGCTTTGAAGCCCGTGGTGTTATTTTATGTATTAGCCCATGGAACTTCCCGCTCGCTATTTTCTTGGGTCAAGTTGCAGCGGCCATTGTTACCGGTAACACGGTTATTGCAAAACCAGCAGAGCAAACCAGCTTAATCGCACTTCGTGCCATTGAATTAATGCTATCAGTTGGTTTACCTGAGCACGTTGTACAACCTGTCATTGCTCGCGGTAGCGAAGTAGGTAAAACCATTGTTCCTGATGAGCGTATTCAAGCTGTTATGTTTACAGGTTCAACTGAAACGGGCACGCTTATCTCGCAAACATTAGCAGCACGTAACGATATTCAGGTGCCTTTAATTGCAGAGACTGGCGGCCAAAACTGTATGATTGTTGACTCAACAGCGCTTCCTGAGCAAGTTGTTGATGATGTTATCAGTTCTGGTTTCCAAAGTGCGGGTCAACGTTGTTCAGCATTACGCGTACTCTTTATTCAAGAAGACGTAGCTGATGGCATTATCGATATGCTTAAAGGCGCACTTGCTGAGTTGCATATTGGCGACCCATCATTACTCTCTACAGACGTAGGCCCAGTAATAGATGAAAAAGCGCTTAAAACACTCAACGACCATGTTGAATACCTAAAGGGTAATGCAACACTTCACTATGAGTGTAAAATCCCTGATAACAGCGAAAATGGCGCATTTTTCTTTGCACCACGTTTATACGAAATTAAAGACTTATCGGTATTGAAACGTGAAGTATTTGGCCCGTGTGTGCATGTTATTCGCTTTAAATCGAGTGAGCTTGATAGTGTTGTCGACCAAATCAACAACACGGGTTACGGCTTAACAATGGGTATTCATTCTCGCATTGAAGAACGTTGTGAACATTTAGCGAAAATGTCGCGTGCAGGTAACGTATACATCAACCGTAATATGATTGGTGCCATTGTTGGCGTGCAACCGTTTGGTGGCCGTGGACTCTCTGGTACTGGCCCTAAAGCCGGTGGACCAAACTACCTACAACGCCTAATAAAAGAAAAAGCATCACCAGATAACGTACAAATGACTAACCTAACGCCAGATGAGCTTGATTTACACCACTACAGTGGCGCAAATGAGCAAGTAGAAAAGCTGATGGTTAACTCTATGCGCGATGAAAAAATCTGGCGTGCAACGCCACTGAATGATCGTGTTTCTGCGGTACGTCAGTTATTAGCGAAAGTAGCGACGGTTGAAATTATTGACGACCTCGCGGACGATTTAGCGTTAACACTTGCCGATGCTCGCGCTCAGTTAAACCGCTTAGAAAAGCACATGCGTAAATATACAACATTGCCAGGGCCAACAGGTGAGTCGAATACACTTCACCTTGAAGCACGTGGTTGTGTGGTTTGTTACGCAGATAAAAGCACCTCATTTAACTTTTGGGCACTGTCGATTATTACCGCACTAGCGGCTGGTAATACGGTAATTACTGTTGCATCTGAAATATTTTACGACGAAGCGGTTGCCTTTAGAGATAAGTTTATTGCAACCGGCGTTGCTGAAGGTGTTTTCCAAGTAGCTAAACCAAACCAGTTACAAGCTATATTGGCACACCCTCACCTAGCGGGTGCGGTAGTTGCTGCACGTTCTTCTCGCTTAGGCTACTTCAGCCAACAGCTTGCACAACGTAAAGGCGCAATACTGCCAGTGATCAGCTCAGAGTATTACGACACGCTAATTAAGCGCCTTATTACTGAAAAAACAATCAGTATCGATACAACGGCATCAGGCGGTAACACCTCGTTGATGACGCTTGTTGAAGATGATGAATAGAAAATAGTCATCATTTAATTAAAAAGGCATCAATTTGATGCCTTTTTTTATTTCTAAATGTGAATTTATTTGTTACTTTCTCTAATCATACTTGTTAATTAGAGTTCACTTTGAAAACCATTCCTACTACACAGCTAAAGCCTGGTATGTTTGTACAAAAAGTTGTTAAGCAAACTGGCAATATTAGAATAAAAAACCAAGGCTGGGTTAAAACTCAAAGTGGAATTGATAAATTAATAAAATCTGGCATTTTAGAGGTTGAAATCGATCCTGATAAAATGCTCACCTCTGAAGAATCTGAAACACAACCAACGCCTGCAACTAAGCACAAAATCAAAAAGCGCGATCCATGGTTAATAACCCACAGCGCTGAGCAAGAAATGAGTAAAGCTAAAAAGCTTTATGATGAAGCAAAAAACTTACAAACCAAAGCATTTGGCGATATAGAATCTGGCCGCACTGTTGATGTTGCTCCTTTTAGGGAGCTGGCTAGCGGGTTTATTGACTCCGTATTTAGAAATCAAGATGCGCTGGCGTGCATTACGCAAATGCGCCAAAAAGATGCCTATTTATTAGAGCACTCGATAAATGTGTCTATTTTAATGAGTATTTTTGCAAAACATCTCAATATTGAAAAACCAATCATTGAAGAACTTGCAACAGGTGCCCTATTGCATGATATGGGAAAAATAAAAATACCTGACGCGATTCTCAACAAACCAGGTCGCTACAGTGACGAAGAATTTAAAGTGATGCAAAACCATGCGCGCTTTAGCAAAGAAATACTAGAAGACGCAGGATTAACGGGGATTGCTGTTGATATCGCAGGTATGCATCATGAGCGCTTAGATGGTAAAGGCTACCCCTTTGGTAAGAAAGGCGATGAAATAAGCCAATACGTTCGTATGGCCTCTATTGTTGATGTATATGATGCATTAACCGCTGAACGCGTTTATAAAGCGGGTATGGAGCCAATTAAGGCGTTTAAAATATTAAAACAAGGTTGCCCAGATAGCTTTGATGGCGTGCTACTTAATAAATTTATTCAATGTATTGGTATTCACCCTGTGGGCACGCTGGTAAAACTTTCCAGCCAAAAAGTGGGGCTGGTGACCCAAAGTAACCCTGCAACACCATTAAAACCAGTCGTAAAAACGTTTTTTAATGCCAAACATGGGCGTTACACTGAAGTTCAAGATATTGACTTATCAAGCAAAAGAACACAAGACACGCTTGAATCAGCAGTGAAACCCAAAGAATATAATATAGATTTAGAGGGTTTTTATAAGCACTCTATCTTTAGTTAATTGGCCACTACTGTGGCCAATCTTGCAGAGCTTTTAAGCTAAATTCATAGCCATCAAAATCAAGTACGCTCTGATCCGGTGCTATTTCTAGCACCCTCAATGCACCAATAGACTCCCCTTCATATAGCTCTCTGCCATTGAGTTTTATCCAGCGCTTATCTGCTGTCGACGAATAAATATGTGCCTGATATTTAATGCTTGGCAACATACTTTGTAGGCCATCCGGCAGTAGCTCAACGGGTTGTACCCGTGATGAATGACGAGAGCCTTGAGTTACTTCGTAGTCGGCTGTTGTTTCTGTGTCATTAACGGCTTGCGCAAACGCATTTTTAAGCGTGTCGGGAACCGTATCTAGTTCAGCGGTTGATTCTGGCTGAGCAGGCACATTTTGATTAAGTGGTTTACCTAACACTTTGTATTTACTTAACTCATCGGCACTGAGTGTTCTTTTCGTTGCTTGAGTTGGTACGCTTTTCGGTTGGTTGCTCGGTGATTGAAAACTAGATGGAACGTTATTCTGCGCCGAGAAATTGTGCGCTTGCCCTTGAGACGCTTGATTAACGCTCATAGGTAAATATTGCCCTTGTGGCGTAAGCAACATTTGCTGTACACCCGTTGGGGTTTGTACATAAACCAATTGCCCTGCCAGTGGCACAGAATTGTTAGGCGCAGCTGTTACAAGGGGCGCTTGAGGGGTTGTTACTGCTTGAGCAACCGTTTTTTGTACTTCCTCTGGGCTTGTTGGTTTTTCTACCACTGCTGAGTCTTTTTGACTAAGGTCATTTTGAACAACCTCATTTTTTACGGCTACATTTTCTTGTTGCAGCCACTTCCCGACAAAAAAGCCACTGGTCAATATACCCGTCGCCAATAAACTTCCGGCGAGTAAAAAACTAATTCGACGATAGGTCATCAACTGGTGTTGTTGTTTTAATTGTTGCGCTTGCAAGTCATATTGCTCTGCGCTCATGGTATCGTGCTTTGACTGCTTTAACGCATCTAATAAATAAGACATGAATCACCTAACTAAAGAATAAATGACAGGCCAATTCCTGCACCAAAAAGCATTAACGCAGCAGCGCTATAAGGCCAAATAGAACCTGTTTTACTCACCTTATTATTTGTGACAATAAAGTCGATAGGTAAAGATTCACTCGCTGCTTGCTTAACAATATCACTGCCAACAATTTCTTGTTGTTTAGAAAATGCCCCTACTAATGCGCGTTCACACACCAGATTCATTAATCGTGGCACACCGCCTGTGAGCTGATGCACCATTTGCATCGCTTCCATTGAAAATATTTTCTTGTCACAACCTGCAATATGTAGCCGATGTTGAATATAAGCAATGGTTTGCCCTGGTGTTAGCGCTAACAAGTGATACCTAGCAGTAATACGCTGTGCCAGTTGCCTTAACTCATTTCGCTTTAGAAGTACCTGTAACTCAGGCTGCCCTACTAATACTATTTGTAATAACTTTTTATGGTCGGTTTCGATATTGGTTAATAACCGAAGTTGTTCAAGCACATCGGGGGCAAGCAACTGTGCTTCATCAATAATTAAAATAGTATGCCCCCCCGCTTTATTATTAAACTCAAGGTGCTTTTTAATCACATCCGTTAGACTCTTCAGCGTGGCATTTTTGGCGTCGTAAGTTATTTGTAATTCATCGCAAATACTGGCTAACAGTTCAAGTTCTGATAACGCAGGATTATGGATCATGGCTACTTGGGTATTTTCAGGCAGTCGCTCTAACATACTACGTGTTATGGTGGTTTTACCTGTACCCACTTCACCTGTTAACAGCACAAAGCCACCGTCTTCACCTAGTCCATAGGTAAGGTGCGCTAATGCTTCTTTATGGCGTTCACTTAAAAATAAGTAGTGGGGATTAGGCGAAATTGAGAATGGCTTTTCTTGTAAACCAAAATAGCTTAAATACACCTTTATAGTCCTTGGTCGTTAATTCACGGTCTATAATGGCAAAAAAATAGCCTGGGTGACAACTACAACCAGGCTTTATTATTAAAATAGTGTAAATAAAAAGGCTAACCGTAAATAAAAGAGCATTTTTAGATTCGCTAATATATTAATTAACTACTTCTCATAGCGTACTAGGCGTAAATATACGTTACTTGTTTTAGCATGTAAGCTATTTAAACCACTGGAAAATTGATAAACCCATGCCGAATTTATATTGCTAATACCCGAGGTATTAGACCAATAATTTTGCGACTGCGTTGCTAAAAAAATACCCGCATTAATACTTGGATCGGTACAACGGTGATCTACTATACTAGCTAACTCTTTAATACTCGGCACTTGCCAGTCGTTATAATTTGCCGTGGTGTCATTCAGTGCGCCTTTAAGTGAAGCTTGCCAATTTAATGGTTGAGTATCACCATCGCAGCTAGTTGTTTCGCTATTATAAACTTGACCATAATTACAGCGCTGCCACATTAGCCCTGTTTTAGTATCTGACACAGTGCCATCAATATTAATCACAAATCGGTCGGTATCATCGCTAGTCGCGACTTCCTGATAACACTGCTGCGCTGCAAGTGACTGACTTAATCCTAAGGCTAATAACATAGAGACTTTAATTAATTTCATAATAATCACCTTAACGATTTCTAACTAAGCGCACATAAGCGGCATTATCTTTTGGATAGGCTAAATCATTGCCATCCATCATATCGATAGTGTAAGCCTGAGATAAACTGGCACCATCAACCGCGGTCTGTGAGGTCCAATAGCGTAAATGCCCTTCGGTGTTAGTCGATGGTGTATTAGGAAAAAATGCAGTATCTATCAATACGTTTTGCCCTTGTTTACCGTAATCAATTAAACCTAAAAGTTCAGTATAAGTGGGTAAACGCCAGTTACTACCACCACAAAAATCAAGCGCATTAACTTCATCAATATAGGTTTGTAATCCGCAATCAGTATTGCTCGGGCACGTGGTATTATCACTACCCGCTACATCGCCGCTATTGACAGTCCCTTGCCAAATGTAACGGTTTTGCCCATCACGTAAAGTGGTATTTGGTAACACCCCGGAATAAGGGCTTTTTACTTCCCAAACAAGGCCGGTAGTATTATCACGAATACAGCTAAAGTTTTGCGCATCATCGAGAAGCTCATCGGCAAACTCATTAAGTTTGGTGTAATCAAAAGCCAGATTCCCTTTACCCACTTTACCTAAACGATTGGCAAAACTATCGCGCCCAAGATCAGCATCTTGAGCTGGAAATTCATCATTATTACAATTAATTCGCTGAGTATTGTTATAACACTCTCCTACTCCTGTATCATTTATTAACCCAAGCGCTTTGGGTGTTACATCAATAAATACGGTATCTGTGTCGGTGCGCCCTTTTAAGTCCATAACTTGTACTTCAAAGCTAAGCGTTGCATTTAAATCAATATCAGAGGCAAAAAAGCTGGCAGTACATGACTGTGATTCAATCAGGGTTTCTGCATTACCGGTAAGTTGTTGCCACATACATTGATAAGATTGAGTTGCCGCTTCACTGGCTGTGGCATCTAAGATAACCTTATCAAACTCTTCTACTGTTTGATTAGCGCCTGCATCGGCAATAATCACTTGAGCTGTTTTATTAAGGGTCATATCAAATTGTGATGCAGATACTCCGCCCTCATCATCTGTTACGGTGAGCTGCCATTTTAAGTTGGTGTTATTTTCTAATAATGGATGAGAAAAACTAAGCGTTGGATTGGTATAGCTATCAATTGTTAAATCCGGCCCTGACAATAATTGCCACAAATAACTGCTAATTTCGCCATTTTCATCGGGGTCTGTGGAAGTTAAACCACTTAGGGTTACAGTATCCTTATAAACTGAGGGCAAGTTTGCAGGAGCAACTTGAGTAACAACAGCAAGAGGAAGCTGATTATTAGAGGCAATGAAAACACTCAAGTCGTCATTCACTAAACTGCCATCTGACGTTTGATAGCTAACTCTTAATACCAGTTCACTGTCAGACTTTACATCTGGTGCAGTAATGGTTTGTTCAGCCCCTTCAAGCGGAAACACATCTATAATAGGGCCACTTACACGCTGCCAAGTAAATGTACCATCTGCAGGAGAGCCTTTTGCAGAAATAGTAAACTCTGATTTTTCTACAACTTGAAGATCGTTACCTGCAAATACTGATGTTTTTATATCACTGTTATCAGCACCGCCTCCCCCTCCGCATGCAGCCAAAAGCAAGCATGACATAAGTGGTATTAACGAAATTGCTCTCATACTCAGCACCTTTTTGTCTTAAAATTATCTAATAAAACTATTAAGCAAAAAAAATGCCATTATAAATTATAAATAGCTATCTTGATGAATACGAACAAATAATTTAGTGCCAACTTTACTGTAATCTACTTTATATTCGCGGCCATCTAAGGATTGAATAAACAACAATTGTTTTTCTTCGCTAAATACATCAGCACTAGTAATATAAACAACGTCGAGGTAACGCTCTTTTGCATCTCGGCGGTTTTTTGGCAGTTCTTCTTTAAATGGCTCAAGACCATTACCTGTTACTTTAATTTTAGGGTGAGTCTCACCATTAACAATCACTAAATCTAGTTTTCTGTCTTTATGTATTATGGTGTTTCGACCACTTTTAATGAAAGATCTGTCTTGGCTCATAGTTATTCCTAATCCCGCAGTGAGTGCTTATATTATTATTCACACTGCGACTTTATAAACTGAGAGGGATCGCGCTTCCATTTATTTAAATTTGCGCTAAATTCCCAAATATCACTTTCTATTACACTGGCTGGTAACAGTAAGTCATACCCTGTTAAAAGCTGAAGATGTTTAGCCCTATTAGCAAACATCGCTATGAGCCCATTATAGTCAATTCCTTTTTTTGACCTATATTTATTATCTTCAACTAACCATTCTGATGGGCAATGCCCATTTTTGCAATTTTTTTGAACAACTTGCATAAAGAAATGTCGCTGCTCTATCAACAATTTACCCGCAATTCTTGGAGCTAAAGCAGACAAGAATGAATCTATATCATTTAATTTAATACCAATCGCATTAAGCTCAAGGTAATCAATGCCATTATCAACCTTAGGTATACCACAATGGTGCAAATTCTCTGGGTGTATATGCCATTGTCCATACTTATGCTGATATATTAATTGCTGCTCAGTTAAAATAATACTATAAAAAGGTTCTTGTGTTTTAAAAAAGCCAATTAAAATTGCAGCAATACATAAACTTACTAAAAAAATTTCGATAATACTTATTTCGCCTGGGCGTAATAAATTAAACAGCATGATAATAATCAAGCCAATGCTGCCGACCACTAATATTTCAATTCCATTTTTAGCGCCTTGCGCTCGGTATTTTAGTATTTGTTTATTTATATTAGCCATACTGAAAAAACGCCATATAAAATATAAACATAATAATAGCCCACAATACTAACTTTCTCAGCGTTAAACAGCGTTTGCATGATGTTTTAAAGCTCATCAATTAACTCCCATTATTACTGTTAAATATGCGCAATGACTAAGTATCAGTTATTTTTACGCTTAACGCACAAATTAATGAGATACATAACCGCCTTTTTTTGTCCTGATTTCGTACAATACTTATAATCTATTTTCAGGTATGAAAACAATGCACTCTAAACAATCAGGTAAAGCCTTATTTCCATTTATTATTTCATTACTAATAATTTTTAGCGTTTATTTGTATTTTCCCGCATCACAGGGCGAGCAAGCCAATTACTCGGCAATGACAACGCAAGTTTCTGCCCACACGGTCAGATCGCAAGAAAACGCAATTATGATTGAAGCCATTGGCAGTGCTCGCGCTAATCAGGCTATCTACATTAAAAGCGCCCAAAACGATTATGTCACTAGCATTTACTTTGAAGATGGCGACTTGGTCAGCAAAGGACAAAAATTAGTACAACTGCAAAACCAACAAGAACAATTTGCAGTAAAAGAACTTAGCATTAATTTACAAGAAGAAAAACGTCAATTAGCCAGACTAACCGAGCTTTCTCGCTCGCAAGCGACGGCCAAGTCATTGCTTGAAGAACAACTCGCTCGCGTTGATGCCAGCGAAGCACAACTTGAAAGTGCTAAAACCAAACTCAATGAAATGGCCATCACCGCGCCTTTTTCTGGGTTACTGGGGAAACGCGAAATATCGGTGGGTGCTTATGTCAATAACAGTACCGTGATCACAACCCTCGATGACATTAGTATTATAAAAGTTGATTTTAAAGTGCCTGAAAAGTATTTAGCTCAACTGAAAAACGGCATGATTGTTCGCACTCAAAACGATGCTTACCCTGATCAAACCTTCAGCGGTAAAGTAACCCATATAAGCTCACGTATCGACTCAATCACTCGCAGTGTAGAAGTAACAGCAAGTTTTGCTAATAAATCAGGTTTACTTCGCCCAGGTATGTTGCTTAATACCGCTTTAGAACTGAGCAGTAACCAAGCGCTGATGGTGCCTGAAAAGGCCATTATTCCTCTGCAAGATAAGCATTACGTTTTTCAAATTGAAGATGGCATAGCAAACCGTAAAGAAGTACATGTTGCAAGTAGAAATAATGGCTGGGTTGCGATAGACAAAGGGTTAAGTAATGGCGAGCAAATTGTTACCGAGGGAATAATTAAAATTCGCTCAGGTAGTAAAGTAAGCGTTAAGGGGTAACACGTGAAAATTACCGATACTAGCGTCAAACGCCCCGTTTTTGCGATTGTTATTAACTTACTGTTACTCACATTTGGCTTAGTTGCTTTTAGCATGTTGCCTTTGCGAGAGTATCCAGATATTGAAACACCGATTGTAAATATTAGTACTGAATATACCGGTGCATCTGCCGAAATTATTGAAACAAAAATAACGCAAGTTATTGAAAATCGTATTTCGGGCATTGAAGGTATTAAAAGTATTAACTCATCGAGTCGTAATGGCCGCTCAAACATTACCATTGAGTTTAATATTAGCCGTGACATAGACGATGCCTCCAACGATGTGCGTGAACGTGTTGCGCGTGCACTTGATAGCCTACCCGAACAAGTACGTCCTCCTGAAGTATCAAAATCAAATAGTGACGAAAGCCCTATCGCGTGGTTTGTACTTAACAGTGAAACCATGAATTCATTGCAACTTTCTGATTATGCACAGCGTTTTATTGTAGATCGATTAGCCGTTGTTGATGGCGTATCGAATGTGCGCATTGGGGGGGAGCGAAAGTATGCCATGAAAGTATGGCTTAACCGCCAAGCGATGGCCGCCCGTGGCATTACCTCCAGTGATATTGAGCAAACACTGCGTAGTGAAAATGTAGAACTTCCGGCCGGTGAAATTGAATCAGTTGATCGTGATTTTACCGTTCGCACTGCCCGCAGCTATAAAAACCAACGTGATTTTCAAAACCTAGTTATTAAACGAGGTGAAGATGGTTATTTAGTGCGTCTAGGCGAAGTGGCTGACGTAAAACTAGAAGCCGCCGATGATGAAAGTTTATTCCGAGGTAATGGCCGTAATATGATTGGTATGGGTATTGTTAAACAAGCCAAAGCCAATACCCTAACTGTGGTTGATAACGCCCGCAGTGAACTGGAAAAAATAAAACGTAATTTACCTGAAGGCACCACCATAGAAGACAGTTATGATTCTTCGGTATTTATTAAAGAGTCAATTAATGAGGTTTATAAAACTTTAGCAATTTCTATGGGGTTAGTCGTGCTTATTATCTTTATATTTTTAGGTAACATTCGCGCCACTCTTATTCCCGCGGTCACAGTACCGGTCGCCCTAGTCAGTAGTTTCATGTTTTTATTAGCAATGGGTTATTCAATTAACTTATTAACTCTACTAGCACTGGTGTTAGCAATAGGCTTAGTGGTCGATGATGCCATTGTAATGCTAGAGAATATTCACCGCCGTATTGAACTTGGTGAACCGCCTTTATTGGCAGCTTATCGCGGCGCACGTGAGGTGGGCTTTGCAATTATAGCCACCACCTTAGTGCTTATATCCGTGTTTGTACCATTAGTGTTTATGGAAGGACGAATTGGCGCACTATTTACAGAGTTTGCTATGGCAGTAAGTGCTGCCGTGTTTTTCTCTAGTATCACTGCGTTGACACTCTCTCCGGCGCTGTGTTCAAAAGTGTTAAAGGCCTCTGAAAAAGAAAGTAAGTTTAGCCAAGTTATGGACCGTTTTTTTACTAAATTAGAAAATGGATACCGTAACGCTTTAGCGTCAAACATGACCCGTAAATGGGGCTTAATGCTGAGCTTAGTTTTGGCTGGGTTTGTTAGTTATTCATTATTTTTACAAATACCCTCAGAGCTCACGCCAAAAGAAGATCGTGGCACCTTCTTTGTGCTTATGAATGGCCCTGAAGGGGCAAGTTATGAAAATAACGCAGCTAATATGGCAAAAATTGAAGAGCGCTTGATGCCTTATTCTGAATCTGGCGAACTAAGTCGAGTGCTTGTTCGAGTCCCAGGTTGGGGTGGCAGTGGCGGCGTGGCTATTGTTGGCATGGCTGATTGGGATAAGCGCAAACGCTCAACATGGGAAGTCATGGATGAAATAAGCGGCAAAATGCAAGAGGTCACCGACGTCCGTGCATTTGCTATTATGCGCCGTGGTATTGGCGGAGGTGGTTCATCTCGCCCTATTGAATTTGTTTTGCAAGGTAATGATTATGCTCAACTTGCCGATTGGCGAGATAGAATTATTAAACGCGCTGAGAAAAACCCTGGATTAGTGCGTATTGATCATGATTATAAAGAAACCTTCCCTCAGTTTTTAGTCAGTATTGATAAAAATAAAGCCGCTGATTTAGGCGTATCAGTCTCTGATGTGGGTCGTACACTTGAAACCATGCTTGGCCAACGCCGTGTAACCACCTTTATTGACCGCGGTGAAGAATACGATGTAATTTTAAAGGGCACAAAACAAGACTTTGCCAACCCGACTGATATTTCAAATATTTACCTAAAATCACGTAGCGGAGAACTTGTTCCTCTTGATAGCCTTATTAGCTTAAAAGAAGAAGCCACCGCCTCGCGTTTAAACCGCTATAACCGAATGCGTGCAATTACTTTAAGTGCCAACCTAGCTGATGGTTACACGCTAGAACAAGCACTAAACTTTTTAAACAAGGTTGCCACAGAGGAAAACGACATTGATGGTGCCATTGACTATAAAGGTGAGTCGCAATTGTTTTATGAAGGTGCCTCAGCCATGACCTATGTGTTTGTGCTGGCATTAACCGTGACCTTTTTAGTACTGGCAGCTCAGTTTGAAAGTTTTATGCATCCATTTGTTATTATGTTAACTGTGCCACTTGGTTTAATGGGTGCCATGTTTGGGCTGTGGAGTATGGGGTTAACGCTTAATATATACAGCCAAATAGGTATTGTTATGCTCATTGGGTTAAGTGCTAAAAACGGTATACTGATTGTTGAATTTACCAACCAGTTACGTGATAAAGGCGTAGAATTTAGTGAGGCCATTTTACAAGCGGCTACACAGCGTTTGCGCCCTATTATTATGACCTCCCTAACAACGGTTATGAGTGCCGTACCTTTGGTGTTGGCTTCCGGCCCAGGCTCGGAAAGTAGAATGGTAATTGGTGTGGTGGTATTTACTGGCGTAACGGTGGCAACCATACTAACTCTGTTTGTGGTGCCAGCCGCTTATTACGCACTAGCGCGAAATACACAATCACCTGAGTTTTTACAACAAAAACTTGATAAGCAAGCCGCTGAAAAACCGCTTAAAGAGATCTAAGTCACTCAGAGCGTCGTAACTAGCTGTTACGGCGCTTTATTCAGTGCACATATCCCTAACAATTGAGGAAGTACTTATGAGTTCGACCACACAAGTAGCAACACTCGGCGGCGGCTGTTTTTGGTGTATTGATGCAGCATTTAGGCGTGTAAAAGGTGTACTCAGTGTTTGCTCTGGTTATACTGGTGGACATACTGATAACCCAACATACAAAACTATTTGCACTGGCAACAGTGGCCATGCAGAGGTAATTAAGGTTGAATTTGATGCCAGTGTTATCAGCTTTGAAACCTTACTCGCGATGTTTTTTACCCTACACGATGCCACACAACTAAATCGCCAAGGTAACGATATAGGCACTCAATACCGCAGCGTTGTGTATTATCATAATGAGCAACAACAAGTACAAACACAGGCAGTTATTGCAGAGCTGCAAAGTCATGTTAGCGAACCTATAGTGACTGAGGTGAGCCCAGCAACCACTTTTTACCCCGCAGAGCACTACCATCAGGACTATTACAATGAAAATCCTGAGCAGGGCTATTGCAGTATTTTAATTGCACCCAAATTACATAAGTTTGAAACCGAATTTAGCGAGTTTTTAAACGGGTAATATATTAAAAAGCCCGATTTAAATCGGGCTTTTGTATATTAATAAACACTATATTAGCGATTAAAACTGATAATTTGCCCCTACAAAGAAAGTTCTTCCTGCGCTGTTATAACCTAATAGCTTACCACTGGCAGCAAAGCCCGTCGCAGCAGTAAAATATTCTTTATCAGTAATATTCTCTATTCGAGCAGCTAACGACAAATTATCTAGCAACTGGTAATTGGCTGCTATATTAAATACCGTATAAGCAGCGAGCTCCGAGTCATAATACGCAATCGAAGGACGCGATGAGCGATATTGCATATCCAAGCTGGCATCAAAATCACCCCATGTTTTAGCGAGTTGATAATTAAACGATTCAGAAGGTCTACGTGGTAAATCGGTATTCGTTTTTTCATCTGTAGCGTCTAAAAAGCTAAAGTTAACCGAGTGTTCAAAGCCTAGCGCTGAAAACTCTGCCGACAGCTCAAATCCCTGCATAGATACTTTATCTATGTTAGTGGCAATATATTTACCTGAGTCTGCATCATAATTATTACTAATCAAATTATTGATACGGTTATCGAAAATAGCAATATCATAACGGCCCCATTGGGTTTCTAAAGTTATACCAAGCTCATTATTTAAGGCTTCTTCAGGTTTAATATTATTGTTTGGTAAATAGTACGGGCTGTTAGTCACAAACGCATTAATTAACGAAGGAGCTCTAAATGCAGTACCGTGATTTAAACGTAGTGTTACATAGTTATTTGCTTTGTAACCAAGTCCTGTACTGTAAGTGTTTGCACGGCCATGGAAGTCATAATCATCGGTTCTAACAACCGCATTTGCTAACCATTTGTTATGGCTATAAAACGCGCCTATAAACAACGCCTTATTATCGCGTTTTTCTTCTGATGACGTTGCTGACGAGTTTGATAAATCCTCAGATAAATAATTAAAGCCACCCGATATATCAAGTTCTTGAGTAAGGGTATAACGCCCTCGATATTCAAACTCAACACGCTCTGTGCTATACACTTGCTGCACATCGGTACCTGTTTGGGTATTTTCTTCTTGCGAAACGCTCACCGAAGTACTTTGGCTATATACATCAGAGGCTTTGTTCCAGCCTAGCTTAGCGGTGTAATTTTCAAAGTCGTAGGCATCGTTACCCCATGCATTATCATATTGTGCTTCGCCTTCACTATACTGAGATTGCAGGCTCAACTGGCCTAGTTCAGCAAGCTCATAAGCTAAATTAAAGCCAATGTTTTTATTTTTGTAGCCATCATCATCATGATCTTTTGTGTACTCAGCCGCTGGATCTTTGCCAGTAACATCAAAACCATCCGTCTCTTCGTAGCCTAAATTATAATTAAAGCTAAGCGCCTCTTTTACAAGCCCACCAGCAAGCTGATAATTACTGTAGCTATGGCTGCCTAAAGTAGCCGAAAGCGAGTTATTTGAGGCTTTACGGGTGATAATATTAATTACTCCGGCTACAGCGTCTGAGCCATAAATAGCCGCTCTGGCACCTTTTATAACTTCAACACGCTCGATACTGTTAACTGGAATATTCGTCAGCGATACACTACCTGAGCTTGCATCGCTCACTCTTACACCATCAACCAGTACTAAGGTATATTTAGCGCTGGCCCCGCGAACAAATATATCTGCCTTTTGACCTAACCCACCATTACGGACAATATCTATCCCAGCTATGGTATTTAATATTGCAGGTAAGTCTCGATAATTCGCTTTTTCACTATCAGCGCGGTCGATAACTGCCACACTTGCTAATACATCATTTATAGGTTGTTCAAATTTATTAGCAGTTACTGTTATTGTTTCGATTGATTGTTCTGCAGCAGATACAGAAATAGAGAGTACAGCCGAAATGGCCACACCCAGTGCGGTTTTATTTAACATCATGTCCCCTATCTTTGCCCACCGCAAAGATGTTAGTAAGTAAGATTAAATCAAGGCCGGTCTCCGGACTCAGTTACCATAATTTAATACAGCATAACTTTACCGTTGCGGGGGCAGTGTTGGGATTGACTTCATCAATGAAAACGCACCAACTTCCCGATTATCCTACTAAAAAAATCACACCATTGAAGTGTTTAGCAAGCACCTTGAAAATAGGCTGCTATTGTTATCTGTTTACTAAAAAAAGTCAACGGACGTCTAAACATCTAAAAATCCAAAGATTCAAGGTTCTGGATACGGGGTTCGGGGTTCGGGGTTCGGGGTTCGGGGTTCGGGGTTCGGGGTTCGGGGTTCGGGGTTCGGGGTTCATCATAGATTTAAAAATAAAAAAGCCAAACAATATAACGTGTTTGGCTAAATACATGTTGCTTTGAGCTCAGCGCCTATAGTGCCGAGCTCGAGGCAATAAATTAATCGCGGAAGTTTTTAAACTGAAATGGTTGACCTAAATCAGCAGTGCGTACAACTTGCATAGCCGCTTGTAAGTCATCACGCTTTTTACCTGTTACGCGAACTTCTTCACCTTGAATGGCCGCTTGTACTTTTACTTTAGAGTCTTTGATGGCTTTTACTACTTTTTTAGCCATGTCTTTTTCGATACCCTGTTTAAGTGCAACGTTACGAAAAACATTTTTGCCCGCACGAGAAATATCTTGTAGCTCTAAGCTTGCAACATCCATCCCACGTTTAGAGATTTTACTCGCTAAAATATCAAATAACTGCATTACCTGAGCATCTGCTTCAGCTTTTAATTTAATTGTTTTATCGTTTAGCTCTATTGATGCATCAACGCCTCTAAAATCAAATCGCGTTTCTAGTTCACGGTTGGCGTTATCAACCGCATTTTTTGCTTCGTTCATTTCTACTTCAGATACAATATCAAATGAAGGCATAGCGTTCTCCTAACTATCTAATCTTAATTTTATGCCGCAATTATAACGTTAAAATGATAAATCTTTACATTTTTCTGCATTTTGTTCAGGTGCGATACTAAATTAGTTTGATATACTGAGGCTTCTTTTTTATACGATTTTAGGAATTTTCGTGACAAGGCGTGTTTACCAAGCAATTTTTTTAATTAGTATTGTTGCGTTTACCTTCTTATTTGCTAAAGAGGTAAAGGGCGCGGCAAACTTATTTCCGCATGTTGATAAAGTAGCGCATTTTGGTATCTTCTTTTTACTTGCCATTATTATGGATAAAGCGTTTAAACTCCCATTATATGCACAAATACTATTACTCGCTGGTTACGGTGCAGCAATAGAAATTATGCAAGATAGCCTTCCTTACAGACAAGCATCACTGGCCGATTTTGTTGCCGATTTTATTGGTGCAGCGAGCTACTTTTTAGCTAAAGCCCTGTTAACACTGCGTAAAAAGAAGCATTATGGCTAACATACTTGTTGTAGGTGATGGCGCTATTGGCTTGTTATTTAGCCATTTTTTAGCCAAGCATCACGCTATATATATACTTACTCGAAAAGGCACAGTTAATACTCGCTTTTACAGCCACAGTAACGCTGCGTCTGAAAAAATTAACGCCACTTTTATCTCACAAGAGCAGTTATCTCAAACTCCTGAATTTGATATTGTTTTATTCACGGTAAAAGCGTTTGCAGTGCAACAAGCCTATGCTCAAGTAAAACCTTATCTAGGCAATAATACCCATATTATACTGAGTCATAATGGCATGGGTAATGTTGAACAATTAAATGAACAGCTAACAAAGCAGCAGTCATTGTACTTTTTAACCACCAGCATGGCTGGATTTAAGTCAAACCCTAATATTGTGCAACATACCGGAAACGGGCAAAGTGTATTAGGGGGCTGTAATCAACTAGCTATTCAAAATATTCAACAGCTTAGTGCGCAATTACACACTATTCCGCAGTTAATTGTCAGTAACAATATTGAACAACTACGGTTTGAAAAGCTACTGGTTAATATTGCAATAAATCCATTAACCGCTCACCACAATATAAAAAATGGTCAGTTACGTGCACCGCAATACAGTAGTGCAATTATTAATTTATTAGCTGAGGCGTGCCACATTGCAACCGCGCTAAAACTCAATATTAAGCTTATAGATGCCCTAGAGCGGGCTTACAAAGTAATGAGTTTAACTGCCGAAAATTACTCTTCGATGCATCAAGATGTAATGCACAATAGACAAACAGAGATCATGGCGATTTGTGGCTATATAAGTGAGCAAGGAAAACTGCACCATATTGCAACACCTTATAATGACGCCTTACTTGCTAAAATTTTGGCAAAAAAAAGCGCGGAATAAATCCGCGCATTTAGGGTCTGTTGACCTTTCAAGGTTAAATTTGCAGCAGTCTGTTTGGTATTTAGGTAAGGCAGAGCCTATGTGGTGTGGTTATTCCCCATAAATAGGCGATAACGCAGCATCAATGCCAAACAGGCGCTGCCCGAAGGGTTCTGCCTCGGGGCGATTTACTCTTTGTTGCTCGATTTTTACTTAGCCCACTAGGTTACAAACCTCGCGCCGCGATTAAACCGCCCCTAGTTTGAACAAATTATAATCCGCAAAGGTCAACAGACCCAATATCTTATGCCATCAAGGACGATATACTCTAACAGTGGTAAAGCCTTCTTCGTGAAGAATAAGCGCTTGTAATTGGCTCATTACTCCTTTTTGGCAATATAAGTAATAATCTTTACCTTTAGGTAAATCGCCAAACTTTGTTGCTAAGCGGAAAAACGGTAAGTGGATAACTTCAATACCTTCAATTTCCAGCGGCGCCGCATCTTCTTCTTCAGGCGAGCGAATATCAACAACAACCGCTCCCTCTGGTAACTCTGTAACTGATTCTGCCTCTTTAAGCTCTTGCTTAGCCTCAACATCAATATCGCGCACATCCATAACACGGGCGTTATCAATAACGGTATCTAATACATCAAAGTCAAACTTTTCTTCTTCTGCTTTAATCACTTCAATTTTGGCTTTAACTGTCGGCTTTTTAGAGATCACACCGCAGTATTCAGGCATCGTCTCTGCCATTTCTGCAGTGCCTATTTGGCGCGCTATATTGATGATTTCTTGCTTATCATGTTGGATAAGTGGGCGTAAAATGAGCGTTTCGGTTACGCGGTCAATCACACTTAAGTTAGCTAAGGTTTGACTAGACACCTGACCTATACTTTCACCCGTAACCAATGCTTGAATATTTAGTTTTTCAGCGACGGCACTACCCGCTCGCATCATCATACGTTTAAGGACAACGCCCATTTGGCTGTTCTCAACGTTTTCTAAGATTTCAGCAACCACTGGCTCAAAATCAACAGTAATAAACTTAACTTTGTGAGTAGAGCTGTATTGTTTCCATAGATAGTAACTCGCTTGTTTAACCCCAATTTCATGAGCAGCGCCACCTAAATTAAAGAATAAAAAGTGCGTGCGAGCACCTTTACGGATCATTTGATAACTGGCAACGCCAGAATCAAACCCACCAGACATAAGCGATAATACATCGTCTTGTGTTGGCAGTGGAAAGCCCGCCATTCCTAAATGCGTTTGCGTTACTATGTAGGCTTTTTCGTCTTTAATTTCTAAACGAATCGTTACTTCTGGGCGACTTAGCTTTACTCGAGCCCCTTCAACATGTTGATTAAGCCCGCCACCAACGTAACGCTCTAGCTCAGTTGAAGTAAAATCATGTTGACCTATGCGCTTAGCACGGACACAAAAGGTTTTACCAATAATAGTGTGACCAACTAGCTCAATAGTTTTTTGATAAATGTCATCAATCGTTTTAAAGTCTGTTTCAGTCACTTCAATAAACTGCACGATGCCAGGTATACGTTGTAAGCTGTCGATAAAATCAAGGCGAGTTTGAGCATCGTCAAGTTTTGTTACAACTGAAATGTTATCCCAGTTATTACGTACCTGTACTTTTTCGTCAACACGACGCAATACAATTTTAATGTTATTTTCTAACACTTTAGTAAAGCGTTTACGGACTGAACGGCTTTTAATGGCTATTTCAGGGTGAAGTTTGACGATAAATTTAAGCATAGTTTAACTCTTAGACTGCGGGAATTCGCGCACCCAGGTATTGGGCGCGGCGGATTATAGCAAAAAATTTAGCGCCTAGGAACTAACCAACTTAACGGGCTTAAGGATTCTGGGGAGCAGCATTTGCTAAAAGTGCGTACTTGTCTCTTAACTGATTAATTTTATTTGCGCTTTTTTCGGTGCTGTAGGCTTTAAATAAAGTCAGTACTTTTACAATACCAGGGTAAATATCTTGCTCAACCAGCACACCACTAAGCCTCCTTGCTTTCATATAGGGTGTCCAAAAGCTGACCGTTAATTTTAACGTATGAGCAAGTTCGATAGCATCTTGTTCATCAATAGCAATAATTTCGCTGTCGCGTAAGGCCAAAATGATGTTACGCACCTGCTCAAGTAACTCCTGTTGAAAATCAATGTAACCCTGTTTTAAATGACTATCGCGAGCGAGAATATCGCCAAGGTTGTCGTAAAAAAAATGATAGCGCCACATCAATTCAAATAGCGAATCTAAATAAGGACCTAGGTGTTCAAAAGCATCGTCGCCTTGATCAACCGGCTTAAAATGAGTACTTAAATGGTCACGATAAAGTGCAAATATATGGCGAATAATGTCTTCTTTATTTTTAAAGTGGTAGTACAGATTACCCGGACTCATACCTAAACTCGATGCGATATGATTAGTAGATATTGCTCTTTCACCATGTTCATTAAACAATGAAATACTGGTTTGAATTATTTTATCCTTGGTATTCATATACTCATTACTCAATTTTCGAAAATACGATGCTGCATTAAAATAATCCGCCTAGTATAAACAAATCATTGCATTTGTAACACTGCGCAGCTGCAGTTATATACAATTTACTCACAAGGCTGCTTTGCACACTAAACACTGCTACACTACGGCTAAAAATAATAACACAGTAAATATTATGAAAGTGACCGCAATCTACCCAGGCACATTTGACCCTCTTACCAACGGCCACACTGATTTAATTCAGCGTGCGGCTAAAATGTTCGATACCGTTATTGTGGCTATTGCTCATAACCCAAGTAAAAAACCGTGTTTTACTTTAGAAGAACGCGTTGATTTAGCAAATGAGATTTTAAGCCATTTAGATAATGTAAAAGTCATTGGCTTTTCAGGGCTACTCGCCGATTTAGCCCGTGACCATAATGCTAATGTACTGATCAGAGGCATAAGAGCGGTTTCTGATTTTGATTACGAGTTTCAGCTCGCGAATATGAACCGCCGTTTAAACCCTGATTTAGAAAGCGTATTTTTAACGCCTGCCGAGCGTAATACCTTTATATCATCAACGCTAGTAAAAGAAGTAGCACGCCATAACGGGGATGTGAGTGAGTTTGTTGACACCATAGTTATGAAAGCCCTGCAGTCAAGGCTGGGTAAAACCAAGCACTAAACACAACACCTAGCGTATTATTACATTGCGCTAGGTAGTTTCGCTCTTGCTGGAAATAGAATGTTCTTAAGCCTCACTAAGCCCAAAAAATCTTTATTGATAAATAGTGCCAATGCCATTATAAGATCAAATAGAATAACGCCAAACCCATATGCAGCCCAAAACCACCAATAGTCACTGTTTGCTTTAACTTGAACATCATAATGCATTCCTAAAAATAAACAGGTATTAACACCCAACCCCAGCATTAAGTAATAAAAAGCAATTGGCGTGTTTTGCAACGTTATTTTTCGCCATAAAAAAAGTATCAAAATAGTTGTGAGATCAAATATGAAATAATCTTTATAAGTAGAAGTTTCGAGGCTTAAAAATGCACTTAGAAAATAAGAAATCATCATTATTAATGAAATATGCAGTAAGCTTTTATCTTGTTTATTAATGCTCGAAGAAAGGTTAAATAGAAAAGCGATTAAAAATAACCACAATATAAAATTACCTAAATTCTCGCCAACTTTAACAAGTAGCCATAATAAATCTGTCATTATGGGCTTTTAAACTCAGCGCATGATCTAAATAAACGACCTTTAAGTTTCATTAGCCCTAAAAAGTCTTTATTGATAAAAATAGCAATAATCATTAGTAAATCAACAACATTAACCCCCATAGAGTACAGGCTCCACAACCACCAAGGATCTGAGTTCCAGTTTATATAAAGATCTATGTAAATAGCATACGTTAAACAAGCATTAATCAATAAGCCACTAACAATATAGTTTTTAGCCACATCGCTTTCAAAGCTTGAAGCTTTTGTTATTATAAAAATAATACAAACTGTAGCGAAATCAAAAAAAATCCAGTTAAGGTAAACGTTTTTGAAAACTAAAAGGAAGTCACCAATAAGGTAAGAAAAGAACATGATTGTGGCTAAATAGACCAAAGATTTATTTAGCGTATTTATACTCGATACCAAAGTGTACAACATGGCCATTAAAAAGCCCCACTGTATAAATGCATCAATATAATCAGCTAAAAATAAGTCTACATAATACATTTATTGGATTTTGTTAAGCTCAGTCGTTTTGAATAATGAAATGAGTTTACTTTTAAGGGTGTGTAAGCCAAGGAAATCACGGTCTACTATTAAAGCGACAATCATAATCAGATCAATAATGTTTACACTGAACGTGTAGATATCCCAAAAAAGCCAAGGTTCTTTATTTTGATATACATTCAAATCTAAGTACATGAGGGAAAAGAAAAGTGAATTTATTGCAAGACCCACAATTAAATACAAAAAAGAGGGTGTCGTTTTTCTTAACATAGCCATAGCTATTAGCAAGCAAAGAATGGTAAAAATATCATAGATAGCCCAATCTAATAAAACCGCAGTTTTAATTGATAGCCAAGTAAAAAAATAGTCTGAAAGAGTATAAGAAACCATCATAATAAATGAACTGAGTAATAAAGTTGTATTTCTTTTTACGTTTAAAGTATAGACAAAGACATTAAAAAAAATGCCATTAAAAAGCCCCACATTGTAAACGCTGAAAGCGAGAAAAAACCAAAAAACTCAGTTAAAAACATTTAAAACCTTAATTAATTATTTAGGTTTGATAGGTACAATACCGCCGCCACGACGAAGTTCTGCACCAGCAGCACTCATTGCCTCTTGAGATATACTAACTGTATCAGATTGTAGGGTTTTAGGGCTAGCAGTTTGTTCCATAGCAGGCTTTAATTGTTGCGTTTTATTGTATGCTTGCATTTGCACTTGGCTATTAGCTGAAATTTGCATGTGATTAATCCTTTTGAGTATTAAATTTTTATTATTGGCGTAAATTTAAATCACACCACCTGAAGTAGTTACTAAATAACTGCTGTAACGTATTGTCTATGTTAGTTAATTGACTCAACAACAGGTTACACAAATAATAAATGCAACCGATATGCCAACTTTAAGTTCATAGTATGTTAATTTAAAAATTATTTTATTTTACCCAAAAAAAAAACGCATCGGGGTCACCGTGCGTTTTTTATCCTAGGGATTGCTCAAGCCACGTTTTTACAAGGGATCTCCATGCTATTACTTGGCTTTAACATATATTCCATTGCGACTTCATCACAGTTTTCTTTACGTAAACATAACTCACAATCTTTCATGACTTTTTCAGGTAGGCTCTCTTTATTACAGAAACTAAACCGCTGATTTTCGAAAAAGTCAGGTACACGAGTCAGAACGATGACACGATTGAGTGCCAATTTTTTGGCTTTTACTAATAAATGTTCTACTAGCTCTCGCCCTTGGCCTGTTACTGCGCTTTTAGGGTCAATACCTAATGAGCGTATTTCAGCTAATCCAGTGTCGTAAATGTATAATGAAGCACAACCTGATACCTGACCGTTTATCTCGGTTACAGCAAACTCATTAATTGAGTGCACCATGTCACTTTTAGCGCGCGGTAAGTTTTCGCCGACTGTTGCCCAGTGTTGTACGAGTTTAGCGATTGCTTCCACGTCATCTAGGTTTGCATCACGAACTGTTATTTGCTGTTTTTTTTTCGCGCCTTTCACCGCTTTACTTACTTGTTCTAATGAGGTTCCGCCAAGTGCTTGACGTGCTTTAATACAGGCATCAATTTCAAGTACCGGATACACATCATCTTCAAACACTGGGTTTACTGATTTATACTGCTCAAGTGAAAGCTCCTCTAACGTTTTACCTTCACTAATGGCTAATTGCACCAACACCCCAACAATATGATGCCCTTCTCTAAACGGTACACCTTTGGCTACCAAATAATCAGCAAGCTCGGTTGCATTCGCGTGGCCACCTTTTGCCGCTGCTAAGGTTTTGTCTGCCTTAACTGTTACCCCCTTAATACACGCTTGCGCCATATGAATACAAGCAAGCCACGTTGGCATAGCGTCAAAAATGCCTTCTTTATCTTCTTGCATGTCTTTATTGTAGGCAAGCGGCAGTGCTTTTAGAGTCATCATCATTGCACTAAACGCACCAAATACCCGCCCTGTTTTACCACGAATTAGCTCTAATGCATCTGGGTTCTTTTTCTGCGGCATCAAAGATGAGCCCGATGTAACATTATCAGCCAGTTCGATAAACCCAGCTTCTCCTGAGTTATAAAAAATCAAGTCTTCAGACATGCGCGATAAGTGGATCATAGAGATAGACGCACAGCTTAATAGCTCAACCACAAAGTCACGATCAGATACACCATCAAGGCTGTTTTTAGTCGCGCCTGTAAACCCTAACCCTTGTGCAAGTGCATGACGGTCAATCGGATAGGCAGTTCCCGCAAGAGCGCCACTGCCGAGTGGACAATAGTTCATTCGTGCTTGGGCATCTTGCAACCGGCTTTCATCACGCTCTAACATTTCTACATAAGCCATACACCAGTGACTAAATAACACCGGCTGTGCACGCTGTAAGTGCGTATACCCTGGCAATATTGTGCCAAGCTCACGTTCAGCCAAGCTAATAAATTCAGCTTTTAGTTGTGCAATCGCTTTTAAGATATGATCGGCAGTATCGCGACACCATAATCTAAAGTCGGTAGCAACTTGGTCGTTACGGCTTCGGCCTGTGTGTAATTTTTTAGCTAAATCACCCACTTTTTCAATTAGCGCAGCTTCAACATGCGAGTGAATATCCTCAGCACCTGAGGTGGCAACAGCGTGTGGATCTGCTTTTACCTCTTCAAGTAATTCATATAATGCCGATACCAGCTTTTGGTGTTCGTCATTAGATAACACGTTCACTTGTTCAAGTGCGCCAGCCCATGCAACAGAGCCAATAATATCTTGCTCTGCTAATTGATAATCGAAGGGAAGTGAATCGTTAAATTGTTTAAACGCTTCATCTGGACCCGTAGAAAAACGCCCGCCCCATAATGCCATGAAATCTCTCCAAACCCGATAATAGTCCCTTAATTCCAAGGGGCTTAAAAAATTACTTTTTAGCTAATGCTGAAATTCTGCTTGATAGTGAGAATAAACGAATAAAGCCTTCTGCGTGCGATTGGTCATAAACATCGTCTTCACCGAAAGTAGCAAAATCTTCGCTGTATAAACTGTTAGGTGATTTTTTCTGGACCGCTGTTACTTGCCCTTTGTAAAGTTTAAGTACCACTTCACCTGTCGCTAACGTAGAAAGCGCTTCTGCACCGGCTAAAATAGAATCTTTAAGCGGCGTAAACCAACGACCGTCGTAGACTAAATGCGAAAATTCACCACCGAGTACCTCTTTCCATTTACGGCTTGACTTATCAAGAACGAGCTCATCAATTGCTTGAAGCGCAGCCATGATCACTGTACCGCCTGGTGTTTCGTAACAACCGCGTGATTTCATGCCCACTAAACGGTTTTCTACAATATCAACACGACCAATACCATGCGGAGCTGCCATGTCGTTTAGTTTAACTAAACAGTCGTAAGGCTTTAATTGTTCGCCGTTTACAGCAACCACTTCACCTTCTACAACTGATAAAGTGACATGCTCAGCTTTATCGGGCGCTTGCTCTGGTGAATTAGTCCATGTCCATACTTGCTCACTTGGCTCACACCAAGGGTCTTCAAGCTCGCCGCCTTCGTGGGAGATATGCCATGCGTTAGCATCACGACTGTAAATTTTAGTTGCTGATGCAGAACACGGAATATCACGCTCGGCTAGGTAATCAAGCAATGATTCACGACTTGATAAATCCCACTCACGCCATGGCGCAATCACTTTTAAATCAGGAGCCAGTGCTGCAAAACATGACTCAAAACGTACTTGGTCGTTACCTTTACCCGTACAGCCATGAGAAAGTGCATCTGCACCCACTTTACGGGCAATTTCAACTTGGGCTTTAGCGATGATCGGACGTGCCATAGAAGTACCTAGCAAGTAGGTTCCTTCGTATATAGAGCCTGTTTTAAGTGTTGGGTAAATGTAATCACTTACCATTTCATCTTTCAAATCAACCACGTAACATTCAGATGCCCCCGATGCAATGGCTTTTGCTTCTACGCCTTCAAGTTCTTCTGCGCCTTGGCCAACATCGGCCACAAAGGCAATAACTTCACAGCCGTAGTTTTCTTTTAACCATGGCACGATAGCCGATGTATCAAGACCACCTGAATAGGCTAAAACGACTTTTTTAATTGAACTCATAGGTGTTCCTTAACAAAATTTGGATTTAATAATGTAACAAGCAGAGCATTTTGCGCATGCATACGATTTTCTGCTTGTTGAATAATTTTTGATGCGGGGCCATCCATTACCTCAGAGGTAATTTCAAACTCACGGTGTGCCGGTTGGCAATGTAATACCGTGGTTGCCCCGGTTTTTTTAAGTAATGCCTGATTTAATTGATAAGGCATGTATTTTTCTTTCACTTGCTCAAGCGGTGTGGTGTCTCCCATAGAAACCCAGGTATCAGCGTAAACTGCGTTAGCACCTACCGCAGCCTCAACTCTGTCACTTACCATCACAGAAGCCCCATTCATTGCGGCAATTTGCTCCGCTTTTTTAAGAATTTGCGAATCGGGCGAACTGCCTTTTGGCGTTACAGCAACAAAATCAGTACCTAAAGTTGCTGCAAGTAGCATCAGTGAATGCGTTACGTTATTGCCTTCACCTAAATAAGCTAGCTTTAGCTGACTAACATCACCGTGCACTTCTTGAAGCGTTAAAAAATCAGCTAAGGCTTGGCATGGGTGATATAAATCACACAAACTATTAACCACTGGAACAGACGAATACTCACCTAAGGTAGTTAACGTACTGTGCTGATTAACCCGAGCAACGATACCATCAGCCCAAGTTGAAATATTCAAGGCAAAATCTTTTATTGATTCACGAGCTCCCATCGCGCCGTTTTGTTGATCTAGGTAAACCGCATGACCGCCTAAACGGTTTATACCAATATCAAACGATAAACGCGTACGTAAACTTTGCTTTTCGAACAGAGTAACCACTGACTTACCAGCTAACACTTGGCTGTACTTTGCAGGGCTTTCTTTAATATCTTGCGCTAATTTTAATAAATTAAGGGCGCCTTGTTGGTCTAATTCTAGACCCGTTATAAAATCTTTAAACATATTCAACCTATGGTGTCACTTTAGTTCCGACGTGCTCGCCTTGCAGCAAAGCCGTTAAATTCTCTGGCTTTTGCCAGCTGGAAATGTACACACCGCGTCGTAAATGTTGGGCAGCGTGAAGACTGGTCTTAACTTTGACCTCCATCCCGCCCACAATTACTCCCTCTGCAATTAAAGTATCAATGTGTTTTGTGTCAAGTTGATGTAGTGGATGCTTATTCGCATCAAGCACCGCTTCTACATCTGTCATAAAAATAAGTTCGGCGTTTAAATTACTCGCAATCGCTGCTGCTGCTTCGTCAGCATTGACGTTGTACCAAAGCCCTTGCTCATCAAAACCGATGGAGCTGACTATAGGTAAACGCCCGCCACTGAGTAATTCATTAATAATAGAATCATCATTACTATGGCATTGACCTACTTGCCCTAGCGCTTTTAATTTTTGTGATGCTGTTATTCCAGCTTCATATAAACTCAAGCCAACGGGTTTGTGCCCAGCAGTCATTGCTTGCGCCATTAATTGTTTGTTTGCTGCTCCCGCTAATGCTCCTACAATATAAGGCATCTGTTCTTTAGGGCTGATACGCAAACCTTGGTGTTTAGCACTGGCAAAACCGGCTTCTGCTAGCCAATGGTCAACTAATGAGCCACCGCCATGAACAATGACAAATTGTGCATCATGTTGTTCATTAAGAACCTCAAAAAGCGCTTTAGCGGCATTTTCAGTATTGAGTACTGCGCCACCGAGTTTAATAACCCACGTTTTACTGCTCATTTAAACGCTCCTACTAAACCTGTAGTGTGAGGCAAACCCATTGACAAATTAATACATTGCAGAGCCTGACCAGCCGCCCCTTTTAGTAAATTGTCAATCGCTGCCATTACTATTAATTGTGAGTCTTGCTGCTGCCATGCAATATCAACATAGGGTTGTTTTGCTACCCCTTTAATGGAGGGAATTTTGCCACCAAGCAATCGAATTAACGGCTCATCCGCTAATACTTGATACGCTTTAGTTACTTGCTCACTGGTCACACCCGGTTTTAGCTGTACATAAATGGTTTCTAAAATACCGCGCGGGAAATTACCTAAATGAGGAGTAAATAACACGTTATGGCCAAGATACTGCTGTATCTCAGGCCCATGACGATGGTTAAACAAACCATAAGCAGCTAGCGATACTTCGCAAAAATGCGTGCCAATACTTGCTTTACGACCAGCCCCAGTTACTCCCGATACAGCATTAATAATAATCCGCTCATCACTAAGTAACCCAGCTTGCTGAAGAGGTTTTAATGCATTTAATGCGGCAGTTGGGTAGCAGCCAGCTACAGCAACTAACTGCGCCTTTGCAATGGCCTCACTATTCCACTCTGCAAGGCCATATGCAGCTTCATTAAGAAGTTCTGGATGCTGGTGTTCAAAACCATAATAAGTGACGTAATCTTCATTACTTTCAAGACGGTAACCACCCGACAAGTCAAATACCTTTTTGCCCATCGCTAAAAACTGAGGGGCTAAATCAACACTTACTTTATGGTCAGTGCATAAACACACATAGTCTGCTGAATGCGCTATATCACTCAATGCACTCTCATTAAGTGGTTGCAAAGGTAAGTCAAGTAACCCTGAGTGCTCAGGGTATAATTCACTGAGCAGTTTATGTTTATCTAAGCTTAGCGCTGATACATAACATGCTGATAATGTTAATGCTGGATGTTTGGCAACTAAGCTAGCCAATTCTGCGCCGCTATAACCGCTGGCACCTATAATTACTACGTTCATTATTTACTCTTTATCTAAAATTAGTGACTACATTCCATGTTATTTACTTACACTAGGTTGCAACCTAGCTAAACTGATTAAATTAATGAGTGATAACTATCGTCGTATTATTTTCATGGCGTAACTTTAATATATTTATGCTTAAAAAGTGAATTGATATTCATCATAAATACTTTTATATTGTTATGCAATTAAATTGAATACTTATTTTGGATTTTTTTATGTCTCTGCCGTCATTTATCTCGATGTATCAGCAATTGATTGCTGCCCCTTCTATTAGCGCTATTGAAGAGCATTTGTGTATGAGCAATAAAAGCGTGATTGAACTACTCGCTCAGTGGTGTGAAAGCTTAGGTTTTACCTGTGAAATAATAGAGTTAGAAGGTGGTAAAGGCCGCTACAACTTATTAGCAAAACGCGGACAAGGCGATGGCGGGTTAATGCTTGCGGGGCACACCGATACGGTGCCATTTGATGATAGCCGCTGGAATCAAAACCCATTTAAATTAACTGAACTTGATAACAAATTATATGGTTTAGGCAGTATTGATATGAAAGGCTTTTTTGCTTTTGTACTGCAAGCTATTAGTGAGCTTGATGAAAAGCAACAAACTCAACCTATTTTAATATTAGCGACCGCCGATGAAGAAACCACTATGGCTGGCGCACAGCAAATTTGTAATCACCCAAATTTAAAGCCAAATCGCTGTATTATTGGTGAACCCACTGATATGACACCAGTATTTACCCATAAAGGCCATATGACTACAGCAATCAGAGTCGTTGGTCGCTCAGGACATAGCTCTGATCCCGAACGGGGTCTTAATGCCATCGAAGTAATGCATAAAGTGATTACAAAATTACTGATCTTAAAAGAACAACTTAAGAATAAATATTCAATAAACCACTTTGAAATTCCTTATCCAACACTCAACTTAGGCAATATTCATGGGGGTGACAATGCCAACCGAATTTGTGGCTGCTGTGAAATGCACATTGATATGCGCCCTCTTCCAGGTTTAAGCGTGCAAGAGCTTCAAGCACTGGTACTTGATGCAACCTACGATATAAACCAGCAATACCCTAACTCTGTGAGCGTAATTGATTTGCATGAGCCAATTCCAGCATTTACGGGAAGCACAGATAGCGCGTTAGTCAAATTAGCCGAAAATATAGCAGGGCAAAAAGCAGTGGCTGTTAACTACTGTACCGAAGCGCCATTTATACAGCAACTCGGCTGTGAAACCATCGTAATGGGACCAGGCTCTATTAACCAAGCGCATCAGCCCGATGAGTTTTTAGCAATGGAAAAAATAAAACCTTCGCAACAAATTATCAGCAACCTTATAAAGGCGAGTTGCTTTTAATCAGTAACAAAAAAGACGCTTAATCGCGCCTTTTTTGTCATTGCATTTGTAATTGTAGTTACATATATTTTCGTAGATACTTTTTAAACACCGGATCAGTTTGTGCCAGTTCTTTCTGCTCTTCTAATATCTCTTTTAATATAGCACCTGAGGTAAGCGGGTTCGCAAGTACCACTCTAAATACCACGGTTGGTTGGTTATCATATTGAACTGGCGTTAAACGCGTACGCGATACAAATGAGCGACCCGATTCACGTTGGCGTTTTTGCATGCTGGCAGTAAAACGATTAAGCGCGGCAAAAATGTCTAAACGGGTTTGTGCATCAGCTTGGGCTATCGCGTGTTTAATTTGTTTTGGTACATAGCGATAGGTCAGTAAGCAAAGTTCTGGCTCTGATATTAACTCAAAGTCTTCATCGGCTTTTATTAAATCAGCAAAATAACGCGCTTTTTTAATACTGCGATCGATAAGCATTTCATAGCCTTTACGACCAATAACACGTAAGCAAGCATGCACTAACATCGCCATCCCAGGGCGGCTACCTTCCAGCGTATGGCTGCCTAAATCTTTAGAGCCTTTACGTAAAATATATTCAGCATGATGCTCGATGGCATCAGTTGCAGCAGGGTCTTTAAATAAGACTAAACCGGCCCCCATCGGCACATACATTTGCTTATGCGCATCAATGGTGATTGAATCTGCATGCTCAATACCTTTTAATAAATGCCTATGGGTATTAGACAGTAAAGTTGCTCCGCCCCACGCTGCATCAACATGAAAATGACAATTAATCTCTTGTGCTAAATTAGCCATATCTTCAAGTGGGTCAATATTACCGGTTTCAGTGGTTCCTGCGACTCCAATAATTGCCATCACTTTAATGCCTTGTGCTTCAAGCTCTAACGCTTTTTCTCGCATTGCACTAACATCGACTTTATTATCGGCAGAAGTTTTAATACCAATTAAATTTTCACGACCAATACCTAATAAATCAACCGATTTACCAAGCGAATAATGACCTCGTTCAGAAATTAAAACTGCCAGCCCTTTGTAACCATAGTGAAGCATTCCTGCAACTAAACCTTGTGCAGCAATGCCTTTAAAATTGCCATCCGCTTTTAATAAGCGATTTCGAGCTATCCAAAGTGCAGTAATATTTGCCACGGTGCCGCCAGAGCAAAATGCCCCTAACGAAGTTTTTGCACTGTGCATCCATTTAGAATAAAAACCATCACTTTGGCTATAAGCTAAATGATGCATCATCCCTAAAACTTGACGTTCTAATGGGGTAAACGCTTTCGAGGTTTCAATTTTTACTAGGTTTTGATTTAACCCAACCATTAATTTCGATAACGGTAGTAAAAAATGAGGCAGAGCCGATGTCATATGGCCAATAAAGCTTGGCGCTGCGGTATGAACAGAATGAGCAACCAGCTGCTCCATAATATCTTGAGCATAGCAAGACACAAACGTCGGTTCTTCAGGGATTGCCGCCGATTGAAAATCTTTTTCTATTTCATGTAATGGTTTTTCAATTGCCGCGATATTTTCGTTTAAGAAACCTGCTAAATTACTCGAAATTTCAAGCTCTATTTTGCTCAAAGTTGAGTCTGGCGCCTCTGGAACGGTGAATATCCGTTTAAGGCTTTCTTTAGAGGCGACGGCACAACGCTTTTGATCCATCTTCATACCTAGTGTGTGACTAAAACACCTGTTAGTTTGTAAAACACGCTAATATAAGGTGTTTTTTAAGCAACGGCATTTCTAAAAAATTGCGCTAACTTTACTGCAATATGACAAAAATGTCTCGTTTTAAGCCATAAAAGACAATACTAAATAGATAACATTTCACTATTTTCTAAATTTAGTACAAAGGGTAATTAAAATATTGGGCATTTATAATTTTTAAGTATAATAAAATCAACAAAAATAAGGATAATACATGCTCAAAGGAAATCTAAAATTAACACGGTTGGCGCTTGGGACCGTCTTTTTTTTGGTCAGCTTAATCATTTATGGTTACTACACTTACTCTGCCATTCAAAGTGATGTAATTCGCAGCATTGACAATCGCTTAATAAATGCCGCCACCAGCGTAAAGTATATTTTAGGTAGTGATTACCACGACAAAACGTCGCAAGAAATTAGCTTTGCAAGCTATCAAAATAAGGCCGAACAGCTTTCTGCTTTAGCCAATGATTTAAATATAGATTATTTATATTCAATGATATTAATTGATGAAAATATTTATTTTACAGCCTCCAGTTACACCCAAGATGATCAAAATAACGGTAAAGTCACCCAATATTTAGATCTTTACCCTGAAGCGACGCCAATTAATATGGCGGCATTTTTATCAACGGCCCCTATTTTTGAAGTGTCAACGGTGCATCGTGGTCATTCTAAAACGGTGTATATTCCTCATATAGCAAAAAATGGCAGAACCTATTTAACTGCAGCTGATATTAGCGTCGATAAAATCAATACGGCTTTAATGACACGTTTGAATCAAGCCCTGCTTCATTTTAGTTGCGTACTGTTCATATTGTTACTGGTTTATATTCTTTATTGTTTTGGGGTACGCCGCTCACTAATGAGGGATCATGCTACGGGGTTTGAAAATCATATTGCCTTGGAAAAGCAGCTAAAAAAAAGTAATGAGCATCATCTACAAATCGCGATTATTTTGGTTAACGAAATTGATAGTATCAGTCGCTTTTTTGGCACAAAAACAGCCGATGAAGTGATGAAAAAACTACTCACTCACTTTAAGCAGCAAAACCGTCTGCAATCACGTATTTATCGTATTGCGACCAACAAGCTGGCCATTTTAACCAGTAAAGAAACACCTTTTGATGAGCTTTACAGCATTATTCAATCCCATAATAAAAATACACCTTTTATTACAGACCCATTTATTTATATTACACTCAACGCTGGAGTCGCAAGAGGGAATAAGTCATTACTGCTTAAGAATGCCCACATTGCGTTGCTGCAATCAAGGCAAGGCGATCAACCCATAGTTAACTACTCAGAAGCGATTAACGACGCTAAATCTCTGTATTTATACAATGTAGAAATAGCAAAAGAAATTCGTGAAGCGTTTAATGCCCATCGCGTTGTTCCTTATTTTCAACCTGTTATAGATACCAATACCAATGCCATTATTAGGTATGACTGCTCACCAAGAATAGTGACCTCACATGGGGAGATTTTAACCCCTGATACCTTTTCTAATGCAGTAAATAGGCTGCGTATGGATGGGATGTTAACACGTACCTTATTTACTCAATGCATTTCGCGCTTTCGCAAATCAGCAATCAGCTGGGGGTTAACTGTGTGCGCTGAAAATATTGCAGATCCCACTATTTATGATCACATAGCATATGAGCTTCATCGCTACCCCAACCCTGAAAACATTACTATTTCAATATTAGAGTCGCAGGTCATTACACACTACTATGAAATAAAATCATTTATTGCGATGGTGAAAAGTAAAGGGGCAAAAATAGTGATGCATTGTTGGGGTAATGAGTTTATTAATACGCTCAATACGTTAAAGATTGAGGTAGATGGTATTAAACTCGATGGTGCGATCACCAAGCAACTCGTAAATGATGAAAATACGTCGCTATTTATCGCCTATATTGCTGATATAGCCCAGCAGCTTGAACTTGAATTGGTTGTTGAAGCGGTAGAAAATAACACGGTTGCCGAGCTACTCAATAAACTAAATGTGACGCTGATGCAAGGTAGTTACCTTGGTAAACCAACGCCACATGTGACTCACTTTAAGCAACAATTAGCTATTTAAGATTTATAACAAGCCGGTGGCTTTGCTGGCCACTGGCCCAGTACTTACGTTCAAAAGGGGTAATTGCTTCGTCTGACTCAAACAATTCGGTTTCACATGGATTCCCCGCTAATTCAAGCGCTCTGGCAAACTCTTTAACATAAATATCCCAATTACTGCGCACCTCAAGTAAACCACCTAACTTTACAATAAACGGGAATATAGCCGCCCCATGCCAGCGCCTTTGTATGTGTTTAGACTTAGGCCAAGGGTTAGGGTAAAGCAAATAGTGATGCGTAGGCTGCCAATTAGCAGCCACCGCTAAACGCCAAAAGTCATTTAAGTCAGCTTGCACTAAAATGTATTGACCACTTTCACTTTGTTTATATTCAACATCATGCTTATCAAGTCGATGAGATGACTTATCAATGCCTATGACTAACGCTTCAGGATGACGTTTTGCTAAATTAGCGGTGCTCTCTCCGACCCCACAACAGGAATCTAAAATAAGCGGCCCATTAAAGGCTTGCACTTTAGCATTAACTTCATCAAATGCGGTTTGCGTATGCGTTGCAATTGGCTTTTTAAACTCAGCCTGTAAGTGTTTATTAACTATTTCATCAAGCTTTTCATGAAGTCCCGCTTGATTAGATACAATACTACGTGAATTTGCATCGCTCATTAGTGTCTTAGCCCCACACCTTTTTTAATTAGCGTCAGTGCTAAAGTAAATAGGACGCTGATAAACACCAACAACACACCCATTGCGACCGATAAATCTACATCCGAAACACCTAAAAACCCATATCTAAATGCGTTAACCATATAAATAATTGGGTTTATTTGCGACACCATTTGCCAAAAGTCAGGCAGTAAAGTGATTGAATAAAACACCCCGCCTAAATAGGTCAACGGCGTTAAAATAAAGGTCGGAATAATACTTATGTCATCAAAGCTGTTTGCATAAATAGCGTTAATTAACCCGCCCAAGGCAAACACCGCCGAGGTGAGAATAACAGTGGCTATAATCACAAAAATATTATGTATTTGTATATCTACAAAAAATAAAGAAACGCACGTTACGATAAAACCAACCATAATGCCACGGGTCATACCTCCGCCCATATAACCCAGTACAATGATGTAATTAGGCACAGGTGCAACTAATAACTCTTCAATACTTTTTTGAAACTTAGTTGAGTAAAAGCTAGAGGCAACATTTGAATAAGAGTTAGTTATAACTGACATCATAATAAGGCCAGGGACAATAAACTCCATATAGCTAAAACCGCCCATGTCACCAATACGCGAGCCAATTAGGTTACCAAAAATAACAAAATATAAACTCATCGTGATCGCTGGCGGTACTAAGGTTTGCACCCAAATACGCAAAAAGCGAATGCACTCTTTAATCCAAATACTTTTTAAGGCTACGCCATATTTAAACATTTATTCGCCCCGCCCTTGCTCTAATAAACCTACAAATAATTCTTCTAATCGATTCGCTTTGTTTCGCATGCTCAGCACGGTATTACCTTGTTCAGTCAATGCTGTAAACACCGCGTTTAATCCTTGAGATTTAGCCACTTCAACTTCAATGGTGTGATCATCCCCCATAGTAAATTTGTATCCATCTAGCGTTACGGGTTTAGATGGTTGTTTTAAATCCAATACAAAGGTTTCTTTGTCTAATTTAGCAAGCAGGGCTTTAATCGTGGTGTTTTCAACAATTCGCCCGGTATCAATAATGGCGATGTTTTTACAAAGCAGTTCAGCTTCTTCAAGGTAGTGGGTTGTTAAAATAATGGTCACACCTTGTTCGTTAATTTGCCTTAAAAAGTCCCACATTGAACGGCGAAGCTCTATATCAACCCCCGCTGTCGGCTCATCTAAAATAAGTAATTTGGGCTCATGCATTAAGGCACGTGCAATCATTAAACGGCGTTTCATACCACCAGATAAGGTACGTGCTTGCTTATCTTTTTTCTCGATTAATCCAAGCTGCGCTAAGTATTTATCTGCACGTTTATGTGCTTCGCCGCGCGGTACACCGTAGTAACCTGCTTGATTAACGAGTATTTGGCTCAGCGTTTCAAACTGACTAAAGTTAAACTCTTGTGGTACTAGGCCTAAATTCGCTTTAGCCGCTTCAAGGTCGGTATCAATATCGTGACCAAATACTTCAACTTTGCCTTTGGTCTTATTAACCAGTGAAGAAATTACCCCAATAGTGGTTGATTTACCCGCCCCATTCGGGCCCAGTAATGCAAAAAAGTCACCTTCGTGAACTTGTAAATCAACCCCTTTTACTGCCTCTACCCCATTTTTGTAAACCTTGGTAAGGCCTTCAATATTTAAAGCAATATTTTGCTTATTCATTTCTTACCCTCACCATAACCCCAACGCTTTGTGAGATTATGTTCAATATTTAAATGATCTAAAATTCGCGCCACCATAAAGTCAACCAAGTCTTCTATGCTTTGCGGTTGATGATAAAACCCAGGTGCTGCAGGCATAATTGTTACACCTAAACGCGATAATTTAAGCATGTTTTCTAAATGAATTTCGCTAAATGGCGTTTCGCGTGGCACTAAAATAAGCTGGCCTCGCTCCTTTATCACCACATCGGCGGCGCGCTCTAATAAATTATCTGATGCGCCGACTGCAATGGCAGACACAGAGCCTGCGCTACATGGACATACTACCATTTTTTTCGGCGCTGCAGAGCCCGAAGCTACCGGACTAAACCAATTATCTTTACCAAATACCTTTAACTGCCCAGGTTTTGCGTTATATAACAGGCTTAATTGCTCTGTGGCTTTGTCTTCATTCCCTGATAACTTTATATTGGACTCGGTATCAAAAACTACGCGCGCGGCACTTGAAATAAGCACATACACTTGAAATTGTTGCTCAAGTAACACTTCTAGCAACCTCAATCCATATGGAGCGCCTGATGCACCACTAAATGCTAAGGTGATTTTATCTTTAAATTGCACATTATTCTCCGCTGTATTTATTGGCCAAGCCATCAACAAGTTGTTGATGAAGGCCATTAAAACCACCATTACTCATAATTAAAACATGTTGATTTGGCTCAATATTTTCAAGCACTGTTTCGATAATGGCGATTGTAGAATCAAAACACTGCATACCGACTTTTTCTGCTTGCTCCTTAAGCGACCAGCTTAAGTTTTCTGGTTCAAACAGTAGCACCTCATCCGCATCGCTTAATGAGTCTAGCAATGTAAATTGATGAACTCCCATTTTCATGGTGTTAGAGCGCGGCTCTAAAATCGCAATAATTTTGTCATTGCCCACTTTGGCGCGCAGCCCCGCAAGCGTTGTTTGTATCGCGGTAGGATGATGGGCAAAATCATCATACACTTTAATGTTATTTATATCCGCTTTAAGCTCCATACGCCTTTTTGGGCTGATAAATTCGCCTAAAGCCGCAATACTGTGCTCAATAGCAATTCCTACATGGCGTGCTGCAGCAATGGCCATCATCGCGTTTTTAACGTTATGCTCACCAATTGCCTGCCAGTTAACTACACCTTGCAGCTGCGTGTTTAATAACACATTAAATTGAGAACCATCCGCTTTAAGTAGCTGATAATCCCAATCATCGCCTAATGTTTCGCTCTCGCTCCACAGCCCTTTTGCTATAACATCGCTCAGAGCCTCATCACCTTTTGGCCACAATACTTTCCCGCTTTGCGGTAGTGTACGTATCAAATGGTGAAATTGTTTTTTAATCGCATTTAAATCTTCAAAAATATCAGCATGATCAAATTCAAGATTATTTAAAATGAGTGTTCGCGGTAAGTAATGAACAAACTTACTGCGTTTATCAAAAAAGGCGGTGTCGTATTCATCGGCTTCTATTACAAAAAATGGCGTTTGCCCAACCCGAGCCGAAAGACCAAAATTTTGTACGATCCCGCCAATTAAAAAGCCTGGTTTTAAACCTGCATATTCTAATATCCATGCCAGCATACTGGCGGTCGTTGTTTTACCATGGGTTCCAGCCACCGCCAGCACCCATGCGTTTTGTAGTAAATTATGCTTAAGCCACTCTGGGCCTGAGGTATAAGGCAGGCCTTTATCTAATACATATTCAACACACGGGTTCCCTCGGCTCATAGCATTACCTATGACGACGATGTCGGGTGCCGGTTCTAGTTGAGATACATCATAGCCTTGGGTTAGCTCGATTCCCAACGCTTCTAATTGGGTACTCATTGGTGGGTAAACGTTTTGATCAGACCCAGTAACGTGATGACCTAATGATTTAGCTATAGCGGCTATACCACCCATAAATGTGCCACAAATACCCAAAATATGTATATGCATTTACTATCCTTTCATCCTGCGCGGAATGTGCTCTAAGGCAAACTTTAATGGCGCTATAATGCCAAAATTTAGATCAAGTTACCATCAGGGTCTGTTGAGCTTTCTAGGTAAATTTGCAGCAGATGTTTGGTATTTCGGCAAGACAGCGCCGATGCGATGTTTGGCGCAAATAAAAAAGCCTCCCATGGTGGGAGGCTTTTTAAAGATTAATGGCTTATAGCATTAAAAAGAATATTAAGCCGATGCCTAATAACAAACGATAAATAACAAATGGCAGCATACCCATTTGTTCAATCACTTTTAAAAACATAAAAATACAGGCATAAGCTGATAAAAACGACAGCACTACACCCAACAATAAAGCAGTCCAATCAACAATATGATCGCCAAGCGCTAGCTCTGCTGTGTAATAAAGGCCCATCATTGAAATAATCGGAATAGCCAGCAAAAACGAAAAACGGGCTGCACTTTGCTTATTCATACCCAGCATTAAACCCGCGGTCATGGTAATACCTGAGCGAGAAGTCCCTGGGATCATCGCAACGGCTTGCGCAAAGCCAATGATGAGTGCGGTTTTCCAGTTAAGCTGATAAATTGTTTTTATTTGCTTACCTTTAGCATCGGCGTACCATAACAACAAACCAAATACGATGGTTGTGGTTGCAATCACCCACGCACTGCGCAAATACAGTTCAACAAAATCTTTTAGCAATAGCCCTAAAATAGCGGCAGGCACAGTACCTAAAATTATCCACCAGCCTAGTTTGCTGTCATCTGTTGTACCTTGCGCACCAAACGATTTAAACCAAGCACCGAGTATATCGGCCACTTCTTTACGAAAATAAATAACAACAGCAATTAACGTTCCTACATGAACGGCAACATCAAATGCCAAGCCTTGATCTTCCCAGCCTAAAATTTGCGACGGTAAAATTAAGTGTGCAGAACTCGATATAGGTAAAAATTCAGTAAATCCCTGAATTAGGGCTAAAACAATTATTTCTATAATACTCATGGGTTAGAAAACTCCACCTTCCATAGTTTTTGTTGAGGGTTGTTATATGCATTCCATATTTGGGCAATCGTTTTTTTTGCTACAGGGTGATAAAAATCAGGAGCCACCTCTGCTAAAGGCTGTAATACAAAGGCATTTTTGGTAATTTCGTCACGTGGTAGTTGAGCTGGGCTCTCGCAAATGACATCATCGTAAAAGAGTAAATCGAGATCCAAGGTGCGCGGGCTAAATTTTTTATCATTTGCTTTGCGACCATTATCGCGCTCTATTTGTTTTAATAACGCACACACATCTTCAAGCGCCATTTCGGTAGTGGCAGCGAGTACGGAGTTGTAAAAGTTATTACCGGCAAAACCCACCGCTTCACTTTCAAACACCGAAGAATGTTGTGTATTTTTAAAGTGTTTATTTAACGCCACTACAGCACGCCTGATATGCTCTGCTTTATTAATATTCGACCCTAAGCTAATAAATATTTGCGCCATTTAAGCAAGAGCCTTGTTACGCGTTATTTCTACACCGACGGTTTGCGCTTGTGCAACTGCAGCGGGCTTACTTACTTTTATTGTCACTTGGGGGGTATTAAATTCGGTTAAAATGATTTGCGCTAATTGCTCCACCAGTGTTTCTAAAAGCTCTACCGGTTTAGCCGTACTGTGTTCGATAACACGCTCACTTACCTTAGCGTAATCCAGTGCCAAGTTAATATCGTCGTTTTGCGCTGCGGGCTTGATGTCGCTTAACATTTCAATATCAAAGTACAGGCTTTGTTTACTTTTCTTTTCAAAATCATACACCCCGATAATCGTTTCGACATGCAATTGTGATATAAATACCTTGTCCATTGATACTCCAAATGACTGTAACAAGTCACTGAGTTAATTACATATTGTATCAATCAAATTAATACTGTATATACTTTAATCAGTGTTTAAATATACTAAAATTACTTCTACAATAGAATCGTTACAAAATTGCGAGTAATTTAAGAAGCCCGTAAATTTTGACGCCAATAATAGCTTAAAAGTAATGATTAAAAAATAAGGAAGCGCGTGTTAGTCATTTTAATGTTTGTTTTAGCCTATTTGCTCGGCTCGATTTCATCGGCCATTTTAGTGTCGCGGCTATTCAAACTCCCCGATCCACGCACGCATGGCTCCAATAATCCAGGTGCAACCAATGTTTACCGCTTAGGCGGGTCACTTCCTGCATGCTTAGTTTTAGTCTTCGATATTTTAAAGGGAACAATCCCTGTTTGGGGCGCTTATTTTTTAAAACTCGAGCCATTAGAGCTTGGTTTAATCGCCGTTGCTGCATGCCTAGGGCATATGTACCCGTTATTTTTTAGTTTTAAGGGCGGTAAGGCGGTTGCAACTGCATTTGGCTCGTTACTACCGATAGGGCTTTCTTTAGGAGGGTTATTGATTGGTACTTGGTTGCTGATTGTCGCGATTACTCGTTACTCATCACTTGCCGCGTTAGTGGCCGTTACGCTAGCCCCTTTATACACATGGTGGATAAAACCGTTATACACCTTACCGGTGACCTTTATTACGCTACTGATCATTATTAGGCATCGCACTAATATTGTGCGTTTATTTAAAGGGGAAGAACCAAAAGTAGGGACTAAACAAGCCCCTACAGATGATAAGAAGTAATAACTAACCTGAATTCTGGTTAACTATATTGCTTCTAAGCTATCGATTGGCCAGCGCGGTTTAGTTTTCATATCAAGCGTAGCAAACTGCCCCGCTTTTAAACGCTGCATACCGGCATACGCTATCATTGCACCATTGTCAGTACAAAACTCAGTACGAGGGTAAAACACTTCGCCCTTCATACCTTGCATCACACGCTCTAATTGCAAACGTAATTGCGTATTAGCACTTACGCCACCGGCTATTACTAAGCGCTTAATACCGGTTTGTTTTAATGCGCGCTTACACTTAATTACTAAAGTATCAATAACGGCCGTTTGAAATGCATGAGCAATATCTGCTTTTGTTTGCTCATCACTGTCGTTTTCACGAATAGCAATTGAAGCGGCGGTTTTTAGGCCACTAAAGCTAAAATCTAAGCCAGGTTTGTCTGTCATTGGACGCGGAAAAACAAATCGCTTAGCAACACCTTGTTCAGCCATTTTAGCCAAACGAGGGCCACCTGGATAATCAAGCCCAAGTAACTTGGCTGTTTTATCAAATGCTTCACCAGCAGCATCATCTACCGACTCACCCAATACTTCGTATTGACCAATACCAGCAACTTTTACCATCATGGTATGACCGCCAGAAACCAGTAAGGCAATAAATGGGAACTCGGGGACGTTTTCCTCAAGCATTGGCGCTAATAAATGCCCTTCCATATGGTGCACTGCCACCGCTGGGATATCCCAGCCATATGCTAAAGAGCGACCAATTGAGGTACCTACTAACAAAGCCCCTACTAAACCTGGCCCTGCCGTATAAGCAATACCATCTAAATCTTCAGGCCCACAACCCGCTTGCGCAAATGCCGCATCAATAAGCGGCAATGTTTTACGTACGTGATCGCGCGAGGCAAGTTCAGGTACTACACCACCATAGTCTGCATGTACTTTTACTTGGCTATATAATTGATGGGCTAGCAGCCCTTTTTCGTCATCATAAATAGCAATACCAGTTTCATCGCATGATGATTCAATGCCTAAAATTCGCATTGTTAATTCTCCTGCCACCTAACAAGGTGTTTAAAACAAATAACTTACAGTGCTAAACCAATGTTAGTTTGGCCATCAGCAAGGACATGCTTTTTCAATGCTTTCACATTTTCAGCAGTGATACGCCCCATTGCTTCTACAAAATCAATTAGTTCACCTAATACCTCTATTTCGTATTGCATCAGTGGGTGTTCACGCACCGCTTTGTTATCGGCAACATCACCTTCAACCGTCATTTGGTACTCAATAAAGCGAGCTACGGTGGCCTGTGATATTTTACTCACATTAACAAACTCTTGCTCATCTTGTGCTAAAAGGCCATGCATTAAGCTCAGTAATGAGGTGGCAGCGTCAATGGCAGGATAGGTACCAAACATATCAAAATCGGCAAGTTCAGGAACATTAGGTTCTATTTTTTCAACTTGCTTTTCTAAATCAATTTTACTTTTAGGAAGGAGTATTTTTTCCCAACATACATTTAAAGCATTGCGTAAAATAACCTCATCGCCAAAGCCGGTAGCCTCACTAAATAGCCCATAATTAGGCAACATACGCTCTATTAACGCACTGGCCAATACCGCTTTTTGTAAATAATTTAACTCTCTAATACGCTGAAAATTATTCGCTTTTGTCATTCTTTAAGGTCCCACATGACCAACAAAAATCAAATGTTGATCCATTATGCTCATTACAGTTAGGGCACACCCAATCTGGAGCGGATTGTTTTACTTGCTGATAGTTTACCAATATTTCACGTGCATGGCGCTCTTTTATCGCATAAACCTGCACACTTACTTGTGTTTGTTCAAATGGGATCTCGCCCATTGCGCCTTGCAGTATTTCACCTTTTATTTGGCACTCAATTCCCGCATTAAGAATCAGTCCTTTTATTATATTGGCCTCTAAACTATTTTCTGCATTATAAAGCGTCACCCAATCAAATGATGTTACATTTGATTGGCTATTATTAGTATTTTGCAATATCCACCTCATTTACTTTATGTGTACAATAAGCCCGCGTAACCTAAAGCAAATAATATGATTTAAGGACACATTATGACGCTAACTACCCCAGGTTTACTTTTTCCAGCCATCTCATTGTTATTACTTGCCTATACAAACCGATTTTTAGTACTTGCGCAACTAATACGAGAATTGAATGCCCGTGAAGGTGAGTCTATTCGTCCTGTTGTAGTGGCGCAAATAACTAATCTTAGAAAGCGAATAAAACTAATAAGGACCATGCAAGTATACGGTGTGGCCTCTTTTTTATTATGTACGTTATCTATGTTTGCATTATTTATAGAATTTAATACCACGGGCATTATTTTATTTGGTGTCAGTTTAAGCTGCTTGAGCTTATCTTTGCTTACTTCATTATTTGAAATTCATATTTCTTGTGATGCCATAGAAATTGAATTACAAAACATTGAAAATAAGCCTTTAAGTAACCGAGTTAGTAAAAACTTTATTGAGCCTAATCCTAAAAGCAAAAACAGCAATTAACCAAACGAGACTTTAGTAAAGTTGTTATAAAATTGCATAAATTTGGTCAATAATAAAACACTACAGTAATTTAACATTACCCAAAGGTATAACAACATTTTGCAACTATTCTCTTTAAATACGATTAAAAGAAAGTTAATCTTAATAAGTGGTTAAAAACCTTATTTCAACTGATCTGTAGGGATATAAAGTCAGTATTAAATCTGTAATTCCCCTAGCTTACCTATAAAAAAGGACTATATAGTGAGATTTGAACAATTAGAACAGTTTGTAGCACTTGGCCTGCTTCGTCATTTTAGGCAAGCTGCTGAACAAACCCAAATTAGCACATCTGCATTAACCCGTAGCATTCAAACTCTTGAAACGGAGCTTGGCTACGAACTAGTCACCCGCTCTACTCGCTCGGTTAAGTTAACTCAAGCAGGCGAACTTTTCCTCGACTTTGCTAAAAATACGCTCAATGAGTTAGAACAAATAAAGCATCGCGCTTTTCAATCAATTAATGGCACAGAAGAAAAAAAATTAGTGATTGGCTACACCACAACAACCAGCAGCATAGTACCAATCACCTGCGGCGAATTTTTGAGTCAGTACCCGCATATTAAAATTGAAATGCAGCTGCAAAATAAAACTGAGCTTCATAGAAAACTGCTTCAAGGGGAAATTGACATTAGTGTATGCTCGCAAATAGTCAATAGCATTGGTAGCGATATACAATTACCTGATCAACTTATTTTATTTTGTTCAAAACAACACCCTTTAGCAAATAAAAGCGATATTAGTAAAAAAGAGCTCGAAAGCTATCCAATGTTCAGTTGTTTTTCGCAGTCAAAACAAGTGCAATCAATGCTTAATGAAGTAATAGACTCGTTAAATAAAGTTTCAACTATTAAAGTAGGTAGTATTGAGCAGGTAATGGCTGGACTTGAAAAGTCAGATCATTTTGCTATTGCAGGTATTGAACACACCAGCTCTGTAGCAGAAAACCATAACTTAATCCAGCTTAAAACGAATAACGATATTAGCCATGAACAACTTGTGGTGCAAACAAGCCAGCAAATAGAGGCAGGTGAGCATGTTGACCACCTACTCTCGCTAATTAAGAAGGTTTCAAGAGCATAAAAAATGACTCCATGCGTTTTATAACAACTATAAATTAGTGGCATTAAAGTTTTTTTTCACTACACTAACGCTCCCTTATATTATGACTAGCGTTAATGAATAACTTTACAGCTGCTGAAATTTACCTAGAGCACATTGAAACGCATGGCTATGCCATTATTGAAAACGCCATTGATAGTGACTTAATATCCGAGTTGATGGCTGATTGCTATAGAATAAATCCTCACTTTAGCCTTGCCGGTATTGGACGATTAAACAATTTACAAATTGATGATTCCGTTCGTAAAGATAAAACCTACTGGTTTGATGGCAGCTCAAATGCACAGCTTAGCTATCAACAAATAATGGAAGCTGTTCGCACTACCCTTAATCGTAACTTTTTCATGGGCTTGTTTGATTATGAATGTCACTATGCAAAGTATACACAGGGTGATTTTTACAAAAAACATGTAGATGCGTTCAAAGGTCGTTCAAATCGAGTTTTTACCACCGTATTGTATTTAAACTCTCCTAAGAAAGGCGGGGAGCTAGTAATTTACAAGCCTAAAAGTAAAGACATAGAAGTGGTTATAAAACCCACTGCAGGCACTTTGGTATTATTTGAAAGCGAACGCTTTGTGCATGAAGTACTTCCGGCTTTTGATAACCGCTATTCGATTGCTGGTTGGTTCAGAAAAAATGCGTCAATTAGTGGTATTATCGACCCACCCCGTTAAGAAAAAACGGGGTAAGAAAATAATAAGCCTATAAATACAGTAAGTCCCACATAATGATTATTCAAAAACGCTTTAAAACAGGCATCTCGTTGGCGTAAATGAATCAAACGCTGTTGATACAATAATAAAGCCGCAGCAACCGCTAACCCTAACCAAAAGCTTGCTCCAACTTGGCTAATAAAGCCGATCAATGTCATTAATACTAAGAATATAACGTTAAGCAACCCTATAATATGGCGATCGTAACTGGCGAATAAAATAGCGGTTGATTTAACCCCTATTTTTAAATCATCATCTCTATCAACCATGGCATACATAGTGTCATAAGCCACCGTCCAGCAAATATTAGCGACAAATAATAGCCAAGCTTGCACAGGCAATGAGTTTGTTGATGCCATAAATGCCATAGGAATTGCCCAACCAAAAGCAGCCCCTAATACAACCTGTGGAAGTTGTGTGTAACGTTTCATAAAGGGATAACAAAACGCGAGCCCAAGCGCCCCAAACGATAACAAGATAGTATTGGTATTTAGCATTATTACTAAAATAAAAGCGATACTAACCAGCAGCAAAAACAAACTAACTGCTTCCCCACTACTCACAGCCCCAGTTGCTAAAGGGCGCTGACAGGTTCGTTTTACTGAGCCATCTATTTTCCTGTCAGCAAAATCATTGATAACGCATCCTGCGCTGCGCATAACTATTACCCCAAGGGTAAACACAATGAAGTTTGTTAGGCTTGGTATCCCCTCATTTGCTATCCACAGCGCCCAATAAGTTGGCCAAAGTAATAATAAGGTGCCTATGGGCTTATCTATTCGCATTAACTGAACGTAATACGGTACATGGTTTACCGATAAAGGGGCTAGTTTCATGAGTATAAATAGGCTCCTGGTAAAAAAACTTCACAAACTAAAAATTTGTAGTCATGCAAAGAGAACACGCTTCGTCGCCCTAATAATATGTGTATGGGTAAATTAAGTTCGCTCACCAGTGATTGCAATGAGTGGTTATCATCAAAGCGCGCTATTTCAATATCAGTGCGCTTTAACGCAGGGTCTTGAAATATGACATCACCCAACGGACGTTCACCCATATTATGCAGCTGATTATTTGTATTGTTGTTTGATATTGGCAACCAGCTTTGAGCATATACAACCGGTTTGTCATCACACAACAATAAAACCTCACGGTTAAGTACGGTGTTCACCTCATTACTTAATAAAGCTTGCTGAGGTTGCGAGAGGTTAACTTTTTGCTCGCTCAGCACCTTTACAGCAAAACGCTGTGACTGGCTTTTTAATTTAGCCGTTAAAGAATGCGGTTCAAATAGCCACTCTTGCTCAGCGCTAGATAAGCTACAGACTTGAGAAGTACTCTGCCAATCAGCAGATAAAGAAAGAGGAAACGTAATCACAATAGCTCTACTTGATAAAAATCAGCAAGATCATAACATTGCTAAGAGATTTGAAAAAGCGCGATTTACTCACTACCAAGCACACCCTGTTATTATAAAAAGCTAATCAACATTTGACTCTCGCTATTGCCTATCCCAAACTTGAGCACAGAGTGCCTTTACATAACTCAACAAATAGCAGCATCTTGCTGTATCTTATTTACTAATAAGTATAAACTATTTGTAACCAGTTTACGGAAACGCTTTTGAAATGAAAAAAACAGTATTTACAGGCCTTTTTATTCTTCTAGTCAGCTTAACTAGCTTATCGGCACGTGCTGAGTCTACTGTCGGTTATTTTGGGTTTGAGCCAGATATTATTACCAACTACATTGGCCCATCGAGTAAAAAAATGGGCTATGTACGTGTCACTGTTGATTTAATGCTTAATAAAACATCAGATATTGCAATCGTGGAACACCACACGCCGTTACTTCGTGATGCGTTAGTAGAGATATTATCTAAAGAGCCTGAAAACAAAATAAAGTCTTTAACAGGACGCGAGCAAATACGCCTTAAAAGCGCAGAAAAACTAAAGAGCCTTCTTAAAGAAGAAACAGGGCATGAGATCATCCGTGATCTCTTATTTACTAAATATTTATATCATTAGGCACTTTTTGTTTTAAAAAGCTGAGCGGTATAGGCAAAAGCCATACCGCTAACGAGCCCACCTAAGTGTGCCCAATTAGCCATTCCAACAAATAATACATCTGCAAAACCAAGTACTAACCATACCAGCATAAATCCAACAATTGCAGTTGTAACCAGTGCAGGCTGTTTAGGGTTAAGGGTGCTGTAAATCCAACAAAAGCCTAACAACCCATATACAACACCGCTAAGCCCACCAAAGTTAGGACCGACCATTAAGTACTGTGCCCAATTACTTATTAAAGCGGTAACTAAAAAGAGTCCGATTAGACTCGACTTACCACATTGCTTTTCAATATTGTCACCCAGTGAAACCCACCAAATTAGATTAAACACGATATGCATGGCGCTAAAATGCACTATAGCCGGGGTTAACCAAGTAAGTGGTGACGCAGGGTTAAACTGCAACGCCATGTAAATAGGTTCAAACGCACTCAATAAAAAGGCAATATAAACAATAATACTCAGTATGCTAACACTTTGATTAAGCCAACTTAAGGCTTTAAACCGCGCGACTAAATTAAGCGACTGGCCTTGATATTTTAATGGTGATTGCGTGCTGCCTACTTGCCATGACGCTTGTTGATAACGTTCATGATTAGGGTTTTTAGCAAATTCATTCCACAACGGTTGCACCGCATGAAAGTCCTCAGGTGCCACACTAATGACAAGCGTATGGCCATCCTCAGTACGAATTTGCCCGCTAAACCCTTGGCTTTTTAAATAATCTATAAAGCCCTGTGCAGCGCGAGGGTTAGTTAGGCTGCCTAGCTCTATCATCGTGCTATTTTATCCTTGTAAGCGGCTTCCCATGCAGTAAAACCGCCATCCATACTGTAAACATCTTCAAAGCCTTGCTCTACTAAGTAGCTGGCAGCGCCTTGTGAGCTCATACCGTGATAACAGACAATAATAATCGGCTGGTCAAACTCCTTTTCCATCATAAATTGGGCAATATTCGCATTAGATAATGCCTCTGAACCCGGAATATGACCCGCTTGATACGAATTAGGATCGCGAATATCAGCAATCACTACATCTTCTTTATCAAGTAGTTCAAGGGTTTGTGCGATTGATATATGTTTAAATGCCATTGAAATCTCTTTAATAAATAAAATAAAAGGCGGCAAAAGCCGCCTTCCCGTTATTTTTACTGTTTTACGTTTAATCCCAGTTTAAAATAACTTTGCCTGACTGACCTGAAATCATCATATCAAAGCCAGCTTGGAAGTCATCTATTGAATACTGATGAGTAATAATTGGTTTTAAATCAAGCCCTGATTGAATCAAACTGGCCATTTTGTACCAAGTTTCAAACATCTCACGACCGTAAATACCTTTGATCACTAAGCCTTTAAAAATAACTTGATTCCAATCGACCGCCATATCTGAAGGTGGAATTCCCAACATGGCAATTTTGCCGCCATGATTCATGTTATTTAGCATGGCATTAAATGCACTTGGTACACCTGACATCTCTAGGCCAATATCAAAGCCTTCAGTCATGCCCAGCTCTTTAGCTACATCTTCAAGCTTTTCATTCGCGACGTTTACAGCACGCGTTGCGCCCATTTTACGTGCTAAGTCTAGGCGGTATTCATTTACATCAGTAATAACCACATGGCGTGCACCCACATGCTTAGCCACTGCTGCTGCCATAATACCAATAGGGCCAGCACCGGTGATCAAGACATCTTCACCGACTAAATCGAACGATAATGCGGTATGTACTGCATTGCCAAATGGGTCAAAAATAGAGGCAAGTTCATCGCTAATATTATCTGGGATTTTAAACGCATTAAATGCAGGAATCACTAAATACTCTGCAAATGCGCCTTCGCGGTTTACACCGACCCCTGTTGTATTACGACATAAGTGAACGCGCCCAGCACGACAGTTACGACAATGGCCACAGGTTATATGACCTTCACCTGATACACGGTCGCCAACTTCGAAACCGCGAACTTCTTGTCCCATGTCGATTACTTCACCCACGTATTCGTGGCCAACCACCATAGGCGTCGGTATGGTGTTTTGTGCCCACTCATCCCACTTATAAATATGCACATCGGTGCCACAAATAGCCGTTTTACGAATCTTAATTAACAGATCGTTATGACCCACTTCAGGCTTTGGTGCATCTGTCATCCAAATGCCTGGCTCTGCTTTTAACTTTGATAATGCTTTCATAATTCACACTCAATTAAAAAATCGCGACTTCAGCCGCGATTTAACAAGAAAATTAAATAACACCAATCTCTTTACCAATACGGGTAAATGCTGCAATGGCTGTATCAAGCTGTTCTTTGCTGTGCGCTGCAGAGATTTGGGTACGAATACGCGCCTGCCCTTTTGGTACAACAGGGAATGAAAAGCCGGTTACATAAATCCCTTCAGCCAATAACTTATCAGCCATAAGTGACGCTACTTTGGCGTCTCCTAGCATCACAGGTATAATCGCATGATCTTTACCTGCACAGGTAAAACCAGCCGCTTCCATTTGCTCACGGAAGTATTTAGCATTTGACCATAGCTTAGCGCGAAGCTCACCGCCATTTTCAAGCATTTCTAACACTTTAATTGACGCCGTTACAATTGAAGGCGCTAATGAATTTGAGAATAAGTAAGGACGAGAACGCTGACGTAACCATTCAACAATTTCTTTTTTACCTGAGGTATAACCACCCGAGGCTCCACCTAGTGCTTTACCTAAGGTACCAGTAATAATATCAACACGATCAAGCACGTTGCAGTACTCAGGTGTACCTTTACCGTTTTCGCCAACAAAACCAACTGCATGTGAGTCATCAACCATAACAAGTGCATCGTATTTATCAGCTAAGTCGCATACGGCTTCTAAGTTACAAATAACGCCATCCATTGAGAATACGCCATCGGTTGCAATTAATTTAGTTTTAGCACCGGCTTCATCGGCTGCGATTAATTGCTTTTCTAAATCAGCCATATCGTTATTTGCATAACGGAAACGTTTTGCTTTACATAAACGTACGCCATCAATAATAGAAGCATGGTTTAATGAATCAGAAATAATCGCATCGTCTGCACCTAATATGGTTTCAAACAACCCCGTATTGGCATCAAAACATGATGAGTACAAAATGGTGTCTTCAGTTTCTAAAAATTGACTGATTTTTTTCTCGAGCGTTTTATGAATATCTTGTGTACCACAAATGAAACGCACAGACGCCACACCAAACCCATGGTCATCTAAGCCTTGTTGCGCTGCTTTAATAAGCTCTGGGCTGTTAGCTAAACCTAAGTAGTTGTTAGCACAAAAATTAATAACTTTTTCGCCTGATGCCACTTCAATTTGAGCTTGCTGCTGCGAAGTGATAACACGTTCATTCTTGTACAAACCTTCCGCTTTAACGTCTTCGATTTGCTGTTGTAATTGGCTAAAAAAAGCAGATGCTCTCATCTGTGATCTCCATTTGGTTGAACGGGTTAAACAGCAGACGTGTTGCTGCTATTTATAATGGGGGTATTGTAAAAGTTTAAGCGCCAAATTGCACTGTTTGTCATTCGTCGCAAATTGCCTAACTGGCAGGAAAAGCTGCCAGTTTACAGGCTTGAGGTATGTACTACGTTAGATCAGCAAACAAAGCCGGAAGGTCGTTGATTGAGTCACAAACATAGTCAGCAAAATTTACAGCTTTGTCATCAAATTTTTGCCCTGAACGTACCAGTACTTTGGTACGCACATTAGCGCTAATGGCAGCGTGCATGTCACCTAATTTGTCACCCACCATCACACTAAGTGCAGGGTTGATATGATGATCTTTTATTCCTTGAAGTAACATGCCAGGCGCTGGTTTTCTGCAATCGCACTCTTTTAAATAATCTGGTAATGCGTTTTTAGGATGATGGGGACAAAAATAAACGTCCGTAATTTCAATTTGATGAGCGCTAAACTGCGCTTTCATCCACTCACTAAGTGCTAAAAATTCGCTCTCAGAATAATAACCACGGCCAATGCCTGACTGATTAGTCACTATAATTATTTTATACCCCGCATCATAAAACGCTTTACATGTTGAAAACACACCGTCTATAAATTCAAACTCTTCGCTTTTAAACACATAACCATGATCAACATTTACTACGCCATCACGATCTAAAAAAAGCGCCTTGTTAGTGTTCTCTTGATTCATAACAGTGACTCTTTTTTAACAACATGATCAAACATTTGTTTTACTGCATCGGTGGTTATTTGACTCATTAAATCATCGCCTTTAACACGAGTACCCCAAGGCAATTGCTCGGCGGTTTTACCTGTTTGCATAACTAAGTTTTGATGGTAAACCTCAACCACGTAGTCTTGGTATAAATAAGGCCCCGTACGCGCAGGGTTTGAATGCGCATATAAACCAATAACGGGCGTACCAACAGTCACAGCCATATGAGCTGGGCCTGTGTCAGGTGCCAGTACTAAGTCTGCACGCTTAAGTACGCACAATAATTCTTTGAGTTTTGTTTTACCCACCAAGTTCAGAATGGGTGAATCAGAGTGTTTAATGATGTTATTTGCTAAATTAATTTCCAGTTCAGTCGGTCCACCAGTTAATACTATTTTAAACCCCTGTGTATGTGCATAATCCGCAAGCGCAGCATAGCGTTCGGCTAACCAGTTACGCTGTGCTTTACTTGCTGCTGGCGAAATAACAAATAGCTTATTTGATAAATAATCGTCACCTAACAGCTCATCAGCTTTAGCTTGATCTTTGTTGGTAAAGGGCATATTCCATACAGGGACATAATCATCAACACCAATCGCTTGGGCAAAGCCTTTAAATCCCTCTAAAACATGCGCCTGAGATTGGGCTTTAATGCGTTTATTAATAAATAAACTATGTAGCTCTTTTGAACGAGCCCAGTCAAAACCAATTTTAACTTTGGCAGGAATACAGCGAGCAACAAAACCTGCTCTTAAAGCCACTTGCATATTAAGCAGTACGTCAAAACACTGCCCTTTAAAGGTTTGCTTTAACTGTTTCAGTGCCGCTTTACCTTGTTTTTTATCAAATACAACAAGCTCAACGCCTGGTAAGTCAGCTAACAGCATCGCCTCGACCTTACCTATAACCCATGTAATTTTGGCATTTGGGTGTGCTTTTTGAATAGCTTGTACCGCACTTACTGCATGGCATACATCACCAATAGCAGAAAGACGTAAAATACAAATTGAAGTGTAAGTAGGCGCTGAAGTCACACGTTTCCTTGGGAGTAAAATAATAAAACCCGATCTTAAATTATAATCGCGTCATTGCAAGTACTTATCCTTAGCCTGAAAACACGTTAATATATGCACATATTAAAGCGAATCCTATGAGCTATGTTTAATCAACACGTCAAAAATAACCATGTCATTTTGAGCCATCCTCAATATAGCAGCCAGATAGAGTTAGATTGGTTTGATCCCAATTTCTGGCAACTACAGCAAAAAATTGTTGGCGCTAAAAAGGGACGTGCAACCGCGTGGTTTTTTAAACACGCAGATTTAACGGCTGTGTTACGCCATTATTGGCGTGGCGGCCTGATAGGAAAGCTACTCAGTGATCAGTATTTGTACTGGGGGCTTGAGCATACCCGTGTTTATAAAGAGTTTAGCTTGATGACACAATTAATAGAGCTAGGTTTAAATGTACCAAAACCTATTGCCGCTAAAGTGGGCCGCCATGGTCTTATTTACCGAGGTGATATTATTACCGAAGCGGTAAGCGGCGCTAAAAGCGTATTAGATATACTAATTGAACGCACCTTGAATGAAGCTGAAATTAAAAAAATAGCCAGCACAATTGCGTTATTTCATAATAAAGGGGTTTATCACGCTGATTTAAATATTAATAATATTTTATTTGATGATTGTGGTGACGTTTTTATTATCGATTTTGACCGCGGCGAAATAAAAACACCCGATAAAAAATGGCAACAAAGCAACATGTCTCGCCTACAGCGCTCATTTTTAAAAGAGCAAAGCCGCAATAGCAGCTTTCATTGGCAAGAAAACGATTGGCAAAGTTTAAATAAACACTACCATAATGGGTTAACCTAATAAAAACTAGTTTGCTAACGCTAAGTATTGCTCTGTTACTCTATCGGCACACACCTTTTCTAAAATAGCTGCGTTGGTTACATTTGGGTTATCTGCGAGCACTTGCTTAACTGCGAGCGCTAGGAGCTCACCTTGGCCAATAGGTACTAGATATTTACTTAGTTCACCCGTAAGTATTTCACTTGGACCATGAGGGCACTCAGTACTGACAGCAGGCGTACCTACTGCTAAAGCCTCGACTAGCACATTACCAAACCCTTCAAAGTCTGAACTTAACAATAAAGCTTTTGCCTGCTTTATCCAGTTATATGGGTTTTGTACAAATCCCGGAACAATAAGCTGATTTTCAATACCATATTCTTTGGCTAACTTTAATGCCTTTTCTTTTTTGTTACATAACAGCACTAATTTGTATTTTTTATCTAACTTGGCAAATGCAGAAAATAAAATATCATGGCGTTTTTGTTTAGCTAAACGTCCCACATGAATAAGATAGGGAGAATCGGGTATATTTGTATTCACCTCATTAGCTTTATCATTGATTGTTTTAAAATTGAATGGATTATAAATAGTGGTAATAGCACTTGGGGTTATTAAGCTGCCTTGTTGTATTTCTTCTTCAACCCCTTTGGACACGCAGATCAGTGATTTACCATTAAGATTTTGTTTACTCTTTTTAAGATATAAGTATGAAAGCGGGCCTAGTTTTTTTTGCCTAGCGAGCTCTGCATTAACTGAGTTATGAACAACAAAATGGATATTTTTTATTTTACTCTGCGCTAATAAGTTATTACTACGATCTAAATTAGAAAGTACTATATCAATAGACCCAAGTTGCCGTAACTTTTGCTCAAACCATGTCTCTAACACTCTGATATTCTTTTTTATCTGCCAAAATCGATCTACTTTTGTTGCTCGACCTGAAAATAAACTTTCAACGTTCAAAGTGGTTGGAATGTCATATTCAATATTTTGCGCCAATGACAAGATAGTCACATTGTGGTCTTTTAATACCATCTCTTGCGCTAATGTAAGCATTACCTTTTCAGCGCCACCACCAACAAGAGAGTCAATTACAATGACAATATTCATAGCTTATTCCCCTGCAACAGTACTTTTACACCATTCGTTATAACATCAAAGCTATGTACATTTTCTAACAACATATATTGGCTGAGTGTATTGTTATAATTTGGCTCAGTAAGTAGCTCTTGCACTTTTTGAGTGATGTCTAAAATATCAAGCTCAGCTTGTTTAACAACGCCAGTGGCTGCACAACGTGCGACTCGATCACTCTGATCTTTTGAAATAGCACAAGCAATGGTTGGGGTTTGCAAAGCAATAGCTTGTAGTAAAGTATCACCCGCGCTCAGTAATGCAATTTTAGCCTGACTGAGTAAGGCTAAAAATTCAGTTCCCTCTTGGCTTGGCAAACAAATTAACTCATTGGTTTTAGGTAGCGACTTAGTGTAATTAGGGCCAAATACCACCACGCCTTTCAAGCCTGTTTGTTTAGCAATAACAAGCCCTGCTTGAAAATATATATCTGCGCAATTCACGCCATTGACTGTATGCCCGCCTGAGCCGGCATTCACGATGAAAAACTCATTTTCTTTTAAATTATAATTAGATAAAGTGTTCAGCTTTTGTTGCTCAGAGGCGAAAGCCGTAAAAGGTCCAACATTGTAAGGATAGGCCAACGAAAAATAACTGAGTTTAAGTTTTTCATACCAAGTAAGAGGGGCAATGCAATAGTCAGGTTGCACTACCCAATGCATATCAATTAGTTTATTTCGGTTAAGCTTTAAACCTTTTGCTCGCTTTTTTGCATGCTGCGAAATAAAGACAACTTTAGCACCCACTTTTTTTGCCGCTTTCATTTGCTCAGCGCGTCCTGCACAATCAAACAGCACAACATCTGGCTGGTACTGCTCAATTAATTCACAAACTGCTTCAACTTCCTTAGTTGGCGACTGACTTAGTAGTGTGGTAGTGAATGGGCAGTGCTTAGCATAAGCAGTATGCTTATTTAAAATAAAATGGATGTCTAAGGCGTCTTGGTAATCACTTTTTAACGTTTGTGCTAATTGCAACGAGCGCATATATTCACCAATCCCCTCAGGTGATGACACAGGAATAAATAAAAGTCGTTTTTTGCTCATTACAATCTCACTGGCTTATTTGACCTGCAGTATACCAATGGCAACTTTTTAGCGATAGATGGTAAGCATTTTTCTATATGATTTAACATACCAATTCAGATTTAATTACTGCAATAAGATGCTTAGATTGCTAAACTTACCGGCAATTTCAATCACAAGGATCTGAGCTTTGCGAAACAATTTTTTTATACTCTCTTCGCTTTTTTGTGCAATGAGTGCCCCTGTTTATGCTGAACCCTGGGTTAAACCTGATGATTTTGGGTTAAGAGCGGATATCCAGCAACTCGCCGATGCAGGTGTTATTTTAGCCCCGGTAACGACTTACCCGTTAATGTGGAAAAGCTTTATTGCTGATATCGATAATGCCGGACTAGAGCAATTATCACCTCGCTTACAAGATGCGTTATTGCGTGTAAAACATCGTTATAAGTCAGAAAACAGTGGTTCACATAGTGTTCAACTTTCTGCATTTGCCAGCTCAGACCCATTAGCGACCACCAGCTTTGGTGCAACGAATACCCAAGAGTCAGAATTAACAGCAGCCTATGCTTACCTAGGACATAACTTTGCAGCTAAAATTGCGCTTAATCACCGCAGTGATGGCAAAAACTGCTTAGTCAACGGTAAAACAACAGACGATATAGTTAACAATGAGCAAGCACTGACTGACTGCAATGATACCTCACTTGATGATAGCTATTTAGCGTATCGTTTGGGTAATTGGATATTTAGAGCCGGTGCGGTTGAACAGTTTTGGGGACCAGGCGTTGATAACAGTCTAATTATGTCTGGTAACGCCAAACCACTTCCTGCAATAAGTATCAGCAGAGAACAAAGCAGTGCATTTGAAACACCTTGGCTGAGTTGGATTGGTCAGTGGAGCTTTACTGCACAAATGGCAAAGCTAGAGTCAACCCGAGTTGTACCAGATGCGTTATTGTGGAGTACTCGTTTAAATCTTCGTCCAATTCAACAATTAGAAATTGGCTTTAGTTGGTCAGCACAATGGGCTGGCAAGGGACAACCCAGTTCAGCGGGCGACTTTTTTGATTTAATAACCGGCGGAGGAGAGTGTGTTGATGGTACCAATGATTGTGATGGTGAGCTTATCACTCGCTTGGGTAACCAGTTAGCAGGCTTTGATATTCGTTGGTCTGACACGTTGTTTAATCAACCTTACGCCGTGTATGTAAGCACGATTGGTGAAGATACCAGTGGCGGCATTAAGCCAGTAGACAGAGGTTACCTTGGTGGAATACAAACTACGACTCGCATTTATGATCAGAATATTTTATTTAACCTAGAGTACACTGATACCGGCGTTGCGTGCTCTGCTTCATCGGCAACCGAAAACTGCTACTATGAACACAGTATATATAATTCAGGCTATCGCTATCATGGACGTCCTATCGGCTCTACTTATGATAATGATACGCAGTCACTAGTACTTACTGTACTTGGGCAACTTTCTAACGGAACTGATTGGCAAGTAAAACTGCGTGATATTGACTTCAATAGCGACAACCGCGACCGTTACCCTAATAATCCAGATTTAGGTAATTCGATTACTAAAACAGGCTTTAGTTCTAAACAACTTGAAGTACGCTACAGAATGCTTGCCATGGGGGGGCGCTTAACCCTTGGCGGACTTGCCTCTAATAACGATGGAGCAGAAAACGATACGTCTGCATTTGCTAAGTTCGAATACAACTTTTAGTTTCATTAATAACATTAAAAAAGGGGATAAACTGCAGTTTATCCCCTTTTTTTGATTTCATTAACTAGCTTTTTATTTTGCTAATCACTTTTGATGTTGAACAGCCATCTAAAAACTCAAGCACTTCGACTTTTCCGCCATGGCGCAGCACATGCTCCGCACCGGCTATTTGTTCTACCGTATAGTCGCCGCCTTTGACAAGAATATCAGGGCTTATTTGCTCGATAAGTTTTGCCGGCGTGTCATTTTCATCAGCACTTCCAAACGGGATAACCCAATCAACGGAGGCAAGTGCACTGAGGACCATGGCGCGCTCATCTAATGGGTTTATTGGGCGTTCTGGGCCTTTCAAACGAGCAATAGATTCATCATTGTTTAAACCAACCACTAATCTGTCCCCACGGGCTTTAGCTTGCGCTAAATACCGCACATGCCCTGCATGCAAAATATCAAAGCAACCATTAGTAAATACAATCGTTTCACCATTTTGCTTAGCAAATTCAATATGCTGCAATACGTCATCAAACGGGGTTTGATAATGCTCGCCAGTTGCCTGTAAGTATTGCCCCAGCTTTCGACTTAACTCTTCTGGAGAAACCGTAGCCGCGCCCAATTTACTCACCGCAATACCGGCTGCTAAGTTTGCAATTTCGACTGCATCTTTGGCAGTCATGCCCGCACCTAACATAACGGCAAGGGTTGCAATAACAGTATCCCCAGCGCCAGTTACGTCACTGACCTCAAGCTCTTGAGCTGCAAAATCATATTTTTCAGTGGCATTTATAAGCGACATACCTTGCTCTGAACGGGTAAGTAACATCGCCGTTATACCCGCATCACTAATGAGGTTTCGTGCACTACTTGCAAGTGTCTCTTCTGAGCCCACTTGCCCGCCTGCTAATTTAAATTCATTTAAATTAGGGGTTATATAATCAGCACCGCGATATAACTGTAAGTCCGATGATTTAGGATCAACAAGTACCGTTTTACCTGCTTTTTTGGCCACACTTATCATCTCTTTGATCAGCGATAGCGAGCCTTTGTTGTAATCAGAAAACACTATAAAGTCGTAATCATTTAGCACAAGCTCTAATCGATTTAATAAAAGCTGGCTATGTGATTCGTTAAAAGTTTCTTCTAAATCTAAACGTACCACTTGCTGATGACGGCTAATTACACGCATTTTAGAAATAGTCGGTAAATCACACACGCTGACAAGCTGTGAATTTATTTTTTCACCTTCTAAAATATTTTCTAAAATTTGCCCACTTTCGTCCTCACCAATAAGGCCTAACAACCCCACTTTACCATCTAAACGGGCTATATTTTTAGCCACATTAGCCGCACCGCCAGCCTTGTCTTCAAATTTACTTACTTTAACAACGGGTACTGGCGCTTCTGGTGAGATACGCCCTGAATCACCATACCAATAGCGATCGAGCATCACGTCGCCCACCACTAAAATACGTGCTGCTGATAAGTTCTTTAGTAAAGATAAATCCATTACTGCTGCTCCGCAACAACCATATCCATGGCTTCACATAACCAATGGCCAATAAACATGTGTGCTTCTTGAATACGCGCGGTTTCGTCGTTTTTAATAATAATAGGTAACTTTGCAATATCTTTTACTTGCCCGCCGTCACGGCCAGTAAATGCAACCGTGAATGCCCCTATTTTGTTAGCAGCTTCTAATGCTAAATTGATATTTTTACTGGTACCTGATGTAGTTAAACCAATCACGATATCTTCAGGTTTACATAGCGCCTGTACTTGGCGCTCAAACACAGTATCAAAATGATAATCGTTGCTGTGCGCTGTTAAAATAGACGTGTCTGTGGTTAAAGCAATAGACGCTAATGGGCCTCGCTCTAATTTATAACGCACCACAAACTCTGCAGCTAAATGCTGAGCATCGGCAGCACTGCCGCCATTACCAAACCAAACAACCTTACCACCAGCTTGTAAAGCACTATGACATGCTTCTAGCAACTGCATTACCTCTTGATGATACGCCTCCATTGTTTCAAACAATACTTGATGACGGTTTAAACTTTCTAGGTAGCTGGTTGCCACTGAATCTATAATTGACATGAGATATTCCTCTTGGAACTGAAATGGCAGGAAAAATTAATTTCATTATTCCATAATTTTATAGCCAAATCACCTCTATATAACTAAATTAGATGTTTCACAGAAACTAAAATCAAAGGCTTACTGCATGGAAATCGTTTTTGTTATAAAAGTAACCATAAGCATTTCCTAAAATCATGAAACTGATGCAATAGCGTGATTTGAATGACATTGATTTAGTTTATACCCTAGTAAATGAACTCAAACCAACTTTTATACTTTGTATGTTTAGAAATAAGCCGTTTCACGATAAACTAGCTACAATTACCTTAAACAAAGCTCAGTATGGCACGCACTTTTTATTCACTTGCACTAATCATTATTAGCCCTTTGATCATATTTTATTTATATGTATTACGTGGTAAAAAAAATTCGGGTTATCGCGCGCATTTTAAAGAACGTTTTGGGTTTGTACGTCGCTGTTTATTTTCTAATAACACTAAACCTGTTGTTATTCATTGTGCTTCTGTAGGTGAGGTATTAGCAGCTACGCCATTAATTAAAGCGTTGCAAAATGAGCACCCGCAGCTAAATATTTTGATCACTTGTAATACCCCAACTGGACGCGCACAAATAACAGCACAATTTAAAGATACCGTCGCTATTAGTTATTTACCTATCGATTTTCCTTTTGCCACTGCTCGATTTTTAAAACGCGTAAAACCGCAGTTACTATGTATTTTAGAAACTGAATTGTGGCCAAATATTATGGCTAATGCGCATAACAAAAAAATCCCGGTATTGGTTGTTAATGCGAGACTTTCTGAAAAGTCGCAGCAGGGTTATCAAAAGGTTGCGCAGTTAACTCACCGTATTATGCAATCTATTACTGCGTTAGCCAGTCATAATAAAACAGATGCAGAGCGTTTTATTACACTTGGGCTTGAGCCTTCAAAAAGCCATGTTACAGGTTCAATCAAGTTTGATATAAGCCCCAATCAAGAGCAACTTACAAAGGTGAGCGTGCTCAAACAGTACTATAATAGCCAAGAACGTTTTATATGGGTGGCAGGCTCTACTCACCCTATAGAGCATGAATTAATACTCGATGCCCACCAGCAGTTGTTAAAAAAGCAGCCTGATGCTTTATTGATTATTGCCCCGCGACACCCCGAGCAATTTGATAAAGTGGCTGAACTACTCACACAAAGTACTTTAAGCTTTAGTCGTCGTAGCCAAAATAATTACCAAAACGAACACGTTTTACTTGCCGATACGCTAGGTGAATTACAGTGCTTATACGGCGCGGCTAATGTTAGTTATATTGGCGGTAGTTTGATTCGTCGTGGTGGTCATAACCCGCTTGAGTCAGCCGCATTTTCGGTCGGTGTAATAACAGGCCCTCACACGTATAACTTTGATCATGTCTATCCTGAGTTAACAAAGCTCAAAGGGGCATGCGTGGTAGAAAATTCAGATGAACTGGCACAACAACTCATTACCTTTAGCCAAAATAAAAAGGCATGCCAAACGCTCGGCACAAAAGCGGCGCAATGTGTTGCTAAAAACCAAGGCGCCATAAAAAAAACACTCACTATTATTAATCAATACTTAGAGCCAAAACAGTGAATAACATAGCTATTAGCCAAACCCGAGAATGGGTTTCATCCGTTATTGTAAAATATAACTTTTGTCCGTTTGCCCGTAAAGAAGTCGAAAACAACTGTATTCATTACATTGTAAGTAACGCTAAGACTATCGATGATGCTGTAATGGATATGCTTGAGCAATGTATCGAGCTTGACCGCGAGCGCGAACGAGAAACCACGCTAATCATGTTCGATAACGGTTTTAGTGACTTTGAAGACTTTTTAGATTTAGTCGATTTAGCAAATGCACTATTGATTGCACAAGGCTTTGAAGGTAAATATCAAATTGCTAATTTTCACCCCGATTATGTATTTGCCGATAGCGATGAAACCGATGCGGCCAACTACACAAATAGAGCGCCGTTTCCTACCTTGCACCTAATTCGTGAAGCAAGTATGAGTGAAGCACTTGAAAATTATGACGAACCTGAGTCTATTCCTGAGCATAATATAAACTTAGCACGCCGAAAAGGTATTGATTTTTGGCAACAATTATTAGAGAACTGTAAAAAACCGAGCGTATAAGCTCGGCTTTTAATACCTTTAGTTAACCCATTAACTTTATTTTTTGACCCAGCTACCGTTTACTTCAATGTAGTGGCCGCTTTGCGTTTTTTCGATTGTTTTTGCCGCTGCCAATGCCTCAACTTGTGCAAGTGACAAGTTATTCTTTTTAGCTAATTTTAAGTACTGTGCCTTACGTTTTTCGTTAACGTCATCAACAACCGCTTTTGCTTCTGTATTTTGTACAACTAATCCAAGGTAGCCTGAGCTGTTTTCACCAACTAAGCCTTGGCTTTTAGCTTCATCTAAACTCATAGCCCAAACTGAAAATGACATACAAACGGCACTGATTAGGGTTACTATATTTAATTTATTTTTAATATTCATATTCTAGCTCCTTAAAATAACTCACTGTCATCGCTAAATAAATTATCGAGCTCTTTATCTACTTTGACACGAATTTCATGATCAACCTTAACATTTAAATTAATAGTGATTGGCTCTTTAGCCGACACCTCAACACGATGCGTACACGCACTTAGCGCTGATATTGCTGCTAACGCGAGCAGCACTTTTATCGATAACGACTGTCTCATTGCCCATTTCCTTTTTGTGAAAATTGTTGCTCAACTTTTTGTGTAATTTCATCACTTAAACGCAGTGCCCGTAAAAGCGTAAATATGTTTTCTTCATGGTTGTAATTAAAGTTAACTTGCTGCTGCGCTTGCTGATTATAACCTTGTAAATTAACTCCAAGCTTTAACCAACCATCATTTTTAAGTACAACGCTGCTATTGAGTTTTTGAATATCTAAATCAGTCAATAACCCCAGTACAGGTTGCAACTCTTGCTGTTGCTGCATCACAGAATCAAATGCAGCATTATTGCTAATTTTTAAATTGCCTTCGCCTTGACTAAACAGACTGCCTTGGCTAATGTGCACACCATTTTTATTAACGCTCACTGGCAGTGTACCAGCCAAACGCCCTGTTAAAGTAATACCCGACTTATCATCAAGGGTGATCAGCTTACTTGCATCAATATTATTAAACGTTACAGTGCTAACTTGGGTTTCTTGTCCAAGCGTATAGTTATCTAATAAAAATGTACCGCCAAGCACATTACCTTCAACATTACTAACAAGCACATTATTGTTATTGACGAGCCATTGCCCTTTAAGGCCTTTGATAACTGCGCCCGCTCTAAACTCATTTAAATGAAAGGTAGTGGGTTTTACATTAAGCCTACCTGAATTAAATTCCCCGCTAAATACACTACTAAAATCACTTGCAAGGTAGTCATTATAAAGTCCACTTAATTGGCGAGTATCTATATCAAAGGATGCCCTTTGTAAATTGACATCGCCACTAATATTGCCGTTAAAAGTACCTTTTGTCAGCTTAGCAAGTGGATAAAACTGATTAATAAAGGTGTTTAATGGCAACACACTTTGCGCTGGCACAATCACCTCAAACGGATGCGCCTGTGACGATATATGATGATTTACCACCAACTCAATATCATCTATAAACGCATGGTGCGACGCTTTAAGTGCACGGCTTTGTAATCCACTCGAGTCTATTTTTATATTATTCAGTCTTATATCAGCGCTATTAAGAGCCTTAATTTGCGTTTTCGCAGTTAAATGAGCAAATAACTCACCTACACCTAGGTTTGCTTTTGCCGTGAGACTATTATTTATATTGGTAAGTTTAAATTCTTTATATGCCGCATTTTTTAACTGATTAGTTAATGTAATTTCTGCATTTAGTTGTTTATCCATTTTCGCGGTTAAACCACCTTGATAATGTACCGCTTTTACATCAAAAGCTTCAAAGCTAGCAACGGAAAATTTACTCTGTGTGTACCCGACGGGTTTTGAGTCAATAAATTCACTTAATTCAAAGTAACCACTGAAATTAAGCATATTAGCAGTAACAGGGATAAATGCGGGTAGCCTTTCAAGCTCAACGTTGTAATCACCTTTAACTTTAGTACCATTTAGCTGAGCGCTTATATTAATGCTGTTTATATCTGGCGTGTTTATTTGAGCAGACACCTTTGCCTGAATATTATCAAGCAAAGCGTTAATAGAGAGTGCGGTGTCTGTTATTAAAATATCAAAGTGCTTATTACCTTCACTCATCAAATTGATTACTGGAATACTCAGCTCCCCTTGTTCTATGCGAAGAGCTTGAGAAAGCTTAACCTGCCAATTTAAAGCAACTTGTTTGCTTACATAATCTGCGTACTTACTTGGTGGAATTAACTCAGTACAGCGAGGGGTTAAATTAATTTTGTTATTAAGTGAACCGGTATCTAGGATTAACGCTTGGTTATTTAAATTAAAGCGAGTAGCCATCTGGCCAGTGGTTAATAAATTAAATTGGCATTGCTCAAACGTATGAGCAAATTGAGCGCTAATCCCCCCGTTCAACTTAAGCTCAATCCCGTCAAAACTAAACACTTGTTGAGTATTAAAGTTAACAGCATCGAGTAAGGTGTTTTTAGTGTTTATTACCTGTTTTAACAAAATGTCATCAACTGCTAGCTGACCACTTATTTTATTGGAGGTTAAAGTAGCACGCGCATTTATATCGCCCGTTACATTAAATTGATTTAGCGCAGGTTCTAATACACTAACTTTTAATGGTTTATTGAGCTGATTACTGTTTACTACAAGCTGTTTAATATTAATGAGTGGGCGATTTGAAGGTAGCGCTATCTCAAGCTGTTTAGCCGGTTGATTAGCGTTATCACTTTTAGGTAATGGATTGAGCGTTAATATTGCACTTTGAACACTGACATGCTTTGTATTTGCAGTAATATCAGAGAGTTGTAATTGTTGGTTTTGATAATTTAAACACACAGTGTCGGCATGTATATTTAACTTTGAGGTAATTGAAAAATCGAGGCAGCTTAATGTGACACCTGCTTTTTTAAGTTCAGGGGCAATGGCCCATTGTAGTAAAGGCAAGCGAAATACATACCCGAGTAATAATAGACTCAGTAAAAGAGTGCCAACAATTAAACCAATGCGCTTAAACATATTATCCTTACATGTTTTTTAGTCACTATAATCAAAAAAGGCTGCACAAGGCAGCCTTTTTTATTTTACATCCAGATCATGAATCTAGTGTGTATATTAACCTACATTTTTACGCGCATTACGGAACATACGCATCCATGGGCTATCCTCTTTCCACTCATCTGGGTGCCAAGAGTTAGCAACAGTACGAAATACACGCTCTGGATGTGGCATCATTACAGTTGCACGGCCATCTGTTGATGTAATACCTGTGATACCTTCTGGCGAGCCGTTCGGGTTCGCTGGGTATTGCGTTGTAGGGTTGCCGTAGTTATCAACAAATTTAACCGCTACAGTACCACTTGCAAGTGCTGCTTTTGTTGCTGCTTCGTTTGCAAACTCTGCATGGCCTTCACCATGAGATACCGCAATTGGCATCCGCGAGCCCGCCATACCATTAAAGAATACCGATGGATTCTCTTGTATTTCAACTAAGCTAAAGCGTGCTTCAAAACGCTCTGACTTGTTCGTTACAAAGCGTGGCCAATGCTCAGTACCTGGGATCAACTCTTTTAATGTTGATAGCATCTGACAACCGTTACATACCCCTAAGCTAAAGGTGTCTTCACGGTGGAAGAAACTTTGGAATTGATCGCGTGCCATGTCATTAAACAGTATTGACTTAGCCCAACCTTCACCCGCACCAAGCACATCACCGTAAGAGAAACCGCCACACGCCACTAAGCCTTTAAATTGCTCAAGTGTTAAGCGCCCTTCTAAAATGTCGCTCATGTGCACATCAACCGCTGCAAAGCCCGCACGGTTAAATGCAGCTGCCATTTCTAAATGAGAGTTTACACCTTGCTCACGTAAAATAGCCATTTGCGGTTTAGCACCAGTTGCAATATATGGAGCTGCAACATCTTCATTTAAATCAAAGTTAAGTTTTACATTTAAGCCAGGATCTTTTGCGTCAAACTTAGCGTCAAACTCTTGCTTAGCACAATCTGGGTTATCACGACGCGCTTGCATTTGATACGTTGTTTCGGCCCAAATTGTACGAAGTTCAGTACGAGTATGATTAAGTACTGTTTGCTCACCACGATTAAACACGATGTTATCGTCGTTATTTAGCGAGCCAATCACATGACTAATTGCGGCAACTCCATGCTGCTCAAATACCGCATTTACAGCCTCTAAATCGCTATTCGCTACTTGAATTACAGCACCTAGCTCTTCGTTATAAAGCGCTTCAATATCAGAGCCGGTCAAAGTCGCTAAATCAACGGTAACACCGGTGTGACCGGTAAACGCCATTTCAGCGATAGTGGTAAATAAACCACCGTCTGAACGGTCATGGTACGCAAGCAACTTGCTATCAGCGACTAGCGCTTGCATTGCGTTGTAAAAACCTTTTAGTAGCTCTGGGCTATCTACATCAGGTGTTGTATCACCTAATTGCTTATAAACCTGAGCAAGGCTTGATGCACCCAGTCGGTTTTTGCCCGCGCCTAAGTCAACTAAAATAAGCGATGTATCGCCTTTATCTGTTCGTAACTGTGGGGTCACTGTTTTACGTACGTCTTCAACACGACCAAAAGCAGTGATAATAAGCGATAACGGTGATGTTACAGATTGCTCTGTAGCATCATCTTCGTTCTTCCATGTCGTTTTCATCGACATAGAATCTTTACCTACAGGAATTGTTAACCCAAGTGCCGGACATAACTCTTCACCCACCGCTTTTACCGCTTCGTATAAACCGGCATCTTCTCCTGGGTGTCCCGCTGCGGCCATCCAGTTTGCAGATAACTTAATATTTTCAAGAGAGCCAATGTTTGCACAGGCAATATTCGTTAACGATTCTGCCACTGCTAAACGCGCTGAAGCGCCATAGTTAAGTAGTGCTGCAGGCGTACGTTCACCCAGTGACATTGCTTCACCATGGTAAGTGTCATACGTTGCTGCGGTTACTGCACAGTTAGCTACTGGTACTTGCCATGGGCCTACCATTTGATCGCGTGCTACTAAACCTGTTACCGAACGATCGCCAATAGTAATGAGGAAGGTTTTTTCAGCAATGGTTGGTAAACGTAATAAACGTTCTGCAGCATCAGCAGCACTGATATTTTCAACGTCGAGTGCTTTACCTAACACTTGTTGTGATGTTACATCACGATGCATTTTAGGTGCTTTTCCTAATAAAACATCGAGCGGTAAATCAACAGGATTATTTTCAAAGTGACTATCAGCAACCGTTAAATGAGGCTCTGCAGTTGCTTCACCAATAACCGCATATTGCGCTCTTTCACGCTTACAAATAGCTTCAAAACGATCAAAATCTTCAACAGCGACAGCGAGTACATAGCGCTCTTGCGATTCATTACACCAAATTTCGTGTGGTGCCATGCCCGGTTCATCATTTGGGATATTGCGAAGCTGAAATTTACCGCCACGTCCACCGTCACTAACAAGTTCAGGGAATGCGTTAGATAAACCACCTGCACCCACATCATGAATAAACGCAATTGGATTTGCATCACCTAGCTGCCAACATTTGTCGATGACTTCTTGGCAACGACGTTCCATTTCTGGGTTTTCACGCTGTACAGAGGCAAAATCTAAATCTTCATTTGATTGACCCGATGCCATACTTGATGCAGCGCCACCGCCTAAGCCAATGTTCATTGCAGGGCCGCCTAGTGCAATGAGTTTTGCACCAACTGGAATATCGCCTTTTTGAACATGATCAGCACGGATATTACCTAAACCACCGGCAAGCATAATTGGCTTGTGGTAACCACGCACCTCTTCACCATTGTGACTGGTCACTTTTTCTTCGTAAGTACGGAAATAACCTAATAAATTAGGACGGCCAAACTCGTTATTAAACGCAGCACCACCTAATGGGCCTTCAGTCATAATATCTAGAGCATTAACAATACGGCCAGGCTTACCAAAATCACTTTCCCAAGGCTGTTCAAAACCAGGAATACGTAAATTAGATACAGTAAAGCCCACTAAACCCGCTTTTGGTTTTGAACCACGACCAGTTGCGCCCTCATCGCGAATCTCACCGCCCGACCCTGTTGCCGCACCAGAGAAAGGAGCAATAGCCGTTGGGTGGTTATGGGTTTCAACCTTCATTAATATTTCAATGTCTTCTTGGTGATACGCATATTCACCTTGTGCATTCGGGAAGAAGCGACCCGCCTTTGAGCCTTTCATTACGGCTGCATTATCTTTATAAGCAGATAATACATTTTCAGGATTATGCTCAAAGGTGTTTTTAATCATTTTGAACAACGACTTTGGTTGTTCAATGCCATCAATAGTCCAATCAGCATTAAATATTTTATGACGACAATGCTCTGAGTTCGCTTGAGCAAACATAAACAGTTCAATATCGTTAGGGTTACGCCCTAACTTAATAAAGTTTTCAACTAAATAATCAATTTCATCATCAGCAAGCGCAAACCCTTGCTCTATATTTGCTGTGGCTAATGCTTCACGGCCGCCACCTAAAATATCAACTGATGACATTGGACGAGGTGCATCGCTGCGAAATAACTGCGCGGCATCTTCTAATTTACTGTGAGTAGCTTCAGTCATGCGGTCATGAAGAAGTGCTGCAACTTGTGCTAACTGTTCTGCACTTAAATCACCTTCAACATAGTAAGCAATACCTCGCTCTACGCGATGAACTTGTTTAAGCCCACAGTTATGAGCGATATCTGTCGCTTTCGAAGCCCATGGCGAGATTGTACCAGGACGAGGCGTCACTAATACCAACTGACCTGCTGGCGCATGCTCAGCAATTGTTGGGCCGTAGGTTAATAACTTTTCAAGTTTGGTGTGCTCATCAGTGTTTAATGGCGATGTTAAATCGGCAAAGTGAGCGTATTCGGCATATACATTGGTGACAGGAAGTTGCGATTGTTGGCAACGCGCTAAAATTTTATTAACTCTGAACTCTGAAAGTGCTGGTGCACCACGAAGGATCAACATAAGTAATTTCACCCGGGGTTAGGGATTGAACGATATTTTAGGCGCGTATTATAGTCCAAATTACTCTCAGATTTAACTCAAAAATGCGCTTTTCATTAAATTAACTTTTTCTTTTTGTTTACACCTATTTTTTACTCACTGCGATTAAACGATAAGTGACGTAATCAGTAAGTTTTGTTATAACAGGAGATAGGATGCTAAAGAGGCGAATATGTTGAAGATAAAGCTAATAACAATCATTACGTTAGTCATACTTTTGTGTGCATGTAATACACAAGAGCAATCAACACAGCTTGCCCAAATCAAATCTGAAAACAAAATTCGTATTGGTACACTTGCCAGTGCAAGTAATTACTATCAAGCCGTTCAAGGGGAGCAAGGATTTGAATTTGAGCTCTCTCAAGCGTTTGCAGACTACTTAGGGGTAGAGCTTGAAATTGTACCCTTTTTTAATTTATCCGAAATGTTTGCGCGCTTGGACAGTGGTGACCTCGATTTAATTGCCTCAGGGCTTACCTACAATAAAGTACGTGCTGAGCGCTATCGCTATGGCCCTACATACAGAACAATTAGCCAAAAATTAGTCTTTAAACAAGGCCGTGAACGCCCTCGTGATTTTGATGATTTAACCGGAAACTTCACCGTTATCGCTAAAAGTAGCCATTCATTAACATTAGAAGAAATTCAACAAACCAACTCAAACTTAAGCTGGAATGAAACCGAAGAGTTTGATGAAGAAGAATTACTGCAAGCAGTTATTGACGGCGAAATAGATTACACCTTAGCGGATTCACATACTTTAGCGCTATTTCGTCGCTATCACCCTAATTTAAGTATTGGCTTTTCAGTTACCCGAAATGATTCAATTGCATGGATACTAAGAAAGTCGAATGATGATTCCCTATACGCATTATTAGTTCCCTTTTTTGGTGAAGCAAAACAAAATAATCAACTTTATGTGCTCGAAGAAAAATACTTCGGTCATGTCCGCCAATTTAATTACGTTAATACCTTGGCCTATATAGACGCAATTAAAGAAACACTGCCTAAATATCAACCTTGGTTTATGCAATATGCAGGTAGCCTAGATTGGCGCTTACTGGCAGCATTAAGTTATCAAGAGTCGATGTGGAACCCGCGAGCTAAGTCACCAACCGGTGTGCGTGGTATTATGATGCTAACAAGACGCACAGCAAAACAAGTCGGTGTAACAAACCGCTTAGAACCAGAGCAAAATATACGCGGTGGTGCCCAATACTTAGCAAAATTAATTAAACGCGTCCCGGATCGAATCCCTCAACCGGATCGTACTTGGCTTGCACTTGCCGCCTATAATGTAGGTTGGGGACACGTTAACGATGCCCGTATTATTACCGAGCAACAGGGAGCTAGCCCTGATAAATGGGCTGACGTTAAAAAGCGCTTACCATTGTTAGTAAAAAAACGTCACTATCGTAATACCCGTTATGGCTATGCTCGCGGTGATGTAGCAGTGACCTATGTTGATAATATACGTCGCTATTACGATGCGCTTGTTTGGCTTGATGAAAATAATGCAATGGCGCCGATTACCTCAACAAATGAAACAGAAAAGAAAATCGTTAAACCTGATGATTCAGAGCAACGTACGAGTAATTCCGCTGAGGAAAAAAAATAAATACGCTGCTTAGTATTTAACTGAACATCAGAAAATCAAATAGTTGTTTACTTGTAATCAATTATTCAATAATCTGGCTTAATTGTATAAAATTTTGTGTCATTACCAAGCACATAAGGATAAGTCATGCTTAAACGTAGACGTACACATCAACTTAAACGTTGTATAAAGCACTCAACCGCCACTCGTCGTCGAGTGATGTTAAGAAATTTACATAAAAAAATAATTTGGCGCCGCCGCATGTTTGCTATGCAGCAAATGGCTGAATTAGACGCCTTAATAGCAGCAGCTGACTAATCGCTGTTACTATTACGAGCGGCTTGCTTTGCCGCCTTTATTTGTGCTCGGCGACGCTTAAAAAAACTAGAAATAGTCTCTGCACATTGTGTTTCTAATACCCCACCCGTTATTTCTACCTGATGGTTTAAACGAGGTTCTTGTAAAAGGTTCATAATTGAACCAGCAGAACCCGTTTTAGCATCGGCTGCACCAAATACTAAGCGTTTAATTCGGCTATGTACTAATAAACCTGCGCACATAGAGCATGGCTCTAGCGTGACGTAAAGAGTACAGTCAATTAAGCGGTAATTATTAAGTACTTTTCCTGCTTCACGTACCGCTATCATCTCAGCATGAGCCGACGGGTCGTTATCAGTAATTGAACGATTATAGCCTGCGCTAATAAGCTGATTATCTTTAACAATTATAGCCCCTACCGGGATCTCATCTAGCTGCTCCGCTTGTTTTGCATACACAAGCGCTTGTTCCATCCAATATTGGTCGTCAAATGGCTCTGTCATTATTATTACTTAACTATTTTTTATGCCGTAATTATACCAACTTAGCGCAATAAAATGCGTCATTGATCACTTTATTGCAAAAATAAAACAAATTTAAGTGGTTTGTCATGGCTCATAAGGCAGGATTTACGCTATAATCTCACGCTTTTTTTATTTAGCTCACAACACGGGTAGCAAATGAAATTTCCTGGACGCCGCAGGCATAAACATTATTTTCCAGTGGAAGCCAAAGATCCACTGACCAATCAACTTAACGCCACTGAGCGATTACACCGCAGCTATATTACGGGGATCGATCAAATCGTTGTTGATATAGAAGCTAAGGTTGACCAAGCTTTTCTCGATGAATTTCAATTGCGCCGAGGGATGTCGCAAGTTATAGATAATGACATCACCAATGCTTTATACGATCGCTTAAAACTAAACGACATGGTCGATTACGAATTCGCAGGCGGAACCGTTGGCAACACGATGCACAACTATTCCGTACTTGCTGATGACCGTTCGGTGCTATTAGGTGTAATGAGTGAAAACATAAAAATAGGCAGTTATGCTTATCGCTTTTTATGTAATAACTCAAGTCGCGTAGACTTAGACTACTTACAGCCTGTAGATGGTCCTATAGGCCGCTGTTTCACATTGATTGATGAAACGGGTGAACGCACCTTTGCCATTAGTGCTGGCCTAATGAATTATCTAAAGCCTGAGTCAATTGATAAAGAGCTAATCGAAGGCTCATCGGCATTAGTGATTAGCGCTTATTTAATGCGTACTCAAGGCGATGAAACCATGACCGAAGCGACCATGCAAGCAATCAAGTATGCTAACGATGCAGATGTACCGGTTGTATTAACACTCGGTACTAAGTTTCTTATCGAGCAGGATCCGACATGGTGGGCTAACTTTGTAGAAAAGCATGTTGATATCCTTGCTATGAACGAAGAAGAAGGCCAAGCAATTACTGGATTTGAAGATCCATTACTAGCTGCCGACAAAGCATTAGACTGGGTTGATTTAGTAATTTGTACTGCCGGTGAAAAAGGCTTATTTATGGCCGGTTTTGTTGATGACAGTTTCAAACGCGAAACAGAGTATCCACTTTTGCCTGGTGCTATCCCTGACTTTAATCGTTATGAGTTTTCACGTGCAATGCGTAAAGTTGACTGTGAAAACCCAATAAAGGCATATAGTCATACTGCTCCGTTTATGGGCGGGCCTGACTCGATTAAAAATACCAACGGCGCTGGTGATTGTGCTTTAGCCGCTGTATTGCATGACTTATCAGCGAATGTTTATCATAAGTTGAACGTTGCTAATTCAGCAAAACATCAGCAACAAGCGATTACCTACTCTTCGCTCGCTCAAATTAGTAAATACGCCAACCGTGCAAGTTACGAAGTACTGGTTCAGCATTCTCCACGCTTATCACGTGGCTTACCAGAGCGAGAAGATTGCTTAGAGCAAGTGTATTGGGATCAATAAAATCCCAATGCACTCAGCGTATTTAAAATATCGATATATCAAGCTTTTTAGATAGCAGCTCTAATGCTGCTATTCCTGCGACTGAATTACCAAAAGAGTTTAATCCTGGGGAATACACTGCCACAGTAAATCTATTCGGTAACACCGCCAATATAGTGCCAGAAACCCCTGATTTGCCCGGCATTCCTACTCGATAACCAAAATCACCCGCCGCATCATATAAACCACTGGTAAATAACAACGAATTTAGTTGCTTATTCTGACGACTAGAAAGCACTCGTTTAGAAGAACTATAGTCTATCCCTTTATTAGCTAAAAAATTGTACGCCTTAGCAAGTTCGATACAATTAAGTTCTATGGCACAAAAATTAAAGTATGACCACAGCACATCATCAACTTCATTTTCAAAGTTACCGAATGATTTCATTAAGTGTGCCATTGCCGCATTTCGATGCCTAAACTCATACTCTGAATTAGCCACTTGTTTATCTATTACGATACTTCGATTACCAGATAAATCGCGAAATGTTTCCAGCATAGAGTGCATGGGTGCTGATAAACGACTATATAAAGCATCACAGGTAACTATGGCACCCGCATTAATAAATGGGTTACGGGGTATGCCTTTTTCAAACTCAAGCTGTGTCAGTGAATTAAATGCTGTTCCAGAGGGCTCTTTACCCACTCTACTCCATAGTTCATCGCCATAACGTTGCAGCGCTAATGTAAGAGTCATTACTTTAGAAACAGATTGAATAGTAAAACGCTGTTCACAATCACCCGCGCAAAATATCTCCCCCTCAGTGGTGTAAATGGCAATAGAAAACTGCTCAAGATCAACTTCAGCAAGAGCAGGGATATAATCAGCAACCTTACCTTGGCTCAATAAAGGTTTAACCTCTTGAGTTATCTCATTTAGCACTCGTTGATAATCACTGGTTGGCAATAGACACCTCAATAATATGCAAAGTTAAAATCAAATTTTAACACGTAGGATCTATAACTGCATGAGAATGTTAAGTCTATAAGTTATTAGTAATCTGATAGGAAGCATATACATGATGAGATTGGCTGGCAGTCTCTTTTTTTAAGATATTGCGTAATTCATCTTCAAATTTAAAACAATAAAAAACAGCATTTTGCTGTAACGTGGTTCTGTTATTTGGAGCCAGTGCGCTAATACCAATCCGCAATAATACTCAATCATTTTGCGGGGCTAAACGTGTCGCTATCTGT